>NZ_JBEXRA010000012.1:0-179894 GCF_040612855.1 Streptomyces sp. NPDC006332
GAGGCCCTGCCTTCATGCGCGTACCGCCGAAAGATCACCCGACCAGGAACTCTGTTCGATCCACACGCTCCAAGATCGGTTGAGATACGGCTTCTAAGGCCGACGATGCTCCCGTTGTGTGTCGTCTGCGGGAGCATCGTGGCTTGTCGCGCAGTTCCCCGCGCCCCTATAAGGGGCGAGTTCTACTTGACGTCGACGTAGTCGCCCGTGGCGCTGACCGCCGGGGTGGTCGAGGTGCCCGCGAAGCTGAAGCGCCAGTAGCCGTCGTAGGCGGCGGTGGCGGTGGCCTTCACGTTGCCGGTCGAGTCCGAGGTCACCGTCTTGATCGTGGTGTACGTGGTGGTGCCGGCCTTGCGGAACTGGAGCTTGACGGGCTGGCCGGTGTAGCCGTGGTACTGGCCGTCATCCCAGTTGGCGCGGGACAGCTTGCCGGTGGAGGTGATGGTCTTGCCCTTGTAGACCGGCTCGGGACCGGCGTTCACGGTGAGCTTGGAGTAGCGCTGCACCAGGGTGGTGGCGAGGCCGCCCTGGTCCTTGTAGCCGACCTTGCTGTAGTCGATGCTGCTGGAGGACGGGTCCTGGCCGTTGAAGGCGGTCGCCTCCGCGGCGGCGTGCCAGGTACCGGCGTCCGTGCTGGCGAGGTCGCCCTCGGCGGGGTCGATGTCGACGGAGCCGGTGCAGGTGGCCGTGGTCGACGAGGTAGCCGTGCAGGTGGAGAAGTCGTGGTCGTAGATCTCGTTGGTCGAGTCGTCGTACGAACCGCGGTAGATGAAGGCGTCGGTGAAGAAGTCGTCCGCCGTGATGTCGACGTCCGAGCCGTGGGTCAGCGTGTAGGTGACCTTGGCGGAGACTTCGTTGGTGGTCCCGACCTTGATCGCCGAGGCGATCTTGAAGTTCGAGAAGCTGACGTCCAGCGTGTACGGCGTGCCGGAGTCGACCGCCTGTGCCGCCGGAGCGGCGAGGGCGGTGAGGGCCAGGGCGCCGGTCAGGGCGGAGACGGCGGCCAGCTTGGCTCTTGTGCGCATTGCGTTCCCCTGGGGGAGAAGTGATCGAGGAGTCTGTTGACTCACGCGATGAGATCCACGAGGGGCGGCGCGGGTTGTAGCCGCGCGATGTGATTTGGCCGTTGCATGGGCAACGTTTGGGTTCCCCATGACGAAAGCGGAACGCCGGCCTCAGAAGGTCATGGGGCCGGCGTCCTGTCGCTGTCGTCGCTGGTTACGACGTCACATCGACGTAGTCGCCCGCGGCGTTGACCGCCGGGGTCGTCGAGGTGCCCGCGAAGGCGTAACGGAAGTAACCGTCGACCGACGCCTTCACGGTCGTGCTCAGGTTGCCCGTGGAGTTCGTCTTGATGGTCTTGACGGTGCTGTAGGTGTTCTCGCCCGCCTTGCGGAACTGCAGCTTGACCGGCTGGCCGGTGTAGCCGTGGTACTTGCCGTCATCCCAGTTGGCCCGGGACAGCTTGCCCGTGACGGTGATGGTCTTGCCCTTCTTCACCGGCTCGGGCGAGGCGTTGACCGTCTGCTGGGAGGTCCGCTGGACGAGGATCTTGCCCAGGCCGCCCTGCATCTTGTCGAGGCGGGTGCTGTAGTTCATGGCCAGCCCGCCGCCCGACCAGGTGCCGGCGTCGGCGTTGGTCAGCCAGTCCTCGTCGCGGTCGATCTCGATCGTGCCCTTGCAGTCGGCGGTGGTCGCCGAGGTCGCGGTGCAGGTGGCCGGGTACTCGCCGAACAGCATGTTGGTGGCGTTCTCGATCGACGAACCCTTGTACATCGTGGGGCCGTTGGCGAAGTCGTCCGCGTTGATGTCGACGTCGGCGCCGTGGGTCAGCGTGTAGGTGGCCGTGACGGAGACACTGCCGGTCGTCCCGACCTTGACCGCCTTGGCGATCTTGAAGTTCGAGAAGCTGACATCGAGGGCGGGCGGAGCGGGGGCGCGAAGCGCGGTTCTGCCCGAGCCGGATTCAGTGGACGAGGTGAGGTGCGACAACGCCCGTTCGGCGTGCGCACGGTAGGTAGAGGCGGAAGAACCGTCGTCGGCCTGCGCGGCCGGGACGGCGAACGCGGACAGAGCGAGGGCGCCGGAGACGGCTGCCACGGTGGCGCGTATACGCATGCTGATCCCCCACGTGGAAAAGGGCCCCGGGGTGGTCGTCCCCATGAGCCTGTTGAGTCACGTAGTCAGATGCGCGACGGATGAAAAAGGTTCACCGCCGCGCCCACAGCCGCGAACGAGAAGGGCGCCGGCGGAAACCCCGCCGGCGCCCTCTCCTACGTCACGTCAGGTGTCGCAGATCGCCTATCGCACGTCGACGAAGTCACCCGTGGCGTTGACCGCCGGGGTCGTCGAGGTGCCAGCGAAGGCGTAACGGAAGTAACCGTCGACCGACGCCTTCACGGTGGTGCTCAGGTTGCCCGTGGAGTTCGTCTTGATGGTCTTGACGGTGCTGTAGGTGTTGGAGTTCTTCTTACGGAACTGCAGCTTCACCGGCTGGCCGGTGTAGCCGTGGTACTTGCCGTCCTCCCAGTTGGCCCGGGACAGCTTGCCCACGACGGTGATGGTCTTGCCCTTCTTCACCGGCTCGGGCGAGGCGTTGACCGTGAGCTTCGACAGCCTCTGGACCTTGTGGGTCTTGTAGAAGTCGTTCGAGTAGACCTCGCCGTCCTTGGACAGGGCGGCAGCGGTGACGTGCCAGGTACCGGCCAGCAGGTTGGCGTACAGATCGCCGATCCCGTCATCGCTGTGCAGTCCGGGCCTCACCGTGATGGTGAGCTTGCACTTCGACGTCGTGGCGCTGGTCGCCGTGCAGGAGGCGGTCTCCTCGTTCGGCGGGAGCCAGCCGTTGAGGTCGTCCTGGACGTCCGTGCCGTGCCAGAGGTCGATGTAGGCGTCCTCGATGCCGCTGGGGTGGCTGGCGGTCAAGGACACGTTGATGGTCTTGGCGACGGTGGTGCCGAGAACGATGTTCTTGCCGGCGTTCACCGTCACGTTGGAGACGGTGGGCGCGGCGGAGGCCACTCCGAACGCCGACCTGGCGGACGAGGTGCCGAAACGCTCCGCGACGCTCGGCCGGTCCAGGCTCGGCGCACCCTGCCCGGCGGCCTGCGCGGCCGGGACGACGAGGGCGGAGAGGGCCAGGGCGCCGGTGACGGCGGCCACGGTGGCACGTATACGCATGCGTTCCCCGATGGTTGGAGACGGATGAGAAGGACTGAGGGAGTGCTTAGTTCACGTCGACGTAGTCACCCGCGGCGTTGACCGCCGGGGTCGTCGAGGTGCCCGCGAAGCTGTAGCGGAAGTAGCCGTCGACCGACGCCTTCACGGTGGTGCTCAGGTTGCCCGTGGAGTTCGTCTTGATGGTCTTGACGGTGGTGTACGTGTTGGAGCCCGCCTTGCGGAACTGCAGCTTCACCGGCTGCGCGGTGTAACCGGAGTACTTGTTGGCGTCCCAGTTGGCCCGGGTCAGCTTGCCCGTGACGGTGATGGTCTTGCCCTTCTTCACCGGCTCGGGGGAGGCGTTGACCGTCAGCTTCGACAGGCGCTGCAGCTTGAAGGTCTTGGCGTTGTCCTTCTGGACGAAGTCGCCGTCCTTGCCGGAGGCGATGACCCAGACCTTCCAGGTGCCGGCGACCGCGTTGATGGCGTTGTAGCCCGGCTTGAGGTCGTAGGTCGCCTTGCAGGTCGAGGTGGTGGCGTTGACCTTGGTGCACTTGGCGTACGCGTCGCTGGAGTTGGCGGTGGCGGCGCTGTCGGCGTTGTCGAAGTCCGAGCCGTGCCAGAGCAGGGCCATGGCGTTCTTGACACCCGAGTCGTCCTTGACGGTGAACGAGACCGTGACGGTCTTCGTCGCCGTCGAGCCGACCACGACGGCCTTGCCCGCGTTCACCGAGATGCCCGAGACAGTCGTGTCGCCGTACGCGTCGTCGGCCTGAGCGGCCGGGACGGCGATCGCGGAGAGCGCGAGGGCGCCGGTGACGACGCCGAGGGTGGCACGCATGCGCATGTGTCTTCCCCGTGGAGAAAGGGGGCCCCGACGACCGTCGTTCCACACGGCTCGTGGTTTCGGACGGGGCCCAAGTGATCGTGGAGCCTGTTGGCTCACGGGATCAGATACGCGACACGAGGGAATGGTTGTACGAACGGTGAGAGTTTTGTGTGCGAGGTTTCAAGGCCGACCGCACGCGCCCGGTTGCTGTGCCGCCCCACCTGGTCCCCTCCGGCGAAGCGGCCGTCTGGCTCATTCGGCCAGGCTCAGCCGAACCAGCGGCCCCGAGCCAACTCCTCTGTCCGTGACGGGCCTTCCAGCAACGCCGCCACCTCGAACCGCCGGGGCCATTGACCCGCCGCCCAGGCGAGACCGACGGCCACGCCCTCCAGGGTCGCCGCGTGCAGGGTGCCGTCCGTCGTCAGGCGCCAGTCCAAGTCGACCCCGACCACGACGAGTTCCTCGTGCTCGGTGCCCTTGGAGTCGACCCCGCCCGTGACGGACTCGCTCAGGCGTCGCACCTGGAACAGCTCCGCCAACTCGGCGGCCCGTGCCGGGCGCACGGGAAGCAGGGGGACGCCGTCCGTGAAGGGCAGCAGGTCGGGTGAGTCGACGATCACGGCGTCGGCGGCGTCCACGACCTCGACCCGTCCGTCGATCACGGCCCGCAACTCGTCCGGGAGGGTCACCTGTTCGGGGTCGAGGTCGGCCAGGGCGCTGTAGAGGGCGTGCAGTTGCGGGAGTTGCCGCCGTCCTTGCCTGCCGGATCGTGCTTGTCATAGCCGAGATGGTCGGTGATCTCGCCCTTCAGGGCGGACTCCAGAAACCGCTTGGTCAACTGCTGCAGCAGCCCGCCTTGGCCGGTCAGCCGCAGGCCCTCGGCCTGGGCCCGGCTCTCCAGCTCGTCACCTCTCAACGACCCAGCGGTAGGTGCCCAGTCCGGTGCCGTGCAGGGTTCCGCGTCGGGCGATCGCGGGGACGATGCCGCGGGCGCGAACCTGATCGCGGTAGACGTCGTGGTCGTAGCCACGGTCGGCGAACAGCGAGTCCGGCTTGCGGCGGGGCCGGCCGGGACCAGTGCAGCCGTGAGGCCGCGTTCAGCTCGGCCAGCAGGACCTCGTGCAGCCGCTGCCAGACACCGGCCTCGTTCCAGTCCCGCAGCCGCCGCCAGCACGTCATGCCCGAGCCGAAACCGAGTCCCTGCGGCAGGTACTCCCGCTGGATCCCGGTGTGCAGCACATACAAGTTCCCGCACAGCACTTCCCGGTCCGGCAACGGCTTGCGGCCTGGGTACCGGAACCTGCGCTCACGCTGCGGCAGCAGCGGTTCAAGGCGGTTCCACAGTTCATCAGACACGATCCACGGCGGCATTCCCACACCAGACGGAACGCTCAACTCCTGCCCTGGACAAGGTCGTCAGCGCCGATCCACCTCTTTGTGTCAGCCGTTGTTAAGGACGGGTTCTAACGTTCGTCTCAGGTTCGCTCGGTAGGAAGTAGGCATCCAGATACCGCACCACACAAACACCTGAGGAGAGACTGACATGAAGCCCATGGGACGCCGCGGTTTTCTGACCGCCGCCACGGCACTTGGCATTGGTGCCGGCTTGTCCACGCATGCCATTGTCTCGGCAGCGGACGAGAACGAGACTTCGGGCAAGACTCCGGACAAGACTTCGGACATTTCGCTGCGGGACCAGGACCTGCCCTTCATCGGCACGGAAGAGACCTTTTCCACCCATGAGTTGATGGTGCTGAACGACAGGTTATTCCTCGAGGATACTGGTCTTGCCGAGCTCGGCCCGCGCCGCATCGGTGCAATGGATGAGGCGGGGATCAACGTTCAAATCCTCTCCGCACATACGCCAGGTGTGCAGAATGTCAAAGGTCAGAAGGGTATCGATTTTGCGTATCGTCTCAACAAGACGCTCGTCGATGGACCGATGGCCACCTATCCGGGGCGGTTCAAAGCATTTGCAACCTTGCCTCTGCAGAATCCGGAGGCCTCGGCAGACGAACTGGAACGCACAGTTCGAGAAGATGGCTTCCTGGGATGCTTGACCAATGGAATCATCGGGAAGAAATTCCTCGACCATCCCGACTTTGAGCCCCTGCTGGCGCGCGCCGAAGCCCTTGACGTGCCGATATACATCCATCCGGGCCTGCCGCCTGACGAGGTTTTCGAAATCTACTACAGCAACATGAGGCCGGAATATCAGAAGGAGTTCCAGGACCAGGTTCTCAGCATCTCTGCATATGGATGGCACCAGGAAGTCGTCACTCAGTGCCTCCGAATGATCACCTCAGGAGTATTCGACAGACATCCCAAACTCCAGATTATCATCGGCCACATGGGAGAGGGCCTTCCGTTCTTCTACAAACGCATCGTGGAGAAGATGAGCGAAGTGACCGAGAAAAGTCTGGACAAGCCGTTCGAGCAGTATTTCCATGACAATTTCTGGTTCACCACCAGCGCATTCCCCCAGACTGAACTGCTCGATCTCCTGCTGAAATACATAAGCGTGGATCGAGTGATGTTCGCAACCGACTACCCGTTTGCAAATATGAAAACTCAAACCGACTGGTTCCGGGGAGTCGATCTGCCGCGCGAAGCCAAGGAAAAAATTGCGTTCCGAAATGCGGAAAAAATTTTCGGAATGAAAGTGCCCGTGAATTGACGCGCCAGCGTCGGCAGAAGTGAAAAATGCTTTGGCTGCAACAACGGCTAACACAATGAGTCGAGTTGTCGGTGAGAGATAAGGCAGCAGGCGAGTTTGACGCAAAACTCCGCTCGATCACCCGGCATACAGGATCCCGCACAGCACCTCCCGGTCCGGCAAGGCCTTGCGGCCCGTATCTGGAGTAGTCGCCCGCAGTCGTAGGCGACAGGTAGCGCCCCGTCACTGCACGGCGTCGGGGCGCTACCCGGCGGAAGTCATTCTCGGAGAGGCCGTTGCACCGTGATTTTGAATGCAGTGATCCATGGCCGCTATCACTATGCAGAAAGCTGGCCGGAAAAGGCCAGGTTAGTCAATGAAATCATGGAGAATATGCGTTCAGAGCGCCGTGACGCGGCCAGGGCCAGCCGATGGTCCCCGCCGGCGAGGCATTGGGAGCCCGTGGGGCCCCGTAAGACGTCGAGCCGTCTTCCACATCTTCGGGCTCAGCAGCGGCCCGCCACAGCGACCGTCACCCACGCCAGGGCCGAATTTCTAGTCGGCCCGGGTGATCCGCAGGGTGACACCGTTGCTGCGGGCGTCGGATGGGGAACGATCTTTCGACACCGACCGGGCAGGAAGGGATGACCACCGTGGCCGCAGCATCGTTCCCGGTGACAGCTGATGAGCCCGAGCGGCTGCGTGTCCTTGAGCGGTACGGCATCCTGGCGGCGTCGGCTCCACCGGACCTGGCGTCACTCGTCGAACTCGCCGCCTATACCTGCCAGGTCCCCCACGCGGTGATCAACATCATCTCCGCCGAGCACGCCAACTTGGTCGCCTCCCTCGGTTTCGAACCGACGCAGTGCGCCCGAAGCGACTCCATGTGCGCGGTCACCATCGTGGAGCCGGAGCCGGTGTTCGTCCCGGACGCCAGAGTGGACCCTCGTTTCGCGGACAACCCCTACGTCAGCGGCGCCCTCGGCGACATCCGCTTCTACGCCGCCTCCCAGCTTCGGGCCCCCGAGGGACCAGTCCTGGGCACCCTCTGTGTCTTCGACACCCAGGTCCGTCGCCTGACCGTCTCGCAACGGGACGCGCTGGACAAGCTGGCCGCAATGGTCGTCGACGTCCTCGACCTGCACCGTCACCAGAGGCTGCTGCATCAAGCTCTGGAAGCCGCCGACGAAGCACGCGCGGAACTCGAACGCTCCAACTCCGCCCTGCAGCAGTTCGCCGGACAGGTCAGCCACGACCTGAGGAACCCGCTGACCGGCATCCTCGGTCACGCCGACAACCTCATCGACATCCCGGCGATCGCCGGCGACCCCGACGCCTCGTTCTGCGCCCAACGGGTCATCAGGTCCGCGAACCGCATGCGCACCATGATCGAGGACGTGCTCGCCCTGGCCAGCGCGGGCGGACAACTCCACCTCGAAACCGTCGACCTGAACGCCCTCGCCCACGCCGTCATCGAGGACCTCGACAGCCCCATCCGCACCCACAGCGCGTGCGTGACAGTCGAGAGACTGCCCACCCTGAGCGCCGACCCGACCCAACTGCGCGTGCTGTTGCAGAACCTCGTCAGCAACGCCCTCAAATTCCGCAGACCCGAACGACCATGCCAGATCGTCCTCGCCGCCGAACCTCACCCGCGCGGTTGGGACATCGCCGTCATCGACAACGGCCGCGGCATCCCGCCGCAGGACCGGCAGCGTGTGATGGACATGTTCACCCGCCTGGACAAAGACGTCGAAGGCTCCGGCATCGGGCTGGCCACCTGCCATCGGATCGCCACAGCCCACGGCGGCAGCCTCCGCCTCGAAGAGACACCCGGCGGCGGCACCACCGCCGTGCTCACCCTGCCCAGCGAGACCGCATCGAACCGACTTCGCCCGACGCGGCCGTCCCACTGAATCGGCCAAGCTCAGTCGAACCAGCGATCCCGCGCCAACTCCCCCGTCCGTGACGGGTCCTCCAGCAGTGCCGCCACCTCGAACCGCCGGGGCCACTGGCCCGCCGCCCAGGCGAGACCGGCGGCCACGCCCTCCAGGGTCGCCGCGTGCAGGGTGCCGTCCGTCGTCAGACGCCAGTCCAAGTCGACCCCGGCCACGACGAGTTCCTCGTGTTCGACGTACGTCGAGGGGGTGCGGGCGCCCAGCAGGACCCGTACCGGCTCCGGGACCTCGTGCTCAGTTCCCTTGGAGTCGACCTCACCCGTGACGGACTCGCTCAGCCGCCGTACCTGGAACAGCTCCGCCAACTCGGCGGCCCGCGCCGGGCGCACGGGCAGGAGCGGGACGCCGTCCGTGAAGGGCAGCAGGTCGGGTGAGTCGACGACCACGGCCTCGGCGGCGTCCACGACCTCGACCCGTCCGTCGATCACGGCCCGCAACTCGTCCGGGAGGGTCACCTGTTCGGGGTCCAGGTCGGCCAGGGCGCTGTAGAGGGCGTGCAGTTGGGCGCCGGTGACCTCCCGGCCCGGGTCGGCGAGGCGGTGCAGCAGTTCGGCGGCGCCGCCGGGCTCCTCAAGGAGGGCGGCGACCGACGTACGCACGCCCAGCGCCCGCAGTACCTGTTCGTCGTCAAAGCCGGTCGCGTCGGCTTCGTCGTAGAGCCCGCGCAGGAGGGCGTCACCCCCGGCGGCCAGCAGACCGGCGGGACGGCGGCCGTCGAGGACGGGGTTCCCGCGCAACCACCAGGCCGTGTACGGCCGTACGACCTCGTGGGTGCCGTCGGGAAGCAGGATCCGCACGGGCTGGACGAGGGCGTCACGCAGCGGGGGCTGCGACAGCAGAGCCAGCGCCTGGGGCCATTTGTCCTCGTCCACCAGATCCAGGTCCCGTACGGCGACCAGCTCCGTGGCGACCGGCGGTACGGGTGTGTCCGGGAACCGGTCGAGGATGTCCTCGCACCACACGTCCACGGCGTCCAGCAGACCGGGGTCGTCGGGTTCGGCGAAGTCCCCATCGCGGGGCTCCAGTTCGTCGGGATCCAGGACGACGTCGGTGGCGCGGACGAGGGCGAAGGTGGCGAGCACCCCGCACGCGGCCAAGGGCTGCTCCCCCCACTTGTCGGCCAACTCCGCTTCCACGGTGGCGAGTTCGTCCTCGCGCATGACCTGGTGGAAGGGGCTGCCGGGCAGTACGAGCTCGCCCGCGGGCGCGAGTTCGCCGTCCTCGTCCGGCAGCGCGAGGGCGCCGAGCCAGGGTTCGTCGCCGGGCTCCAGGCCCGCGTCCCGTACGAGCGCGAGGACCGTGTCGGCCAGTTCCTCGGCGTCGGGCGCGTCCTGCTCCCAGTCCAGCCCGCCGTCGTCGTCGAGGGAGGCGGCGACGGCCGCCCGGACCTGCGGGGTGGTGAGCACCGCGCGCGGGGTCGCGGGCAGCGCGCCGAGCTTCTCCAGGAGGGGGTGGGCGGCGTCCGGGTGGGCCACCTTGAGGCCGAGGCGGGCCAGGATCTCCGGGTCGACGGGGGCGCCGTCGGAGGTGGGCAGCAGGACCTGCCGGGGCCCGATGGTGGTCCGCCGGTCGGCGAGCGGCACGGGCAGCCCGGACAGCCGGTCCGGGTCCACGCCCGCCAGGCTGTCGTAGAGCCGCCGCCACCACTCCGGGGCCTTCTCCAGCCCGGCCAGCCGGTCCACGGCGTCCGTCAGCGGGACTCGGGCGACACCCAACGTCCGCAGTTCGACGCGTCGTTCGAGTCCGGCGGGGAGGATGGTGGGAAGCACCTCGGCGAGGACTCGCACGGTCTCGGCGCCCGCGCCCTCCACCACCTCGGCGTCGCGGGGCCGGAGCGCCTCGGGCAGGGCGTCGTCCTCGGACTGTTCCGAAGGCTCCGCGGCGGGCGGCAGGAAGGCCGTACGGGGAAGCCGCTCCAGGATCGCCTGCCGCAGCGCGCCGTCCAACTCGCCCTTGCCCAGCGGGCCGGGCACCAGGTCGATGACGCCGGCGGTCACCGGCCGCCAGCCGGCGAGGAGTCCGGCGTACGCGTCCGCCGCGCGCTGCACCAGGAAGTCGGTCAGCGGGCCGGGGGCCGCGTGCCGACGGGTGGTGTCCAGCGGGAAGGACGCGATGAGCAGGGCGGGCACCCCGAGGGGCTCGTCGCTGGGGGTGGGGGCGTGCACGACGGGGCTGGTGCGGGGGCAGCCCGGGGCGCCGTCCTCGTCGACGGGCACGGCCCAGGTGACCGACCAGTGCGGCCGCAGTCGCTCCTCCACGGGGCGGTCGGCGAGCAGGTCGGGGGTGAGCGGGCCGTGCGCGGCGGCCGTGTGCCACCGGGTCGTACCGTCCCGCGAGTCCGCTACGACGGTGAAGGCGCCGTCGGTGTGGCGGCTGAGGGTGCGTGGGGCGTGGTCGCCGCTCTCGATCACGACCTCCGCCAGCCCGGGCAGGGCCAGCAGCAGGGCGTCGTCCACGCTGTTCAGCAGGCGTTCGGCGAGGTCGGCTGCGGCCGGGTCGCGCAGCGGCAGGATGACGGCGGTGTCGTACGGGTCGGGGGCGGTGCCCTCTGCGGGGAACGGGAGCCGCAGCAGGGGCACGTGTCCGTCCCGCCGTCGGACCTCGTCCCCCAGCCCAGGGCTGTGCCGGGCGACGTCGGCGGCCAGCTCCCGGGCCTCGGCGAGGGACCAGCGCACACCGCCGTGCCGGCCCACCACCGCGGGCTCGTCGGTGACGGACAGAACGGCGGCGAAGCCGACGCCGAAGCGGCCGATGGTGTTCTCGTCGGTGCCGCGTTTGGCGGAGGCCCGGAGCGTGGCCAGCGACTCGACACCGGCCGCGTCCAGGGCGGCGCCGGTGTTCGCGGCGACCAGGACACCCTCGCGGAGGGTGAGCCGGAGCCGTCCCGGGACACCTGCCCGGGCCGCGGCGTCGGCGGCGTTCTGAGCGAGCTCCACGACGAGCCGGTCCCGGTAGCCACCGAGGGCGAGATCCTCCTCGGCGTTGGCGTCCTCACGGAACCGGGCGGGGCTGGTGGCCCAGGCGTCGAGTACTCCGCGCCGAAGACGGGCCGTCCCGAACGGATCGGCACCCTCGGCTGCGGGCCGCACGAACTTGCTCACGGTCACACTCTCCTCATCGGCGTGATGATGAAGGTACCGCCCATCGACCGAGGAGCAGGAAGCGGACCGTCCGGTGTCAGCCCCTGGCGGCGTACGCCACGAAGCCCGACCATGCCTGTGGCGCGAGCGCGAGCCGGGGGCCGTCGGTGTGCTTGGAGTCGCGGACGTGGATGGTGTGGGGGGTGGCGGCGATCTCGACGCAGGAGTCACCTTCGCTGCTGCTGCTGTGGCTGCTCTTGGACCAGTCCAGGGCCACCTCTACGCAGGAGTCGCCCTCGCTGCCGCTGCTGTAGCTGCTCTTGAACCACGCCAGGTCGGAGGCGCCCCCGGCCGAGGTATTGCCAATCATGTTTCCCCCAGCAGATGCTCGATGAAGGCCGTTGACTCACGTGGCGTGAGCGCCTGAGCCCGGATGATGCCATAGCGCAGTTCCAGGATACGGAGCTGCCTGGGATCAGAGACCGGACGGCCGTTGGCCACCACTGGCGAGCGCCCTACCGCCGAACCGTCGGCGAACTTCAGCACTTCGATGGAGCCGTCCACTCCAGCGTGCTCCTCGCGGTCCATCGGCATCACCTGAAGTTCCACGTTCCGCAACCGCGCCGCCTCCAGCAGGTGCTCCAGCTGTCGGCGCACCACCGCCCTCCCGCCCAGGGGGCGACGAAGCGTCCACTCCTCCAGAACGAAACTGATCTCCGGCGCCGGGTCCCGTTCGAAGACGGCCTTGCGGGCCACCCGCGCGGCGATGAAACGCTCCACCTCTTCCCCGGCGTACGCGGGGCGCCGCATCAGAAGCAGTGCGCGTGCGTACTCCGGCGTCTGCAACAGTCCGTGGATGTTCAGCGGGTCGTAGAGCTGAAGCTCGACCGCCTTGGCCTCTGACTGAGCGAGATCCCGCACCTTCTTCGGATACCGAACCCGCGCCACGTCCTCCTTCATCGCCGCGAGCAGCCCACCCGCGCTCAACACCTCGTCCGCCCTGTCCAGATACTCGGGGCGGGGAATCCGCTTGCCGCCCTCGATCTTGTAGACCATGTCCTCGCCGTACCCGACCGCCTCCCCGAAGTCGGCGGCCCGCATCCCCACGGCCTCCCTGCGCAGCCGCAACTGCCGTCCCACCGTGGCCACGACCGCCACACCCCAGTCGTCGTCCGGATCCACCTCCCACCCCGGCTCGTCCGCCTCGCTCCTGAGCCGTCCCGCCTCGGCGTCCACCGACATCCCGCACCCCTCCGTCGTACGACCATGCAGCGACGCCCTACCCGTACGCGCTGTCCCGACAGCCCGGACGCGACCGGACAAGCTCCGGACAGTCACCCTACGTACTCGCGTCGTCACTGTTCACGGTAGGCATGCTTCGCCACGCTGAGTGACGTGAATCAAGAAACCGCCGCCCCAGGGGCCCGATTCGTCACCCCCATCCGCAACTTCAGCTTGCTGCTGTCACCCACACCACGCGGTGCTCGCCTCGCCCGTCTCCTCGCCACCGAGCAACTCCGCGCCTGGGAACTCCCCTTGGATCCGGCGGTGCACATCGTGGCCGAGCTGGCGGCCAACGCGGCGACCCACGGCCGCGTCCCGGGACGCGACTTCAGGCTCACGCTCCACGTCGTCGCCGACATCCTCCGAATCGAGGTCAGCGACACGTACGGCGACCGCCTCCCGCACGTCCAACGCCACGCGCCCGACGCGGAGTCGGGCCGGGGGCTCGTGCTCGTCGACGCCCTTGCCGACCGCTGGGGCGTCACCCCCGGGCCGCGCCCACGCAAGACGGTCTGGGCCGAAATCGCCCTCCCCCACCGTGCTACAGGAATCCATGCTCCGGTGCGAGGGGCGCCCTTTTGAAAGGACCACGACGGTGAAAGAAACGGACCAAACCCCACCCCTCCCGCCGGCTGCCGTGCCGACTCACTCGCGCGAGTGAACATCGCCAACTCAGCTGGATTTGGGACGGGTTGTCGGCCTTACGCTCAGCGCGGCACCACCCAGACAACCGCACCGCAGACATGCGACGGCCCCCGGCCGGGACTAGCGATCCCGATCGAGGGCCTGACCACCGAGGAAGTTAGGCCCTTCCTGATGGACACCCAAGACCTTAGCGCGCCCTCGCACGCCCAGTCCCGTATCTCGGGCAAGAACCACCACTCCGGTGTGGTTCACGACAACACCCGCCACACCACCCGCTTCACGGTGATCGGCAACCACCTCGCCCAGCACCGGGAGCTGTCGGGCCTCGCCATCGGACTGGCCGTGTACATCCAGTCCCTGCCCACCGGCGCCCGCGCCGACATCAAGACCCTCACCGACCGCTTCCCCGAGGGTGCGACCCGGATCGCCGCCGCCCTGCGCGAACTGGAAACCCACGGCTATCTACGCCGCGAACGCCGCCGCATCCCCGGTGGCCGCATCGTCACCCGCACGGTCTCCTGCAACCAGCCCGGAGGGCGTGCACGCCACGCGGACGAGCCGGACCGCCCAGCCCCCGCACTTCCCGCACCCCCTGCACGCCCGGCGGCGGCCAAGAAGCGCACACCTCGCAAGCCCCTCCCCGCCGTACCCCGCCCGGCCTACCCCGCCCCCACCCTCCTCCAGACAGCCACCGACCTCCTCGCCGGCCTCCAACGCGACGACCCCCGCCTCCTCCTCGCCGCCTGCGACACCGCCCATCTGGCCCCCGGCGTCGCCGCCTGGCTGGAGCGTGACGTCACCCCCACCGCCGTACGCCACGCCTTGACCACGGACCTGCCACCCGAGGGCCTGCGCCGCCCGGCCGCCCTCCTGGCCCACCGTCTCAGCGCCCAGCTGCCGCCCCCACCGCCGTTCCGCGCCCCCACGTCCCCGCCTGCCGTCCGGCATCCCCTCCAGACCTGCGAGGGCTGCGACCGCGCCTTCCGCTCCCCCGAACCCGGCCGCTGCCGTGACTGCCGGCTTCTCTCCCCCTCACACCTCTGACCGCTCTCCCAGAACAAGGAACCGCATGGTCAACTCGCCACACGAGGCGATGCACCGCATCTTCCAGGAGTACCCGGGGCTGTTCACCGGGGTTTCCCGGGCCCTCGGACTCACCTTCGCCCCGCCCACCGCGGTCACGGTCCTGCCGACCGACCTCACCGAGACCCGACCTGTTGAACGCCGCGTGGATACGCTGCTGCGTTTCGACTCCGACGGCACGGACTCGTTCCTGCTGGCCATCGAGTCCCAGGGAAAGAAAGATCCCGACAAGCCGGCCAGCTGGGCCTACTACCTCTCGTACCTGCACACCAAGTACAAGCTCCCGCCCCTGTTGCTGGTCGTGTGCCAGGACCGGCCCACGGCCGAGTGGGCCGCCCGTCCCGTGCCCATCGGGCCCGCCCAGTGGCCCGCGCTCGTCCTCCGTCCGCTCGTGGCGGGCCCGCACAACCTGCCCGTCATCACGGATCCGGACGAGGCCCGTTCCGACCTGGCGCTGACCGCGCTGTCCGCCATCGCTCACGCGAAAGAACCGGTCGTCGGTGGGATACTCAAAGCGCTGTCCGCCGCTCTGAGTGACGCACCCGACGCCGTAACCGACCCCATCGTCGAATTCATTGCACAAGGCATCGGCAACAACCGCCGAGCCGCAGAACTCTGGAGGAATCTGGTGGCCGTGGACCTCTCCTTCTACAAGTCGTGGCTGTCCGAGGAAATCCGGGACGAAGGCCGCGCTCAAGGCATCGCCCAGGGCATCGCCCAAAGCCGCGCCGAGGACATCCTGCGGATCCTGGACCGCCGTGGCCTGGAGGTCTCAGACGCCGACCGCGAGCGCATCACGTCCTGCGACGATCTGGACACCCTGGGACGCTGGTTCGACCGAGCCATCACCGCACCGTCCACGGACGAGATCTTCGACGAGATCTCCACACACGAGCAGCCGTGAGCGAGAAGCCGGGGCGACACCACCGCCCCGGTGCATCCGGTATACGGAACCCGCAGCACCCTACGAGTGCCCCAACTCCGCCGCATCCTCGTCGTAGACCCCCGGTACGGAACCCGAGTCCGCCGCCGGGCGCAGCGGGAACGGGTCCACCGTCGTCTCGTCGATCACCGGCGGGGCGGGCCGCGGCGGGGTCGGCATGACCGCTGCCTCCGAGTGTCCGCCGCAGCCGTAGGCCAGGGACACCAGGCGGCCGTCGGCCGGGGAGAACTCGTTGGCGCAGACTCCGAAGGCCTGGCCCAGGGACCCTCCGACCGGGACGAGGAACCCGCAGCTGACGCAGGACGCGGGCGCCGCCTGCGCCATCGGCGTCTGGGCGCCGTGCGCCTCCTCCCAGCGGTCGGCGGCGATGTGCAGGCCGTACCGGGACAGGACCCGGGCCCGCCGCATGCCGAGTTCCTCGGCGACCGCGGCGATGGAACCGCGGGCGGGGACGGCGGGAAGACCGGCGGGGGCGGCGCCGGTGACCTCCGCGTCCTCCGCCTCCGCCAGCTCGGCCAGCTCCTCCGTGACGGGCGCGTTGGGCAGCGGCTCGTCGTCGCCGGAGTAGCCGGGCTCCAGGCGCAGGTCCTCAGCGTCCGTCGGGAGCAGGTCGCCGGGGCCCATGTCGCCCGGCCGCAGACGCTCGCTCCACGGCACCCACTCCGGCGCCAGCAGGGCGTCCGGCCCCGGGAGCAGGACCACCTCGTCCAGGGTGACGATCTTCGCGCGGGAGGCGCGGGCGACCGTGACGGCCCAGCGCCAGCCCCGGTAGCCGAGTTCCTTGCACTCGAAGAAGTGCGTGACCACCCGGTCACCCTCGGACACCAGGCCCGAGTGCTCGCCGACCACGCCTGGCGCGGCGGCCTCCTCGGCGGCGGTGCGGGCGAGGTCGACGGCCTCGGCGCACAGGCGGTCGGGGGTGCGGCTTCGCGTGGTCGCTGCGCTCACAGGTATCGCTTCTCTCCTACGCCGTCTCTCGGGTGCGTCTGCCTGTCGGCGACGGGGCGGACGGAGCGGACCCGGGGACCGCGTCAACGTCCACGCCCGCTCACGCTCGGGCGCACCTGTACCACCCATTCTGCGGGATGGCTGAGATACGCACGCTACCTGTTCGTCGCCGGTTGGCCTACACCGACGGGACTGTTCACCGTCAGAAGTGCGCGTCCATACGCGCGGTAACTGCACTACGCGAGGCTTTCTCGGGGCACTATGACGGGGTGGCAGCCGCGAAGTCGCCCCAAGGTGCCACCGGGGTCGGTGGGTCCAAAGGGATCAGGGGAAGCAGTCGAGGCAGCGGATCGGGCCGCGCGGGCGGCACTCTCCGCTCGATCGGCCATGCCCTGCACCTCCCGGTGACCGGACCCGCCCGCGGCATCCGCAAGGCGACCCACGCGCACGGGGCCGGCGAGTCCGGGCTCGGCAAACTCATCGAACTTCACGGTGTGAACGGCGCCGGGGACGTGATGATCACGGTCGCGCTCGCCTCCACCGTGTTCTTCTCCGTCCCCACCGACGAGGCGCGGGGCCGGGTCGCGCTGTACCTCGCGATCACCATGGCGCCCTTCACGATCCTCGCCCCGGTGATCGGCCCGCTCCTCGACCGGCTCCCGCACGGCCGCCGCGCGGCGATGGCGGGCGCGATGCTCGCCCGGGCGCTGCTCGCGCTGGTCCTGTCCGGCGCGGTGGTCACCGGCAGCATCGAGCTGTATCCGGCGGCGCTCGGCGTGCTGGTCGCGTCGAAGGGGTACGGCGTGGTGCGAAGTGCCGTGGTGCCCAGGCTGCTGCCACCCAAGTTCTCCCTGGTGAAGGCGAACTCCCGGGTCACGCTGGGCGGGCTCCTGGCGACCGGGATCGCCGCGCCGATCGGGGCGGGACTCCAGGCGATCGGGCCCCGCTGGCCGCTCTACGGCGCCTTCGTGATCTTCGTCGCGGGGACGTTCCTGTCCTTCTCCCTGCCGCCGAAGGTGGACTCGGCCAAGGGCGAGGACCGGGCGCTGCTCGCCGCCGACGAGGAGCATCTGCACGGACCGCACCTGAAGCCGGTGAAGCGGCCCGGGCTGCGCACGGTCGGTATCGCGGTCACCCACGCCCTCGGCGCCAACGCCGCCCTGCGCTGTCTCTCCGGCTTCCTGATCTTCTTCCTGGCGTTCCTGCTGCGGGAGCATCCGCTGACCGGTGAGAGCGCCGCGGTGTCGCTGGGCATCGTGGGGGTCGCGGCGGGGACGGGCAACGCGATCGGTACGGCGGTCGGGGCGTGGCTGCGGTCGAGGGCGCCGGAGATCATCATCCTGACGGTGGTGGCGTTCGTGCTCGGCGTGGCGATCACGGCGGCGATCTTCTTCGGGGCGTTCCTGGTGGCGTGCCTGGCCGCGGTCGCCGGGTTCGCGCAGGCGCTGGCCAAGCTGTCACTGGACGCGCTCATCCAGCGGGACGTGCCCGAGCAGGTGCGTACGTCGGCGTTCGCGCGCTCCGAGACGCTGCTTCAGGTGTCCTGGGTGTTCGGCGGCGCGGTCGGGATCGTGATGCCTCTCAACGGCACGCTGGGGCTCTTCGTGGGCGCCGGTTTCGTCGCCGTCGGCTGGCTGAGCACGGTCCGTGGCCTGCTGAGCTCGGCCCGCCACGGAGGACCGGCGAGGCCGAGGGTGGCGTAGGGCCCTTCTGACCGGCCTGACCCACGGCACGGTCGTACCCCCGCATGCGGGAGTGTGTCGTACCCCCGCGTACGGGAGTGTGGGGACCTGCCCGATAGCCTTCGCCCATGACCACGATGCAATCCGCTGTGCGACGCCGCCGCGCCGTCGCCGCCGCCGGCGCCGTATCCGCCGGACTGCTCGTCCTGTCGGCCTGTGACAAGCCGACGCCGCGCACCACCGTCACGGTCGGCGGGAACTCGGTGAGCGCCGAGGCCAAGTGCTACGACGACGGCAAGAACCTCGGGCGCCAAGAGGCCACCAAGTGCGCGCTGAAGAAGTCGTCGGACTCGATCGAGGTGCCGCAGAGCGAGACCCTGCGCATCGGCGTCGACCCGGAGATCGCGGACACCGGCTGGGCCCTGTGGATCAACGGCCAGCAGGTCACCAGCGTGTACAAGAAGACGTACTACGCCTTCGAGGGCGTCGACCTGTTCGCCGACCAGCAGGGGCAGACCGCGCCGAAGACGCTGTACATCAGCGTCGTCCAGCAGAACAAGGCCGCCGACAGCACCGACTTCAAGGGTGTGTGGAACTTCAAGCTGGAGAACGCGGACGCCTGACCGGCGCCCGCACCACGTCATGCGTGTCCTCGTAGCCACCGCCGTCCCGGTCGAACGGGACGCGGTGGCACACGCGTTCTCGGGGACCGCCCGGGAGGTGCGGCTGCCCGGGGCGGTCGCGCACCGGCTGCCCGGCGGGTACGACCTCCTCGCCGCCGGTGTCGGTCCTGCCCTCGCCGCCGCCCGCACAGCGGCCGCGCTCACCGCGGCCGCCCTTGAGGGCGCCCCCTACGACCTGGTCGTCTCCGCCGGGATCGCCGGTGGTTTCGCGCCGGACGCGCCCGTCGGCTCGCTCGTCGTCGCCGACGAGATCACCGCGGCCGACCTGGGCGCCGAGACGGCCGACGGGTTCGTGCCGGTGACCGAGCTGGGCTTCGGCACCGTCACCCACCGTCCACCGGAATCACTCGTACGGGAGGCCGCGTCGGCGACCGGGGCGCGCGCCGGCACCGTCCTGACCGTTTCGACGGTGACTGGGACCGCCGCCGGGGCGGCCGCGCTGCGGGACCGCCATCCCCGTGCCCTGGCCGAGGCCATGGAGGGCTTCGGGGTCGCCGAGGCCGCCGCCGCACACGGGGTGCCGGTGCTGGAGCTGCGCGCGGTGTCCAACCCGGTCGGTCCGCGCGACCGGGCCGCGTGGCGTATCGGCGACGCGCTGACGGCCCTCACGGCGGGCTTCGGGAAGCTCGCGCCCGTACTGGAGAGTTGGAACCCACATGAGCCCCCTCACTGAGCCCCTGAAGATCGCCTACTCCCCCTGCCCCAACGACACCTTCGTCTTCGACGCGCTCGCCCACGGCCGGGTGCCGGGTGCGCCCGCGTTCGACGTGACCTTCGCGGACATCGACATCACCAACGGCATGGCCGAGCGCGGCGAGTTCGACGTGCTGAAGGTGTCGTACGCGGTGCTGCCGTACGTCCTCGACGAGTACGCCCTGCTGCCCTGCGGGGGCGCGCTGGGCCGGGGCTGCGGCCCGCTGGTGCTGACCCGGGAGGCGGGCGTCGACCTGACCGGCCGGACGGTCGCGGTGCCCAGCGAGAGGTCGACGGCGTATCTGCTGTTCCGGCTGTGGGCCGCCGACACCATCCGTGGCGGGGTCGGCGAGATCGTGGTCATGCCGTTCCACGAGATCATGCCCGCCGTGCGGGACGGGAAGGTCGACGCGGGACTCGTCATCCACGAGGCGCGCTTCACGTACCAGAACTACGGGCTGCACAAGCTCGCGGACATGGGCGCGCACTGGGAGGAGACGACTGGGCTGCCGATCCCGCTGGGCGCGATCATCGCGAAGCGGTCACTGGGGGCGGAGCAGCTGACGCTGTTGGCCGATTCCATTCGTACGTCGGTCCGCGCGGCCTGGGACGATCCCGAGGCCTCCCGCCCGTATGTGATGGAGCACGCGCAGGAAATGGATCCGGCCGTCGCCGACCAGCACATCGGGCTGTACGTCAACGAGTTCACGGCCGACCTCGGTGAGGACGGCTATGCGGCGATCCGGGGGTTGCTCACCCGCGCGGCGGCCGAGGGGCTGGTACCGCCCCTCGGCCCGAACGCGCTCGCTTTTCCGTAAGTCGCGGACTCACCCGTCCAGTCGCGACCTCACACGTCCGGCAGACGCGGTCTCACACGTCCGGCGGACGCGGTCTCATACGTCCAACTGGTCGGCGACCGCGCGCAGCAGGCCCGCGATCTTCGCGCCGGAGACCTTGTCGGGGTAACGGCCCTTCTCCAGCATCGGCGTGATGTTCTCGAGGAGGGTCGTCAGATCCTGGACGATGGACGCGAGTTCGTCCGGCTTCCTGCGCGTGGCGGCCGCGACGGATGGCGTCGGGTCGAGAATCACGACCGAAAGCGCCTGGTCACCGCGCTGTCCGGCGACCACTCCGAACTCCACCCGCTGGCCGGGCTTGAGAATCTCGACTCCGGCGGGGAGGACCGAGGAATGGACGAAGACGTCACCGCCGTCGTCGCGGGAGAGAAAGCCGAAGCCCTTCTCGCCGTTGAACCACTTGACCTTGCCGGTAGGCATGCCTGTCCTCGTCCTCGTACTCGTCGGAAAACTGCTCTGAAACGGCTCTGGATAGCACTCGGGCGGGTCGTCGGGACCCGCCGGTACCAAGGCTAATGGTCTTCAAGCCGGTGACAAGACGTCACCGGGTTGTTCCTTCGCGCAGGAACTACCCTGGTCCGGTGCGCGACAAAACCCAAACCAATTCCGCCGAGCCCGGTGACCGACTGATCCGCGCCGGTGCGCTCCTGTTCTTCATCGGTGCAGTGGCCACACTCGTCACCGTGGCCCCGTTCCTCCTCGGTACGACGCCTTTCCCGACGTACATGTTCGGCCTGAGCATGCTCATGGGCGTCGGCTTCGTGCTCGCCGGCGCGGGAATGCTGCGGTCGATCGCGGCGGGGCGCCGTCAGGCGCGGGTCTCACGGTAGGCGGAGAGCCAGGCCGGGAACTCGGTGAGGTCGGCGAGGACCACGTCCGCGCCGGCCTCGGTCAGCTCGGCGGTGTCGCACGGACCGGTGGCGACGGCCACGGAGAGGGCGTCGGCCGCCCGGGCGCCCCGGATGTCCCCGACATGGTCGCCGACGTAGACGCCGGCACCGTGCTCACGCAGCGCCACCGCCTTCTGCTCGGCCCACAGGTCGCCGACGACCGCGTCCGGTTCGATGCCCAGGTACTCCAGGTGCAGCTTGGCGTTGGGTTCGTGCTTGGCGGTGACGACGACCGCCCGCCCACCTGCCGTGCGCACCGCCGCGATCGCCTCGCGGGCGCCGGGCAGCGCGAGCGTCGGCTCGATGGCTATCGCCGGGTACATCGACCGGTAGAGGTCACCCATGGCCGCCACCTGGTCCGCCGGGAACCAGTGGGCCAGCTCCTGGGCGAGCGGCGGGCCCAGCCTCGTGACCGTCAGGTCGGCGTCGATGTACGTCCCGGTGCGCTCGGCCAGCGCCAGGAAGCAGGCGCGGATGCCGGGCCGGGAGTCGATGAGGGTCATGTCGAGGTCGAAGCCGACGGTCGGAGCGGAGGACGCGGGAGCGGCGGAGGAGGCTGAGAACGCGGGGGCGGCGGCGGATGCGGGTTCGGTCGTCGAGGCCATAGGGGCCATTGTGCCCAGGGCCGGTGACAGACAGGCGTCCGCCTGGTGGCGCGCCGCCCCGCGCTGCCCGGGGCCGATGGCCCTCCGCCGTCCGCCTACCGCCGTCGCTGTGACCGCCACACCAGGAACAGGGCCGACGCGACGGCCGCCCCCCGGACCACCCACGGCCAGGTCTCGGAGATCGCGTCGTTCATGTGGCCCTCGGCGATGGGGGTGCCCCAGCGGCCCTCGGTGCGGCCCCACAGCCAGACCAGACCGGCCGTGACGGACAGGCCGGGCAGGACCATGACCGCCCACTTCGTCTCGGCGTCGCTCAGCCGCCGGGAGGCGTACGCGATGGCCCATCCCAGCACCAGGGCGATCCAGTTGCCGAGGAAGGCACCGGCGACGAGGAGTCCGGCGGCGATCAGCAGGAAGGGGTTGCTCCAGCCACCCGCGCCGCCGGGCAGGAAGCGGCGCCGGGCGGGCAGCGGGGCGTCCACGACGGCCTCCCCGGCCTGCGCGACCCCCGCGGCCCCCGCCTTGGGCCGCCACCAGGTCCTCCCGAACTTCCCGGGCTTCCCGGGCTTCCCCGTTGCCTCGCCGACCACGGCGGCCTTCTCCACCGCCGGGGCGGTCTGCCCGGCGGTCTCCTTCTCCGCCCCGGGGGCCTCCTTCGGCGGTGGGGGCCTGAGCAGTTCCGGGATCTCCACCCCGCCGACGAACCCCGGCACGCTGTCCCCGACCCCGAAGGGGCTGCTGTCCACCCGCCACCAGTCGGGCTGCGTCGCGCTGTCACCGAGCTCGTCCACGCCCGCGCGGTGCGGCGAGGAGGGCACGTGGTCGTCGGGCGCGGACTCGGCCGACGTCTGGGCGGGGCGCGGGCGCGGCACGATCCGCCGCAGCCGCTTCGACCGCCCGGTGTCCTCGCTGTCCTGCCTGGCCTCGCTGTCCTGCCTGGCCTCGTCGTCCGCGACTCGCTGTACGGGAACGGCGGCGGCCGGGGCCTGCGGAGCGCTCCCGGTGCCGGTGCCGTCGCCGCCCGCCGCGTCGACGACTTCGTCGGGGCTGCCGAGCCTGGCGATGATGCGGCGGACGGCGGCGGGGCTGTCGACCGGGGCCTTGGCGCGTCGCCGGTCGATCTCGTTGCGCAGTTCCGAGACCAGACGCATGCGGGTGGACGACGGCAGCTGACGTTGCTGTGCCACGTCGCCGACGCGGCTCAGATACTCGTAGACGACCTGATCGCTCTCGATACCCACGAAGTTCCTCCGGGGGGCAGCGCATTGAGACCCCGTTGGATGACCGTACCGCGTCCGTGCGGCTGTCCGGAGCCGGTGCGGGGGTCGCCGGGCGTGCCCTCGCGGACCCCCGCCTCGGCGCGCACGGCCTCGTCCTCGAACACCGGGCGGACAGGGGCACCCGCTACCGTGGGTTCGATGAGCACCCCGGCCACCTCGCCCCGTTCCCTCGCAGAGGCACTCCGCGTGCGGGACGACGCGTCCCTGGCCGCCCTGCTGCGGGCCCGTCCCGATCTCATCGCCCCCGTGCCGACCGACCTCACGCAGCTCGCGACCCGTGCCGGCACCCGCGCGTCGGTCGTCCGTGCTCTGGAGCGGCTGGACCGGTTCGCGTCGCAGACCGCCCAGGCGCTGGCGGTGGCGGCGGACCCGGCGTCGTACACCGAACTGCTGGGTCTGATGGCCGGCGACCAGGAGGACGCGGCGGTCTCCGCCGCGCTGCCCCGGGCCCTGGACACCCTGCGCGAACAGGCCCTGGTGTGGGGCGGTGACGACCGGCTGCGGCTGGTCCGCACGGCCCGTGAGCTGCTCGCGCCCTCACCGCAGCACCCGTCGCCGACCGGCCTGGGACCGACCGTGCGGGAGGCGACGGCGGGCATGTCGCCGGGCCGTATCCAGGAGATCGTGACGGCGGCCGGGCTCCGCTCGACGCACGACTCGGTGTCCGCGGTCACCGCGCTCACCAGGCTGTTCACCAACCGCAAACGGATGGCGAAGCTGCTCGCCGGTGCCCCCGAGGACGCCACGGAGGTGCTCGCCCGGCTCGTCTGGGGACCGCCGTACGGGCAGGTCACCGCCGACCCCGCGACCCATCTGCGGTGGCTCCTGGACCGGGGGCTGCTGCTGCCGACGGCGCCCGGGACGGTCGTACTGCCCCGGGAAGTGGCCCTGCACCTGCGGGGCGGGCGCGCGCACCGCGCCACGGAGCCGCTGCCGCCGGTGGTCGAAGTGGTCGTCACGCACCGTCCACAGGTTGTGGACGCGACCGCGGCGGGGCAGGCGTACACGGCGCTGGCGACCGTCGAGGAACTGCTGAAGGACTGGGACGAGGGCGGCCCGGCGGTGCTGCGGGCTGGTGGTCTCAGCGTCCGCGACCTGAAGCGCACCGCTGTCGCCCTGGACCTCCCCGAGCCGGTCGCCGCGTTCTGGGTGGAACTCGCCTACGCGGCCGGGCTGATCGCCTCCGACGGCGAGAGTGCCGAGCGGTACGCGGCGACCCCGGCCTACGACGAGTGGCTGGAGCAGCCCCCGGCCCTGCGCTGGGCCCGGCTCGCGGAGGTCTGGCTCACGGCCACCCGCACGTCCGGTCTGGTGGGCGGGCGGGACGCGAAGGAACGTGCGTTGTCGGCGCTCGGGCCGGGACTCGACCGTTCCGCCGCGCCCGAGGTACGGCACCGGGTGCTGGCCCTGCTGGCCGAGCTCCCGGAGGGCGCCGCCCCGTCCGCCGAGTCGGTGCTCGCCCGGCTGCGCTGGGAGCGCCCGCCGCGCGGCCCGGTGGGGGTTGCCCCGCGCGAGCCCGGCGGCAACGACGACCTGCGCGGCCGGCTCGCCCGGTGGGCCCTGTCCGAGGCGGAGCTGCTGGGTGTGACGGGCCGGGGCGCGCTGTCGGCGCACGGGCGGGCCCTGCTGGGCGCGCCCGCACCGGGGGCCGCGGGCGCGCCGAACACCTCGACCGCCTCGGCCACTTCGACCCCATCGGGCCCGTCGGCCGCCTCATTCGACTCATTGGGCTCATCCGACTCGTCGGCCACGTCGGCCACGGCAGTCACCTCAGCCACTTCGGCCACCGACCCGACCACCCCCGGCGACAAGCTGCCCGTCCACCATCGCCCGGACCTCGTGCAGCCCCTCGCGCAGCCCCGTCCTCCCCTGGCGCCCCTCTCGCCCTCCGAGCAGGCCACCGCCTCCGCGACCGCCGCCCGGATCCTCGCCCCGCTCCTCCCCGAGCCCCTGGACCACGTCCTGCTCCAGGCGGACCTGACGGCGGTGGCGCCCGGTCCGCTCAAGCGCCCGCTGGCGGAGATGCTGGACGTGCTCGCGGACGTGGAGTCGAAGGGCGGGGCCACCGTCTACCGGTTCACGCCCGGCTCGGTGCGGCGCGCCCTGGACTCCGGCCGGGCAGCCTCCGACCTGCACGCCTTCCTCGCCGCCCACTCGCGTACGCCGGTTCCGCAGCCTCTCGCGTACCTGATCGACGACGTGGCCCGCAAGCACGGCCACCTGCGGGTGGGCGCCGCCTCCGCGTACGTCCGCTGCGACGACGACGCGATACTCAACGAGATCATGGCCGACAAGCGTGCCGCGGTCCTGCGGCTGCGCCGCCTCGCGCCGACCGTGCTGGCCACCCAGGCCGACCCGGCCACGCTCCTCGACGGTCTGCGTGAGATGGGCTTCGCCCCGGCCGCCGAGTCCGCCGAGGGCGACGTGGTGATCACCCGCGCCCTCGCCCACCGCACCCCGCCGCGCACGGCGCCCGAGCCGGTCCCGGACGGTCCCCCGGCCCCGGACGCGACCCTGCTCGCCGCCGCGGTCCGTGCCATCCGCGCCGGTGACCTCGCCTCCACCGCCCCCCGCAAGGACACCGCCGCCCCGGTCGGCTCGGGCGAACTCCCCCGCACCAGTGCCGCCGAGACCCTCGCGACCGTGCAGGCGGCCGTCCTCACCGGCGAGGCCCTGTGGATCGGCTACGTCAACGCCGAGGGCTCCGCCACGCAGCGCGTCATCGCCCCGATCCGGGTCGAGGGCGGCTTCGTCACGGCGTTCGACCACACCGCGGACGAGGTCAGGACGTATCCGCTGCACCGGGTCACCGGTGTCGCGGAGCTCGCCGACGACCGACCTTGATCGTCGCCGGTTGAGGCACACTGGACGTTTGGCCGTGCACAGCCGTTGCAGAGCCACGCAGGTACCGCAGAAAGGCAGCCGCGCGTGAATGGTCCCCTCATCGTCCAGTCCGACAAGACCCTGCTCCTGGAAGTCGACCACGAGCAGGCCGACGACTGCCGTCGGGTCATCGCGCCGTTCGCGGAGCTGGAGCGGGCCCCGGAGCACATCCACACCTACCGGGTGACGCCGCTCGGCCTGTGGAACGCGCGGGCGGCCGGGCACGACGCCGAGCAGGTCGTGGACGCGCTGGTGCAGTACAGCCGGTATCCGGTGCCGCACGCGCTGCTCGTGGACATCGCCGAGACGATGGACCGGTACGGGCGGCTGACCCTCAGCAAGGACCCCGCGCACGGGCTGGTGCTCACCTCCACCGACCGGCCGGTGCTGGAGGAGGTGCTGCGTTCCAAGCGGATCGCCCCGCTGGTCGGCAACCGCATCGACCCCGACACCGTCGCCGTGCATCCCTCCGAGCGCGGGCAGATCAAGCAGACGCTGCTGAAGCTGGGCTGGCCCGCCGAGGACCTCGCGGGGTACGTCGACGGTGAGGCGCACGCGATCGAGCTGGCCGAGGAGGGGTGGGCCCTCAGGCCGTACCAGAAGCAGGCGGTGGAGAACTTCTGGCACGGCGGGAGTGGCGTCGTCGTCCTGCCGTGCGGCGCGGGCAAGACGCTCGTCGGTGCCGGGGCGATGGCGCAGGCGAAGTCCACCACCCTCATCCTCGTCACGAACACCGTGTCGGCCCGGCAGTGGAAGCACGAGCTGGTGAAGCGGACGTCGCTGACCGAGGAGGAGATCGGCGAGTACAGCGGGACCAGGAAGGAGATCCGGCCCGTCACCATCGCCACGTACCAGGTGCTGACGACCCGGCGGAAGGGCGTCTACCCGCACCTGGAGCTGTTCGACTCCCGGGACTGGGGGCTGATCCTCTACGACGAGGTGCACCTGCTGCCCGCGCCGGTCTTCAAGTTCACCGCGGATCTGCAGGCCCGGCGGCGGCTCGGCCTGACCGCGACGCTCGTCCGGGAGGACGGGCGCGAGTCGGACGTGTTCTCCCTCATCGGGCCGAAGCGTTTCGACGCGCCCTGGAAGGAGATCGAGGCGCAGGGCTACATCGCGCCCGCCGACTGTGTCGAGGTGCGGGTGAACCTGACCGACTCCGAGCGGATCGCGTACGCCACCGCCGAGACCGAGGAGAAGTACCGCTTCTGCGCGACGACCGCGACCAAGCGGAAGGTGACCGAGGCGATCGTGCGGCGGTTCGCCGGTCAGCAGATCCTCGTCATCGGGCAGTACATCGACCAGCTGGACGAGCTGGGCGAGCATCTGGACGCGCCCGTGATCAAGGGGGAGACCAGCAACGCCCAGCGCGAGAAGCTCTTCGACGCGTTCCGGGAGGGCGAGATCAGCGTGCTGGTGGTGTCGAAGGTCGCGAACTTCTCGATCGACCTGCCGGAGGCGACGGTCGCCATCCAGGTGTCGGGGACCTTCGGGTCACGGCAGGAGGAGGCACAGCGCCTGGGTCGGGTGCTGCGGCCCAAGGCGGACGGGCACCAGGCCCACTTCTACTCGGTCGTCGCCCGCGACACCATCGACCAGGACTTCGCCGCGCACCGGCAGCGGTTCCTGGCGGAGCAGGGCTACGCCTACCGGATCGTCGACGCGGACGAGCTGCTCACGGAGAGCTGATCCGCGGCTGACTCCGAGCCGGCGGGGGCGGCGGTCACCTGCGACGGACGCCCGCCTCCTCGCCGTACTCGCCGAGCACGACGACGTCGAACGCGGCGCCCGCGAACACCTTGACGGCACGCAGGGCCTCACCGAGGACGTGCCGGTGGCTGCCCAGGACGGGGGTGGCGCCGGCCGGCCGGGGCGGGCGCGGAGCTGGGGTTATGGTTGCTGCGCTCATGCCTCCATGGTGGCTCTCCCGGCATAAGGACAGCATCGGTCTGAGGGACCGACCCGCGTGGTCACCGCGTAGTACTTGGGGGCGAGGTGCCGCCCTCAGGATGGAGGGGGCCCCTGACGTTTCCCCCTAGGGGGAGGCGGAAAATCCGTTGGCCCCCGCCTCCCCCACTCCCTTAGAATCTCCGCTCTTGCCCGCCTCCCGTACGGAGTGCGGCCGCCCGGACGGAAACCGGTCGGCGTTCGCAGTCACGCATTCCGCAGCTACGTACCTCGCAGCCGCGCTTCTCGCAGCCCTGTATCCGCTGGTCCACCGGAGGCACCACCTTGTCCACGCCCGTAGGCGACGACCCGCTCGCCCGAGAACGCTCCCACCTCGCCGGCTCCCGTGCCGCCCTGCGGGCCATGCGGGAGGACGTCGAGTCCCTCGACATCAGTGATGTCACCGCGAACTGGGTCAACGCCGAGGTCCTCTCCCGCCAGATCGACGACCGCATCAAGGCGCTGGCCGACCTGAGCGGGACCCCGCTGTTCTTCGGCCGCCTCGACTACCTGCACGCTCCCGGCGCCGAGCAGGCCGAGGGCGCGGAGGGTGAGCGGTTCTACGTCGGGCGGCGGCACGTGCACGACCAGGACGGCGACCCGATGGTCATCGACTGGCGCGCACCGGTGTCGCAGCCGTTCTACCGGGCCTCCAAGAAGGACCCGATGGACATCGCGCTGCGCCGCCGCTTCGGCTACACCGGCGGTGACCTCACGGCGTACGAGGACGAGCATCTCTCCGACCCCGCCGAGGTGGCGAAGACCAGCAAGCTGCTCCAGCGGGAGATCGAACGGCCGCGTGTCGGCCCGATGCGGGACATCGTGGCAACCATCCAGCCCGAGCAGGACGAGATCGTACGCAGCGGACTGGGCGGGACGGTCTGTGTGCAGGGAGGACCCGGCACCGGGAAGACCGCCGTCGGTCTGCACCGGGTCGCCTACCTCCTGTACGCCCACCGCGAGCGGCTCGCCCGCACCGGCACCCTCGTCATCGGGCCGAACAGATCCTTCCTGCACTACATCGAGCAAGTGCTGCCCGCGCTGGGCGAGTTGTCGGTGAGCCAGGCCACCGTCGACGACCTGGTCGGGCATGTCGAGGTGCGCGGCACGGACGACGCGGCGGCGGCGGTCGTCAAGGGCGACGCGAGAATGGCGGACGTACTGAGGAGAGCCGCCTACTCGCATGTCACCATGCCCACCGAGTCGGTCGTGGTGGTGCGGGGCTCCCGTCGCTGGCGGGTCGCCGCGTACGAGGTCGAGGACATCGTCCGCGAGTTGCTGGACCGGGGCATCCGGTACGGCGCCGCCCGGGAGGCCCTCCCGCAGCGCATCGCGCACGCCGTGCTGGTGCAGATGGAGCGGTCGGGGGAGGCCCCGGACGACCGGGTGCAGGACGCGGTGGCCCGCAACCCGGCGGTGAAGGCGGTCGTCAAGCAGGTCTGGCCGCCCCTCGACCCGGCGAAACTCGTGCTGCGCCTGCTCACGGACGCAGACTTCCTCGCCGAGCACGCTCGGGAGATCCTCACCGAGGAGGAGCAGAAGACGATCCTGTGGGCGAAGCCCGTCCGCAGCGTCAAGGCGGCCAAGTGGTCGCCCGCCGACGCGGTCCTGGTCGACGAGGCGCAGGACCTGATCCAGCGCACCCACTCCCTGGGCCATGTGGTGCTGGACGAGGCGCAGGACCTCTCCCCCATGCAGTACCGGGCCGTCGGCCGCCGCTGCACCACCGGTTCGGCCACCGTCCTCGGTGACCTCGCGCAGGGCACCACCCCCTGGGCGACCCGGAGTTGGGACGAGGCGCTGGCCCACCTCGGCAAGTCGGACGGCGTCATCGAGGAACTGACGGCCGGTTTCCGCGTCCCCACCGACGTCATCACGTACGCCTCCCGGCTCCTCCCCCACATCGCGCCGGGGCTGACCCCGGTCGCGTCGGTCCGGGAGAACCCGGGCTTCTTCGACGTCCGCCCGGTCACCGGTGCCGCCGAAGTCGTCGCCGCCTGCGAGGAGTTGCTGCGCAACGAGGGCTCGACGGGCCTGATCGCCGCCGACGCCCGGGTCCCGGCCCTGGCCGAGGCGCTCATGGCGGCGGGCATCGGTTACCTGGCCCCGGGTGAGGAGACCACACGGGAGACCCGCCTGACCCTGGTCCCGGCTTCCCTGGCCAAGGGTCTGGAGTACGACTATGTGGTGCTCGACGAGCCCCGGGCCGTGGTCGACGGCGAACCCGACGAACGGACCGGCCTGCGCCGCCTCTACGTGGCCCTGACCCGGGCGGTCTCGGGCCTGATCGTGACCCACACGGCGGCGCTGCCGCCGCAGCTGACGGACTGACGGCACGCCGTGCGGGCCGCCCCCTTCGCCGGAGGCGGCCGCGCGGTCGTACCGGCTGCTTCGGGTCGCGGTCGTAGCGGCGACTTACTTCGGGTCGCGGTTGAACTGCGCCATCGACCACCGGTAGCCGAGCGCGGTCAGGCCCACGCACCAGGCGATCGCGATCCACCCGTTGTTGCCGATCTCGGTCCCGAGCAGCAGGCCGCGCAGGGTCTCGATGGCGGGGGTGAACGGCTGGTACTCGGCGATCGGCTGGAACCAGCCCGGCATCGTGTCGGCCGGGATGAAGGCGCTGGAGATGAGCGGCAGCAGGATCAGCGGCATGGCCATGTTGCTGGCCGCCTCGGCGTTCGGGCTGGCCATGCCCATCCCGACCGCGATCCAGGTGAGCGCCAGGGCGAACAGCGCGACCAGCCCGAACGCCGCCAGCCACTCCACGACGGTGGCGTCCGTGGACCGGAACCCGATGGCCACCCCGACGGCGCCGACCAGGACCACGCTGGCCATGCACTGCAGCACGCTGCCGACGACGTGCCCGACGATCACCGAGCCGCGGTAGACCGCCATCGTGCGGAAGCGGGCGATGAGGCCCTCGGACATGTCCATGGAGACGTACACCGCGGCCCCGATCACGGTGCTCCCGACGGTCATCAGCAGGATGCCCGGGACGATGTAGGCGATGTAGTCGGAGCGGTCCGCGCCGCCGATGCCCGCGCTCATCACGTCGCCGAAGATGTAGACGAAGAGCAGCAGCATCATGATGGGCGTGAGCAGCAGGTTCAGGGTCGCGGACGGGTAGCGCCAGGCGTGCAGCAGGTTGCGGCGCAGCATCGTGTGCGAGTCGCGGACGGCGAGGGAGATCCGGGCCGGGCGGGCGGGGGCCAGGGGGGTGCTCATCGGAGGTTCTCCTTCAGTGGGTCGGGCTGGTTGGGGATGTCCGCCGGGCCGGTCAGGGCGAAGAAGACGTCGTCGAGGTCGGGGGTGTGCACGGTCAGCTCGTCGGCCTCGATGCCGGCCGAGTCCAGCAGGTCGAGGATGGAGCGCAGTTCGCGTTGGCTGCCGTCGCTGGGGACGTGCAGCGCGAGCGCCTCGTCGCCGGAGGTCCTCCCGGTCGAGGCCGGCCGGGAGTGCGGGAGGGTGACCTCGCTCAGCGCGGAGGCGGCGGACCGGTAGGCGGCGGGGTCGGTGAAGCGGAGCCGGACGTGCCCGCCGGGGATGAGCCGCTTGAGTTCCTCGGCGGTGCCCTCGGCCGCGAGCCTGCCGTCGTGGAGTACGGCGATACGGTCGGCGAGCTGGTCGGCTTCCTCCAGGTACTGGGTGGTGAGGAAGACGGTGACGCCGTCGGCGACGAGCTCGCGGATGATGCCCCACATGTTGTGGCGGGAGCGCGGGTCGAGGCCGGTGGTGGGCTCGTCGAGGAAGATGATCCTCGGGTCGCCGACCAGCGTCATGGCGAGGTCGAGGCGGCGCTTCATGCCGCCGGAGTAGGTGGAGGCGGGCTTCTTCGCGGCGTCGGTGAGGTCGAAGCGTCCGAGGAGGTCGGCGGCGACCTGGCGTCCCTCGCGCTTGGACAGGTGGTGCAGGTCCGCCATCAGGAGCATGTTCTCCTCGCCGGTGATCAGCCCGTCGACGGCGGAGAACTGCCCGGTGACACCGATAGCGGCGCGCACTCCGTCCGGCGAGGTGGCGATGTCGTGGCCCGCGACCTGGGCCTGCCCGCCGTCGGCGGTGATGAGGGTGGACAGGATCTTCACCGCGGTGGTCTTGCCGGCGCCGTTCGGGCCGAGCAGCGCGAAGACCGAGCCGGCCGGGATGCGCAGGTCGATGCCGTCGAGCACCACCTTGTCGCCGTACGACTTGCGCAGACCGACGGAGGTGATGGCGGCCGGGGCCGGGTGACCGTCCCCCGTCTTGGACGTGGGCATGACAGATGAAGGCATGGGGCCCTCCCTTTCGAAGGCTGGGCGGGTGGCTGAAGTGGGCGGGGGGCGAGGCCGGTTGGGGATGTGGTGCTCAGGCCTTGGCGCGGCGGACGTCGATGTTGCCCCAGTTGGTCCGCGCGTGGACCTTGACCGTGTCCTCGGTCTGCGCCGGGGCCTCGGACGCGGTGAGGGTGTTGCGTACCTGGCCACGGTTGGAGCTGACGTCGAGCCAGGCGGCGGTGCCCTCACGGATGCCGATCTCGATGGGCCCGTTGGAGGTCTCCAACCGGACGTCCCCACGGGCGACTTCGGCGACGCGGAGGGAGCCGTTGGTGGCGGTGCCGGTGACCGACGCCTCGGCGCGCGCGATGTCGATGCCGCCGTTGGCGCCGTTCACCCGCAGCTCGCCCGTCACGGCGCCGACGGTGGTGGTGCCGTTCGAGTTCTTCAGGACGGCGGGGCCGTCGACGACGCCGACGCGCAGACTGCCGGAGCTGGTGGTGATCTCGGCCTTGCCCTCGACCCGGTCCACGGTGATCGAGCCGTGCGACAGGGACAGTTGCAGCGGGCCGGTGGTGTCGAGGCGGACGTCGCCGGTGGAGCTCTTCACCCGGACCTCGCCGAGCCGTCCCTCACCGAAGACCTGGACCCAGGCGCCGGTCAGGTCGACGCGCGAGTCCGTGGGCAGCTCGACGGTCACGTCGACGGCACCGGTGGGCCCGATCACGCGCCGTTCCTTCGTCCAGATGGTCAGGACACCGCTCGCGTAGCTGACCTCGGTCTGCTCGGCCGCCCGCACGTCCTTGTTGCCCTTCGGGTCGCGGGGCCGTACCTCGACGACGGTGTCGAGGCGGTCGCCCGCGGTGAACTGGATGGAACCCGCCCCTACGTGCGCGGTGACCGAGATCGGTGCGGAGGTGTCGAAAGAAGGCATGACTGTCCCGTCCTCTTGGCTCTTCGGGCCGTCCCCGCTGGTGGGACGTGGTGTAGGTGTGAAGGGGTGCGGGCAGGGGGCGCGGCTAGCGCACCCAGCCCGTGAAGCTCTGTCCGAGGGTCTGGACCTTCTCCGGCGTACGCGGCCGGGTGCCGCCGTCGACCGCGGCCGACACGGCCCGCACCAGCCACGCGTTGACCGACAGGCCCTCGCGGCTCGCGGCCTCCTCGGCGCGCGTCTTGAGGTGGGCCGGCAGACGCAGGTTGACGCGGGCGGTGCCGCCCTCGTCACTGTCGGCCGGGGCCGGGGCCCTGGACGGTTCGACGGGCGCGGTCGGCTCGGCGGGGGCGTCGCCGTAGGTGGGCGGCGGTGTCACCACGAAGTCGGGGTCGAGCCCGCGCAGCCGTACGTCGACCGAGCCGGGGGCGAGTTCACGGGTGATCTCGTCCATCGCGGCGGAGAGCACGTTGAGCATGGTCAGCCGGGTCGCCGACTCCAGGGGAGCGGTCAGCCTCTCCGCCAGCTCGCGGGCTTCGTCGCCGCCGGCCTCGGCGGCCACCGCGAGTTCACGGCGGAGGGTGTCGACATACGGGGTGAGGTCCATGACGCCATCATGGCACCGTTATGGCACCACACGCAAGGCCGGTTGGCGCCTCATGGCGAGTGGATCTCGACAGAGAGCCTTTGAGCTGGGAAAACATGAAGAAATCGACCTGAGTCATCGTGATGCCGTGCGGGCACATCCGCCTCTTGGGGGTGCGGAAGGGAGCCAAGTGGCACCGTCTGGCGCCACGTGACACCGGATGGCGCCAGGCGGTGCCATCCGAAACGCCATGTGGCGCCACTCACCCCTCGTCCAGCACCCGCCGCCACCGCGCCACCGCGTCCGCCGACACCGGCCGCCCCCAGCCGTCCGGCCGCGCCGCCCCGCCGATGTGGAAGCCGTCGATACCGGCCGCCAGCAGCCGCGGTACGTGATCGAGCCGCAGGCCGCCCCCGACCAGCAGTCGCTGCTCGTACCCCGGCTCGCCGCGCCGCGCCGCCTCCGCGAGCAGCGTGGGGAGGCCGTCGTCGACCCCCGAGGCGGAACCGGCCGTCAGGTACGTGTCGAGGCCGGGCAGGCCGTCCAACTGCTTGCGCAGCGCGTCCCGGTCTGCGGCGCGGTCGATGGCCCGGTGAAACGTCCACGGGCAGCCGTCCAGCACGCCCACCACCCGCTCCACGGCCGGCAGGTCCACCCCGCCGTCCGCGTCGAGGAACCCCAGCACGAACTCCTCGGCCCCGGCCTCCCGCAGCTCCCCGGCGGCCCGGACCACCCGGTCCACCCCGGCGGCACCCCCGGCCGCGAACCCGTCCGTCAGCCGCAGCATCACCCGCAGCGAGATGTCGACGGCCGCCCGGATCCCGGTGACGGTGCCGGGCGACGGGGTCAGCCCGTCGGCCGCCATGTCGGTGACCAGTTCGAGGCGGTTCGCGCCTCCGGCCTGGGCGGCGACCGCGTCCTCGACGTCGAGGGCGATCACCTCCAGGACTGCACGGTTACTCATGGGGCCCCAATCGACAGCGGCGTTCAACGACGACTACAGGTCTAGTCCAATTTAAGACTACGCCCCTGCGGTCCACACCGTGTCGGGTGCGGGCAGTGGGGGGCTGGTCGCGCAGTTCCCCGCGCCCCTGGGTCAGGCACCTGAGCCCGCGCCACGGAAGACCCGCGTCACGGACCAGACCCACACCCCGGGGAGGCCCGCACCCCGGGGAGGCCCGCACCACGGGACAATGGCCCCATGGCCGACCCCGACGCCCTGCGCACCCGCTTCGCCCGCGCCCTGGAAGGAGCCCGCACCCCCGAGGCCACCGGCCCCGAGGCTCCCGGCCCCGCCCTCGACCCCGCGCCATACGCCGACAACCTCCTCGCCCGCTGGCAGGAACCCCAGCGCCGCTACCACACGCTCACTCACCTGACCGCGGTCCTCGACCACATCGACGTCCTCGAACAGCACGCCGCCGACCCGGACGTCGTACGCCTGGCCGCCTGGTTCCACGACGCGGTCTACCACCCCGACCGCTCCGAGAACGAGGAACGCTCGGCCCGTCTCGCCGAGCGCGCCCTGCCCGAGGCCGGGGTCCCGGCCGCGAAGACGGCCGAGGTGGCCCGTCTGGTCCGCCTCACCGTCACCCACGACCCGGCCGACGACGACCGCGACGGCCAGGTCCTGTGCGACGCCGACCTGGCGATCCTCGCCGCGCCGCCCGCCGCGTACGCCGCCTACACGGCCGCCGTCCGCGAGGAGTACGGCTTCGTCCCCCCGGACGCCTTCCGCGACGGCCGCGCCGCGATCCTGCGCCAACTCCTCGACCTGCCCGCGCTGTTCAGGACCCCGCACGGCCGGGCGGAGTGGGAGGCGACGGCCCGCTACAACCTGACCGCCGAGCTGGAAATGCTGTCGACCTGAGGCACCGGCCCTCATACCCTGCCCCTCATGAGGGACTTGGGTGGGGAACGGGTGGAGGAGGCCGTCGCGGGCGCGCTTGCGCTGCTGCGGACGGCGACGGACCGGGACTGGGACGGAGTGCGGGCCGACCGGCTGGAGTGGAACTGCCAACGCACCGCCGAGCACCTCGCGGGCGCGCTGTTCGCCTACGCGGGCCAGCTGGCGAGCCGACCGCGGGACGCGTACGTCCCCTTCGAGATCACCCTGGAGGAGGGCACCGACCAGGACGGCCTGCTGGACGTCGTCGGGACGGCCGCCGCGCTGCTGGTCGCCGCGTTCCGCGCCACACCCCGCCGGGCGCGAGCCTTCCACCCGTTCCCCTTCCGCAGCGCGAACCGGGAGGGCTTCGCCGCGATGGGCGTCGCGGAGACGCTGCTGCACACCCGGGACATCGCCGACGGCCTCGGACTGACGTACACACCGGCCCCCGAGCTCGCCGAGTACGTCCTGACCCGGATCTTCCCGACCGTCCGGCCCGGCCCCGACCCCTGGCAGACCCTGCTGTGGGCCACCGGCCGCGGTGAGCTGCCCGGCCGTGAGCCGGTCACCGAGTGGCGCTGGTCCAACAACCTGGTTCTCCCCGCCGACCGCCTCACCTTGGAGGGCGTCACCCCCGCGGCCGCCGCCGACCTGTGCGCGGGCGGCGACGGCGGCTTCGACTGGCTGGACGGCGGCCCCTTCGAGGGCACGCTGGAGGCCGCCGGGATGATGCTGAAGGCGTACGAGGCGGGCGTGCACCGCCCGGAGTTCGGCCTGTTCGCCCTGGTACGGCGGAGCGACGGCCACGCGGTCGGCGGCATGGGCTTCCACGGGGCACCGGACGAGGAGGTCCAGGCGGAGGTCGGCTACGACCTGGTGGAGGGCGCCCGCGGCCACGGCTACGCCACCGAGGCACTGCGCGCCCTGTCGGAGTGGGCGCTGGCCCGGGACGACGTACGGTCCCTGTTCGCGACCGTCGAGGCGGACAACACCCCGTCCCAGGCGGTGCTCTCCCGCGCCGGGTTCAGGCAGGTCAGCGAGGACCTCGACGACGAGGGGCTGCTGGCGTACCAACTACGGCGCTGACTCAACCCGCTTGGGAGCCGCGCGGCCGACTCCGCCCGCTCACGAACCGCGCGGCAGCGTCCGCCCCTTCGGTCTGCGCAGTCCCGCCCCGTGCAGCAGCCGCACCACCTCGCGGCTGCTGACCTCCACCGCGCCCGCCGCCACCACGTCCCCGTACCGATCCGAGGGAATGTCGTAGTGGTCCCGCTCGAAGGCCCGGGGCGGGACGCCCAACTTCTCGGCGAACGCGTGCAGTTCGTCGTACGAGACATCGCTGACGAGGTGGGACCACATGCGTCCGTGGCCCGGCCAGGTCGGCGGGTCGATGTAGACCGTCACGAGGGGCTCGGTCCCCCGATGGCGGACCCCAGCGAGCCGACCGCCGCGACCTTCACCCCGGCTTTGTGGCACACCCAGCGCGGATCCGGGCCGAGCTCCGGCTCCACCTCCAGCGCGTGCGGGTCGCCAGCCCCGCACACCGGGCACAGCGGCCAGCGGCCGTAGGCCTCCAGCAGGGCGTCCTGCACGTCCTGCGCGACCAGCCCGGCCACGAACTCGACGCCTTCCGGCCACTGCTCGACCCACCAGCGGCGCTGGACGACGGAGTCCTCGACCATGGACACCACGTCGGCGGCGGCGACCTCGTTCGAGGCCAGGTCGGCGAGCACGAGAGCGCGTGCCGCGTGCAGCGCCTGCTCCAGGGGGCTGATGGGGTCGCTGATGGGGTCGCCGCCGGTGGCACTAATGGGGTCGTGGCTGGGGTCGTCGCTGGGGTCGTCGCTGGGGTCCATGCCCCCATTGTGCGCACTCTTGACCGCGACACCGAGCCGAAAATATCTTTCACTCGTGACGCGCGAAGTGAAGGAAGTTTTCAGCGGGGGCCGGGGCAGCCAAGGCCCGCCGCCCGTGCCCGCCGCCCTGGCCGCCAAGGTGCGCACGCTGGCTCCGTCCATGACCCGTTCCATGCAGCGGGTCGCCGAGGCCGTCGCGAGCGACCCGGCCGGCTGCGCGGCCCTGACCGTCACCGGCCTCGCCGAACTCACCGGCACCAGCGAGGCGACCGTCGTCCGCACGGCCCGTCTGCTCGGCTACCCCGGCTACCGCGACCTGCGCCTCGCGCTGGCCGGCCTCGCCGCCCAGCAGCAGTCCGGCCGGGCGCCCGCGATCACGACGGACATCGCGGTCGACGACCCGATCGGCGACGTCGTCGCGAAACTCGCCTACGACGAGCAGCAGACCCTCGCGGACACGGCGGCCGGCCTGGACACCGTGCAGCTCGGGGCGGCCGTGACCGCGCTGGCCGGCGCCCGCCGGACCGACGTCTACGGCGTCGGGGCCAGCGGGCTGGTCGCCCAGGACCTCACCCAGAAGCTGCTGCGGATAGGCCTGATCGCCCACGCGCACAGCGATCCCCACCTGGCGGTGACCACCGCGGTGCAGCTGCGCCCGGGGGACGTCGCCATCGCGATCACGCACTCCGGCTCGACCGGCGACGTCATCGAACCGCTCCGGGTCGCCTTCGAACACGGGGCGACGACGGTGGCGATCACCGGACGGCCGGACGCCGCGGTGACGCAGTACGCCGATCACATACTGACGACCTCCACCGCGCGCGAGAGTGAACTTCGACCGGCGGCGATGTCGTCGCGGACCAGTCAGCTGCTGGTGGTGGACTGTCTCCTGGTAGGGGTGGCGCAGCGGACCTACGAGACGGCGGCACCCGCGCTGTCCGCCTCGTACGAGGCACTCGCCCACCGGCACCGCCGATAGCCCCGGCCACGTCGGCCACCCCGGCCAGCTCGGCCGCTCCCGCAAGCAGGACATCACACCGTTGATGGGAAAGAGCCACCTCTCACCATGACCTCCACCTCCAACCCCCGTGATCTCCAAGCCCAGTTGGGGTCCCTCACCACCGAGGCGTTCCGTCCCGAGCTCGCCGACATCGACCGGCTGCCCACCCTCGACATCGCCCGCCTCATGAACGGCGAGGACGCCTCCGTACCGAGCGCCGTCGCCGAGCGGCTGCCGGAGATCGCCGCCGCGGTCGACGCCGTCGCCGAACGGATGGCGCGCGGCGGACGGCTGATCTACGCGGGCGCCGGTACCGCCGGGCGGCTGGGTGTCCTGGACGCCTCCGAGTGCCCGCCCACCTTCAACACGGACCCCTCGCAGGTGGTCGGCCTGATCGCGGGCGGCCCGGCAGCCATGGCCACCTCGGTCGAGGGCGCCGAGGACTCGGCGGAGCTGGCCCGGACCGACCTCGACGCGCTCACGCTGACCCCGGACGACACGGTGGTCGGCATCTCCGCGTCCGGCCGTACCCCGTACGCCATCAGCGCGGTGGAACACGCCCGCGCTCAGGGCGCGTTGACCATCGGGCTGGCCTGCAACGCGGACAGCGCGCTCGCGGCGGCGGCCGAGCACGGCATCGAGATCGTCGTCGGCGCCGAACTGCTCACCGGCTCCACCCGCCTCAAGGCCGGCACGGCACAGAAGCTGGTCCTCAACATGCTGTCGACGATCACGATGATCCGGCTGGGCAAGACGTACGGGAACCTGATGGTCGACGTCCGCGCCACCAACGACAAGCTCCGCGCCCGCTCCCGCCGCATCGTCGCCCTCGCCACGGGCGCGGACGACGCCGAGATCGACCGTGCCCTCGCCGCCAGCGACGGCGGGGTGAAGCCCGCCATCCTGACCATCCTCGCCGACGTCGACGGCCCGACGGCGATCCGGCTCCTCGCGGACTCCGGCGGGCATCTGCGCGCGGCGCTGGCGGCGGCGGATCGCTGACATCATCCGACGGCGAACAGCAGCACGACCCCGCCGACGAACATCACCAGACCGCCGCCGCCCATCACCTGCACCAAGCGTCGCTCGAGGCGGAAGTCGATCTCCTGCCGGGTTCCGATCTTCGCCCGGCTCGGCTTCCTTCCGTCGTACACGACAGGCATCACCGTGCCCTCCGGCCCCGGCGAGGTCAGAAACAGCTCGTAGAACTCAGGCCTCTGCACACCTTCCGGCAGCCGGACCTCGAAGTAGACGCGTGCCTGTCCGGCCATGCGGTCCTGGCGTTTGACTATCGCCTCGCCCTCGACCCCGTGCCGCTCCAGACTCGACAGGAGACGGTGGGTCAGAAAGCTCTGCAGCTGGATGAGCAGACTGGTGGTGCCCAGGAACACGAGAGCAAAGCCCACAAGGCTGAGTACGTCGGCAGAGGTTTCCATCAAGGAAAATTAACAGTCACCGCAGCGAGAGAGCCCATGGCCTGCGCACTCAACAGGGCAGCCGCCCCTCCGTGTTCACCCTTCGCACCCGCGCCCGCAAAAGCTCCTCCTGCGGGGCGGGCCGCGTCGACTCCGGCGGACAGTCCCACTCCCGGCCACCCGCCACGGGCCGCAACTGCACCCGCCCACCGACGTGCCCCATCACCTCCCCCAGCCGCCCGTCGCGTACGTCCACGACATGCGTACCGATCGCGGGCCGCTCCCCGCGTAGTACGGAGGCCAGCCGCTCGGCGGTACGGACGTTGCACCGCCCCAGCTCGACCAGGGCGAACGGCTCGTCGCTGGCGCCGGTCACGGGATCGACGCACAGGGACGGCAGGACGACGCCGACACCGCCGAGTGCCTCCCGCAGGGTCTGCACGACTTCTTCGGTCGGCCGCACGGTCATCTCTCGCTACCTCCACGCTGAGTTGATGGTTCACCACACAGCGTGTCCGGTACGCCTCTAACCTGGCCAGACAGGACGACCCAACAACCTCATCTGTCGGACAGGGAGTTGCCATGGCTGGACCGAAGGACCTCGACCCGTCGTCTTCGCCTCGCGCACTGCTGGGGGCGGAGTTACGTCACGCCAGGGAGAAGGCCGGACTGAGCCAGGAGGACCTGGGGGCACGGTTATTCGTGAGCGGGTCGTTCATCGGCCAGCTGGAGGCGGCGACACGACGGATGCTGCCGGAGTACGCGCGGCTGCTGGACGAGGCGCTGGATACGGGTGACTTCTTCCAACGGAACTGCGGGGCGGCGAACAAATCCCGCTACCCCGAGCACTTCGCCGAGGCGGCTGAGGCGGAGGCGATCGCCACGGCTATCCGCCAGTACGCGCCGATGCTGATCCCCGGCCTGGTCCAGACGCCCGCGTACGCACGGGCTGTGAACCGCGCCTACGATCCCACGGCGACGGAAGAGACCATCGAGGAGTGGGTGGACGGCCGGATGAAGCGGACCCGTCTACTCAACGATCCAACAAAGCCATTGTTGTGGACGGTGCTTGACGAGGCGGCGTTGCGCCGCGAAACCGGTGGCCGAGCGGTGATGGCGGAGGCCCTGCGACACATCGCCGGCCTGGTACGCCGAAGCCGCGTCATCATGCAGGTACTGCCGTTCAGCGCGGGAGCGCACACGTCGATGCAGGGCGCCCTCAAGCTGATGGACTTCGATGACGCCCCTACGTTGGTCTACTTCGAGGGGGTGCGCATCGGACGACTGGAGGATGACCCGGCCACCGTCGCCGAATTGAGGCTCACCTTCGAACTCCTCGCGGCCTCCGCGCTCTCGCCGGAGAAGTCCCTGGCCCTGATCGAGGCGTTGGCGCAGGATTACACCCATGAGGAACATCCCTGACCACGACCTGAGCACGGCCACCTGGCGCAAGTCCAGCTACAGCGGCGGTGGCGGTGGCGACTGCCTGGAAGTCGCCGACGGCAACCCCACCCTCGTCCCCGTCCGCGACTCAAAAACCCCCTCCGGCCCGAAGCTCGCGTTCCGGCCTGAGGCATGGTCCGCGTTCATCGAGAACCTCAAGAACCCCTGACGCGACCAAGAGGTCAGGATCTGACCTACATGGCTCCTAACGTGTGGTCCTACCGACGGAACAGCAATCCACGGAGGGCCACACCATGACCACCACCACGAAGACCACCCTGACCACCACCGAGCGCACCGACCTGCTGGAGGCGCTCGCCAAGCAGCGGCACTTCCTGCGCTTCACCACCCGCGACCTCACCGACGAGCAGGCCGGGCAGCGAACCACCGACAGCGAACTGTGCCTCGGCGGCCTGATCAAGCACGTCACGTCGATGGAACGCGGCTGGGTGGACTTCATCCAGCAGGGCCCGTCCGCGATGGGCGACTTCACCGCCATGACCGAGGCCGACTGGGCCAAGCGGGCCGACGAGTTCCGGATGCTGCCCGGCGAGACCCTGGCCGGCGTACTGGCCGACTACGCGGAGACGGCCGACCGGACGGACGAACTGGTCGCCGCCCTGCCCGACCTGGACGCCGCCCATCCGCTGCCCAAGGCCCCGTGGTTCGAGGGCGATGCTCAGTGGTCGGCCCGCAGGGTGCTGCTGCACATCATCGCCGAGACCGCCCAGCACGCCGGCCACGCCGACATCATCCGGGAGTCCCTGGACGGCGCGAAGAGCATGGGCTGACCCCCCGACCGGACCGGCCCGAGGCTCAAGTCTCCAGCCCCGAGCCCTCTTTGCAAGGAATGGGTGGAGGGCCTCACCCCACCCACCCACCCGGCGTGTTGACTTGACGCGTTCGGCTTGCCACGCACAGTCACGATCGTCTAGCGTTCCCGGAACAGACAGAACAGCCCCCGCCAAGTGCTGACAACACTTGCGGGGGCTTGACCAACAAGATCGAAGGACAAGTTCGATCCCCATGGCTGACGCCAAGCTTAGTGCTACCTTCCTGCCCGCGCACGCCTCTTCCCACCCGTCGGCCAACCCGGGCTACGGCAAGCGATCCGCCCCCGACCAACGCCCCCGCACCGCGCACGACTTCGCCCACCTCCCGCCCCGCGAAGCAGCCATCGCCGCGTACATCGACGGCCTCTCCGACGGCGCCGACATCTCCGTAAAGACGCTGGCCAAGCACCTCCCGTACGGACAGTGCGCGCTCCGCACGGCCCTCAACCGCCTACAAGCCGCAGGGCACTTACGTCGAGGACGGGAACACCTGGCCGTGCCCGAGGGCGGCTCCCGTTGGATCACTCGATCGTGGTGGTCCCGTACCGCACGCGATGACGAATGGTGGGCGAGCTTCACCCGCGGTGACGTACCGAAGGAGCAGCCACACGACTCACCCCGCCGGACCACCCGCTCCCGCGCCCACATCCTCCTCGCCGCCCTCGGCCGTACGACCCCCGCGCTCTCCCTCTCCGAGGCCGACTGCGCGAACCTCGCCCCACTGCTGACGGAGTGGTTCGCGCGCGGCGTCACCGACGAGGCCGTCGTACACGCCCTGACCTCCGGCCTGCCCACCCCGGTCCACCACCCGGCCGCCCTCGTCCGCAGGCGCCTGACCACCAAACTCCCACCCGAACCCGCACCGCCACCACGCCCGCCCCTGCGCATCCTGGAGTGCGCCAAGTGCGGCGTCCCGGGCCGACCGGAGGCGCTGCCGGGCGGCGTCTGCGGTGCGTGCCGGGGCGAGCCCGCGCCGACCTGGCCCACGCCGACGCCCACCGTGCACGCCCACGCCGCCGCAGTCCGCGCGGCGATGGTTCCCCGATGGAAAGGCCACGCGCATGACGGCTCCTACGGTCCGACGGCCCCCCGGGGCACGATGGGGGAAAGGAGGCAAAGCCATGCCCCCCAGCACCGAAGAGCGCCCGCAGATGTCGATCGAGGACTTCGAGGACCTGGCCAATGCGGCCCCAGAGCACGTACGGCTCGAATTCGTCGGCGGACGGCTCCGTACCAAGGACCCACTCAGCGTGGAGGACTTCGAGGAGCTGGAGCGGCGGGCCCCGGAGACCGTCCGGCTTGAGTACATCAACGGAAAACTAGAGGTCAAGGCGATGCCGGACGGCAAGCACCCGTCGCTCTTCATGTGGCTGTTGCGTCAGTGCTTGCTGCAGCGCCCGGACCTGAATCTCGTACCGGAGTCGGGTGTCAAGGCGGAGGCTTACCGCGAGGGCCGCGCCCGTACGGACGGGTCGCTCGCGCCGGTGGACCACTACAAGGGAGACGGCGAGTGGTCGAACCCTGACGGCACACTCATGACCGTCGAGATCACCTCCCGTGACCGCGACACCAACCAACGCGACCGCATCGACAAGCCCATCGGCTACGCGGAAGCCGACATCCCCGTCTATCTCCTCATCGACCGCGACGACAACACGATCACGGTCTTCAGCGAGCCCAAGGACGGCCGCTACCTGCAAGCTCCGTCCTACCCTTGGGGTGCCACCATCGAGCTCCCCGACCCCGTGAACATCACCCTCGACACCGAGAAGCTCAAGGACTACGCGGACTGACGTCCACACAAGAACAGGCGAGGAAACCCAGTGAACCCAGTGCACCCCCGGGAGGAAGAGCTGCGGCGGCTGCGCGACGAAGCGGACATCGCCGAAGCACGGGCCCGCGAGGCCGCGCCATCCGGTCCCCCGGTGCCCCACGACGAGTTCATGGCTCAGCTGAACGCCCGGAGCGAGCAAGAGGCCGATTCATGACTCGAAGCGTCCGAGGTCCCCGCCACAGCAGGAGCCGCACCTCATGAACCACGCCCAGCTCACCGCCCTAGGCCGCGCCCTGAGGGTTCTCGGAGAACACGGCGACGCCCTGACCGCCGACACCCCCGACGCCAAGCTTCACGAGGTCAAGGCCGACCTCAAGCGTGCCCTGGACCTGCTGGACGACAGCGTCAGCTCGGCAAAGCCCACCACCCGGTGCCACGAGCACCCGAACGGGCCGGTCGACGAGAACGCCCCCGACCTGTGTCTGCTGTGCGAGACCCGGCGGAGGGCGGCCCGGCGTTCCGAGATCAACGGGCCCGCACCCGCGCACGCCCCCGATCCCACGCCCTCCCGGTACGGCGTACGGGAGGACCGGCCGCAGCCCCAGCAGCGGTGGCTGCCGGAGCTGTGGAACGGACAGGTGTGGCAACTGTGCGGAACCCCGCGCCGGGACCGGCACGAGGCCGAGCTGTATCTCAACGCCCAGCGGCGTGGGCCCCGCGCCGCCATGGCGTACCGGTTGGTGCACGAGTTCACCGACTACGAGGTGGTGCGGGTCTGGGGCACTCCGATACGCGTGGACATCGAACCGCTCGGCAACCTCTGAGCACCGCTCACCCCAGCAACGGCAGCGCCGCGAACTCGTAGTCCTCCCACAGTCGCCTCGACGTCTCCTCCGGGTACGCCCGGACCTGCGGCTGCGCGTCCAGCACCTGCACCAGCCGCGCCTCGGAGTCATACGCGGGCCAGCCCGGGTCTCCGGTCCGCGCGAACGCGGTCCAGGACTGCCGGAAACGGGCCGACAGCGCCTCCGCCTCCTCCGAGACCTCCCCGGCGAACAGCAGCAGACCGAGGTCGGCGCCGAACGTGCCGAAGAGCAACGGGATGTCGAGGCCGTGGCAGGCACCCATGGCGCCTCCGATGGCCGGCGCCGACCAGGTGAGTTCGTAGACGTGGGCCCGGCCGCCGCCCGCGCACTGCGCCTCGGCCAGATGGAGACTCGGCATCCCGAACAGCCAGTCGGTCTGGACGCGTTCGAACAGCTCATTCGGTGAGGCGTCGGGGAACGCGGCACGGTACCGGCCCTCACCCGAGCCACCCGAGCCGCCAGAGCCACCCGGCGCGCCCGGCGCGTACATCCGCAGCGCCCCCCGCGCCTGCTCCTCCGTGATCCTGCCCAGCTGCCTGCTCATCGCCAGGAACAGCCGGAACTCGTCCCGGTTGTGGCCGACGACCAGTTCCACGTCCCGGGCCGCCCCGGCCTTCAACGCCTCCCAGGGCGTGACCGGCAGGACCTCGCCGTCGACCACCGGGGAGAACGGGGTCACCGTGGGGGCGGCCTGGCCCCACCGGTCCACGTACTGGAGCATCTTCTCGCCCAGTGCCGCGCCCGCCGAGGTCAGCCGGCGCGGGTCGATCGCGGACAGGTCGGCGGCGGTCGGACGCAGGCCCGCCTCCGCGGCGATCGCCGTCCCGATGTCACGGGCCAGCGCCTCGGAGAAGTACGTGCCCGGCACGCTCTGCGCGATGGCCCGCCGGAACAGTCCGGACGCGCTCGGCATGGCGAGGAGGGCCGCCACCGATCCGGCGCCCGCCGACTCGCCGAAGACGGTCACCTGGCCGGGGTCGCCGCCGAACGCCGTGATGTTGTCCCGTACCCACTCCAGCGCGGCGACCTGGTCGAGCAGACCCCGGTTTGCGGGCGCCCCCTCGATGCGGGTGAAACCCTCGATGCCGACGCGGTAGTTGAGGGTGACGACCACGACGTCGCCGTCCCGCGCGATGCGGTGGGCGTCGTAGCCGGGGCTGCCGGTGTGGCCGATCTTGTAGGCACCGCCGTAGATCCACACCATGACCGGGCGGCGGGCGGCCGGATCCGGGTCCGGCGTCCAGACGTTGACCGTCAGCCAGTCGTCACCCAGGGGCGTCGCAGGTGGGGCGCCGTCGCCCAGCCCGGCCGCGTCCTGCGGGGGCGGCGGGCCGAAGGCGTACGCGTCCCGGACGCCGTCCCACGCCTCGGGCGGGCGGGGCGCCTGGAAGCGGGCGTCGCCGACCGGTGGGGCGGCGAACGGGATGCCGCGGAAGACGGTCAGCCCGTCCTCCAGGCGCCCGCGCACCGCACCCGACGCGGTGCGGACCTCTGGGTTTCGGGCCTCGGTTGTCGTCACGGTGGGCGCTCCTCGCCGTCAGGTCGATGGTTGCTCACCCGAATCATTGCCGTCGACCACGACGTTGTCATCCATGACGTCGCCCCCGAGGCCCTCGCCCGCGCCGGAGGCTTGCGCGGGGTTCGGCCGACTCAGCTGAGCGTCGCCAGCGCCGCCGCGTCGTACGGCTTCAGCTCGGCGTGGCGGCCGGCGAGGACCTTCGCCGCCCACTCCGGGTCCTGGAGCAGGGCGCGGCCCACAGCGATCAGGTCGAACTCCTCGGACTCCAGCCGGTCGAGCAGGTCGTCGATGCCCCGCAGCGGGGCGCCCTCGCCCTGGAAGCCCTTGATGAAGTCGCCGTCGAGGCCGACCGAGCCGACGGTGATGACGGGCTTGCCGGTGAGCTTCTTGGTCCAGCCGGCCAGGTTGAGGTCCGAGCCGTCGAACTCGGGGAGCCAGTAGCGGCGGGTGGAGGCGTGGAAGGCGTCGACGCCGGCCGCGGCGAGCGGGGCGAGGATGGACTCCAGCTCCTCGGGGGTCTCGGCGAGGCGAGCGCGGTAGGCCTCCTGCTTCCACTGGGAGTAGCGGAAGATGATCGGGAACTCGGACGACACGCTCTCGCGGACCGCCGCCACGATCTCCTCGGCGAACTTCGCCCGGGCCACCGGGTCGCCGCCGTAGGCGTCCGTGCGGCGGTTGGTGCCCGCCCACAGGAACTGGTCGATGAGGTAGCCGTGGGCGCCGTGCAGCTCCACACCGTCGAAGCCGATCCGCTCGGCGGCGGCCGCGGCCTCGGCGAACGCGCCGATGACGTCGTCGAGGTCCCGCTGGGTCATCGCCTTGCCGGTGGCCTCGTCGTCGCCGATACGCAGTCCGGAGGGGCCGACGGCGGGGGCGTCCGCGTAGGGCGGCTGGCCCTGCTCGCGCACCATGCCGATGTGCCACAGCTGCGGGACGATCGTGCCGCCCGCCGCGTGCACCTCCTCGGCGACCTTCGCCCAGCCCGCGAGCTGCTCCTCGCCGTGGAAGCGCGGGATGCTGTCGCTCTGCCCGGCCGAGTCGTGGCCGACGTACGTGCCCTCGGTGACGATCAGACCGACGCCCGCGGCGGCCCGGCGCGCGTAGTACGAGGCCACGTCCGCGCCCGGGATGCCGCCGGGGGAGAACGCGCGGGTCATCGGCGCCATCGCGATGCGATTGGGGACGGTCAGGCCGTTGAGGGAAACAGGCCGGGAGAGGACTTCGGCCGCGCGGGAGGCGGAGGCGGCGACGGTCACGTGGGGACTCCTCAGGACAGAACGGGTGGGACCGGTTGGTATGTGCATGCGCATATACGTTGCGTAGGCGTCAACCGGCGCGTCCGCCCCGGCATTCCGCTGATGTTGTGACCCCGGACACGCCCGAGGGCGGCACCCCCTGTGTCCAGGGAGTGCCGCCCTCGGTCAAGGACGGTTGATCAACCCTCAGGTCGATCAGAAGTCCATGTCACCGCCCGGCATGCCGCCGCCGGCCGGGGCAGCGCCCGCCTTCTCCGGCTTGTCGGCGATGACGGCCTCGGTGGTGAGGAACAGCGCGGCGATGGAGGCGGCGTTCTGCAGCGCGGAACGGGTCACCTTCGCCGGGTCGATGATGCCCTCGGCGATCATGTCGACGTACTCACCGGTCGCGGCGTTCAGGCCGTGGCCGACGGGCAGGTTGCGCACCTTCTCGACGATGACGCCACCCTCGAGACCACCGTTGACGGCGATCTGCTTGAGCGGGGCCTCCAGGGCCAGCTTCACGGCGTTGGCGCCGGTCAGCTCGTCACCTTCGAGGTCCAGCTTCTCGAAGACCGAGGAGGCCTGCAGCAGGGCCACGCCACCACCGGCGACGATGCCCTCCTCGACGGCCGCCTTCGCGTTGCGAACGGCGTCCTCGATGCGGTGCTTGCGCTCCTTGAGCTCCACCTCGGTGGCGGCACCGGCCTTGATGACCGCGACACCGCCGGCGAGCTTCGCCAGGCGCTCCTGCAGCTTCTCGCGGTCGTAGTCCGAGTCGCTGTTCTCGATCTCGGCGCGGATCTGGTTGACCCGGCCCTGGACCTGGTCGGAGGAGCCGGCACCGTCGACGATGGTGGTCTCGTCCTTGGTGATGACGACCTTGCGGGCACGGCCCAGGAGGTCGATGGAGGTGTTCTCGAGCTTGAGACCGACCTCCTCGGAGATGACCTCGCCGCCGGTGAGGATGGCGATGTCGTTCAGCATCGCCTTGCGGCGGTCACCGAAGCCCGGGGCCTTGACGGCGACGGACTTGAAGGTGCCGCGGATCTTGTTGACGACCAGGGTCGACAGGGCCTCGCCCTCGACGTCCTCGGCGATGATCAGCAGCGGCTTGCCCGACTGCATGACCTTCTCCAGGAGCGGGAGCAGGTCCTTGACGGAGCCGATCTTGGAGTTGGCGATCAGGATGTACGGGTCGTCGAGCGACGCCTCCATACGCTCCATGTCGGTGGCGAAGTACGCCGAGATGTAGCCCTTGTCGAAGCGCATACCCTCGGTGAGCTCCAGCTCCAGACCGAAGGTCTGGGACTCCTCGACGGTGATGACGCCTTCCTTGCCGACCTTGTCCATGGCCTCGGCGATGAGCTCGCCGATCTGGGTGTCGGCGGCGGAGATGGAGGCCGTGGAAGCGATCTGCTCCTTGGTCTCGACATCCTTGGCCTGCTCGAGGAGGGCACCGGAGACGGCCTCGACGGCCTTCTCGATACCGCGCTTGAGGGCCATCGGGTTGGCGCCGGCGGCTACGTTGCGCAGGCCTTCCTTGACCAGGGCCTGGGCGAGGACGGTCGCGGTGGTCGTACCGTCACCGGCGACGTCGTCCGTCTTCTTGGCGACTTCCTTGACCAGCTCGGCGCCGATCTTCTCGTACGGGTCCTCGAGCTCGATCTCCTTGGCGATGGAGACACCATCGTTGGTGATCGTGGGGGCGCCCCACTTCTTCTCGAGGACGACGTTGCGGCCCTTGGGGCCGAGCGTCACCTTGACGGCGTCCGCGAGCTGGTTCATGCCGCGCTCGAGGCCGCGCCGTGCCTCCTCGTCGAACGCGATGATCTTGGCCATGTGAAGTGGTCCCTCCAGGACTGGGGGTGATTCCTTCGGACCGCGCCCGCGCCCGCGACGGACGGCTCGCACGCCTCGTGGTTCCTTGCCCCACCTGGCCTGCGGGCCTCACCGACTCGGTCCTTCTTTGTCACTCTCACCTTCAGAGTGCTAACGCCAATGATTAGCACTCGCCCCCCGAGAGTGCAAGGCGCACTCGCGAAGCGAGTGCTCGTTGAGGGGTGGTGGTCGGGCGACGGGCGGGCGCAAGCGCCTAGGGGGGATCCGCAGGTGAACAGTGCACCCGGACGTACCCCGGGGCGTGTCCGGTGCGCCACCCACCGGGCAAGTCGCGCCCCCGCGTGGACGGACGGCTCGCGCCCCGGGCACACCGAAGGGCTCACACCCCCTGAGAGGTGCGAGCCCTTCGAAGAAGAACAGAAGAACGTCGCTGCAGTTACCCGGCGCGATTCAGCCGGTCGCCAGACGGACCATGTCCGCCTGCGGCCCCTTCTGACCCTGTGAGATCTCGAAATCGACCCGCTGCCCCTCTTCCAGGGTGCGGTACCCGTCCATCTGGATGGCGCTGTAGTGGACGAAAACATCCGCACCACCGTCGACCGCGATGAAGCCGTACCCCTTCTCCGCGTTGAACCACTTGACGGTGCCCTGAGCCATGCCTAACTCCCCTATTACTGGCCCTTGCACAGACCCACACTTCGTGGATCCGGGTCAGACCTCACCCCCCACATGATTGGGGGCGTGCGCCGGAACGCGTCGACCGCGGCCGAATGTATATGTCCAACTGCCGTCTGCAACAGGTCAATCGGACGAGAATTCTGGACGCACGCGATCCGGAATGTGGCGAGAATTCGCCTGAATCCAGGGCAAGTCGGGCCCCGCAAAGCTCACAAAAGCCACGAACGAGGCACACACTTTGGCTACATCTCGTCGGGCGCACGGCAGAAACAAGGTCTGCCGACCTGTGAAGCGGCAACGCGTTCCCCAACTGTACCGCGCTCAACCACATTGAATTGCCCCCTCCGCTTCTCTCACGGAGGGGGCAATTCTATGAACGCTCGGTAACTGATGTTACCGAAGGTAATGATCAGCCGCCGGCGACGGCCGGAATGATGGAGACACCGGCGCCGTCCGGAGTCGCGGTCTCCAGACCCTGCTCGAAGCGAACGTCGTCGTCGTTGACGTACACGTTGACGAACCGGCGCAGCTTGCCCTGGTCGTCGAGAACGCGCGCGGCGATGCCGGTGTGGTTCTTCTCCAGGTCGGCGATGACCTCGCCGAGGGTGCTCCCCTCGGCGGCGACCTCGGCCTGACCACCGGTGTAGGTGCGCAGGATGGTGGGGATGCGGACGTTGACGCTCATGCTCATGACCTCCGGTCAGGTGTGGCGCCCCATAGGGGCGCGGGGCTGTGTTGAATGTGCGGCTACCGCCGCGTGGGCGCGACCAGCCCCCACCGGCCCGCAGACGAAACGAGTTACTGGACGAGCCCAGCCTCACGGAAGGACTCAAGGTTCGGGCGAATGGTCGCAGTCAGCCCCGTGTCGGCCACCGCATCCAACGTCTTGAGACCATCACCCGTGTTCAGCACCACCGTGGTCTTCGTCGGGTCGAGCAGACCGTTCTCGATCAGCTTCCGCGTCACACCGACCGTCACACCACCGGCGGTCTCCGCGAAGATGCCCTCGGTCCGCGCCAGCAGCCGGATCGCGTCGACGACCTGCTCGTCGTTCACGTCCTCCACCGCGCCGCCGGTGCGACGGGCGATGTCGAGCACATAGGGACCGTCGGCCGGGTTGCCGATCGCCAGCGACTTGGCGATGGTGTTCGGCTTCTGCGGCCGGACCACGTCGTGCCCGGCCTTGTAGGCGACGGACACCGGCGAGCAGCCCTCGGCCTGCGCGCCGAAGATCTTGTACGGCTTGTCCTCGACGAGCCCGAGCTTGATCAGCTCCTGCAGACCCTTGTCGATCTTCGTGAGCTGCGAGCCGGAGGCGATCGGGACGACCAGCTGGTCCGGGAGCCGCCAGCCGAGCTGCTCACAGATCTCGTACGCCAGCGTCTTGGAGCCCTCGGCGTAGTACGGCCGCAGGTTCACGTTGACGAAGCCCCAGCCCTCGCCGGCCGGGTCGCCGATCAGCTCGGAGCAGAAACGGTTCACATCGTCGTAGTTGCCGTCGATGCCGACGAGCTCTCCGCCGTAGACCGCGGCCATGACGACCTTGCCCTGCTCCAGGTCGTGCGGGATGAACACGCAGGAACGGAAGCCGGCCCGGGCGGCGGCGGCGCCCACCGCGCCGGCGAGGTTGCCGGTGGAGGAGCAGGACAGGGTGGTGAAACCGAAGACGCGGGCGGCCTCGATGGCCTGGGCGACGACCCGGTCCTTGAAGGAGTGCGTCGGGTTGCCGGAGTCGTCCTTGACGAACAGCTTTCCGGCGTCGACGCCCAGCTCACGGGCCAGGTTGTCGGCCTTGACGAGCTTGGTCCAGCCGGGGTTGATGTTGGGCTTGTCCGCCACGTCAGCCGGGACGGGCAGCAGCGGCGCGTAGCGCCAGATGTTCGCGGGGCCCGCCTCGATCCGCTTGCGGAGTTCCTCGGCGTCGTAGGCGGAGAAGTCGTAGGCGATCTCGAGCGGGCCGAAACACTCCTCGCACGCGAAGACCGGGCCGAGGGGCACCCGGTGACCGCACTCGCGACAGCTCAGCGCGGCGGCGGGGCCGAGGTCTACGGTGTTCGTGGTGCTTGCATCAGTCTGCACAGCCATGGAGGCGAGGCCCTTTCTCCTCATCTTCCTCACGACGCACTTCGCCGTGAGACGGATTTGGCACCTTCCCTAGTCGGGAGCCTCGCTGGTGACGAGAACCGACTGGAGGGTTGCCGGGGCTTCATCGGGCCGTATCCCTCTGCCCCTCTGGATGAGCGGTATGTGGTTGTTGATCGGTGTAACAAGGCGGCGACCCCGACCTGCGATGGTCACCCGCGTTGTTCAAGACTGTAACCGAAGGCCAGGACAGTTGAGATAGTCGTCCGAACCGCGAGATGGATCACCTGGCACGTGGATCACGGTCTCGCCGAGAAACGCAGAGGAGCCGCGCACTGTGCTGAACGAAGTCGAGCGCTGGCTGAACACCCGCTCCTGGTCGAAGAACGATCGCCCGCTCCACAGGATCCTGGCAGCGAAACGCGCCACCGGCCAGTCGGTCAGCGTGGTGCTGCCGGCGCTCAACGAGGAGGAGACGGTCGGTGACATCGTCGCCGTGATCCGTCACGACCTGATGTGTCAGGTCCCGCTCGTCGACGAGATCGTGGTGGTGGACTCGGGATCGACCGACCGCACGTCCGAGGTGGCCGCCGCGTCCGGGGCGAGGGTCGTCCACCGCGACGACATACTGCCCCGCATCCCGGCCGTCCCCGGCAAGGGCGAGGTGCTGTGGCGCTCGCTGCTGGTCACCGGCGGCGACATCGTCTGCTTCATCGACGCCGACCTGAAGGAGTTCTCCTCCGACTTCGTCTCCGGGATCGTGGGCCCGCTGCTCACCGAACCCGGCGTCGACCTGGTCAAGGGCATGTACGACCGCCCGCTCGGCGGGAAGGCCGGCCAGGGCGGCCGGGTCACCGAACTGATGGCCCGCCCGCTGCTGAACATGCATTGGCCGCAGCTGGCCGGTTTCGTACAGCCGCTGGGCGGCGAGTACGCGGCCCGCCGCTCCCTGCTCGAACAGCTGCCGTTCCCCGTCGGATACGGCGTCGAGCTGGGCATGCTGGTCGACGCCCTGCACCTGGTGGGCCTCGACTCCCTCGCCCAGGTCGACCTGGGCGTGCGCGTCCACCGTCACCAGGACGGGCAGGCACTGGGCCGCATGTCCGCCGCGATCTACCGCACCGCCCAGCTCCGGCTGGCCCGCGGCCACCTCGTCCGGCCCGCCCTCACCCAGTTCGAACGAACGGGGGACGGCTTCGAGCCACGCACCTACTCGGTCGACACGGAGGAGCGCCCGCCGATGGCGCAGATCGCGGAGTACGCGGCCCGGAAGGTCGCCTGATGCGGGTTGGGCGCCCTCTCCGGCCGTGCGACGCGGACCACGCAGTCCGTGTCTCCACCATCCGTGGCGAATGTCATCCGTACGTTTGAGCGTTTCCGGGCCGGGCTAGGTTGAGGCGTATGTCCTCCACCAACGGTGCTGCTCAGGTACTGGTCGCGTCGAACCGCGGCCCGGTTTCGTACGAGGTGCGCGAGGACGGCTCGCTGCACGCCAAACGGGGTGGCGGCGGGCTGGTCTCGGGGCTGTCCGCGATCGGGTCGGACGCGGGGTCCCTGTGGGTGTGCTCGGCGCTGGGTGACGGCGACCGGGAGGCGGTGCGGCGCGGGGTCGGCGAGGACGGCGTGCGGATGCTGGACATCCCGGCCGACGTGCACGCCGACGCGTACAACGGCATCGCCAACTCGGTGCTGTGGTTCGTCCACCACATGCTGTACCAGACCCCGCTGGAGCCGGTCTTCGACGCGGAGTTCCGGCGGCAGTGGGCGTCGTACGAGACGTACAACCGGGCGTTCGCCGAGGCGCTGGCCGAGGAGGCGGCACCGGGGGCGTCGGTCGTGGTCCAGGACTACCACCTGACGCTGGTCCCGGGCCTGCTGCGGGAACTGCGCCCGGATCTGCGGATCGGTCACTTCACGCACACGCCGTGGGCGCCGCCGGAGTACTTCCGGATGCTGCCGGACGACATCGGCCGGCAGGTCCTGCGGGGCATGCTGGGCGCCGACCGGCTGGGTTTCCTGACCCACCGCTGGGCGGACGCGTTCACCGCGTGCGCCGAGGAGTTCGCCGGGGGGCTCGGGAGCACCCGGATCGGGGTGCACGGGCTGGGCGCCGACGCGGACTTCCTGCGCGGGCGGGCGCACGAGGCGGACGTCGACGAGCGGATGGCGGCGCTGCGGGCCGAGGTCGGCGAGGGCCGCAGGACCATCGTCCGGGTGGACCGCACCGAGCTGTCGAAGAACATCGTGCGGGGCCTGCTGGCGTACCGGCAGCTGCTGGAGGACCACCCGGAGTGGCGCGAGCGGGTGGCGCACGTGGCGTTCGCGTACCCCTCGCGGCAGGACCTCGCGGTGTACCGGGACTACACGGCCGAGGTGCAGCGGCTGGCCGATGAGATCAACTCCCAGTACGGGACGCCGGGTTGGACCCCCGTCGTGCTGCACGTCAAGGACGACTTCGCGCGCTCACTGGCGGCCTACCGACTGGCCGACGTGGCCCTGGTGAACCCGATCCGGGACGGCATGAACCTGGTCGCGAAGGAGATTCCGGTGGTCTCCGACGAGGGCTGCGTGCTGGTGCTGTCGCGGGAGGCGGGGGCGTACGAGGAGTTGGGGGACGACGCGATCGCGGTGAACCCGTACGACGTGGTGGCGACCGCGCGGGCCCTGCACGAGGCGCTCACCCTGCCGGCCGGCGAACGGGCCGAGCGCACGAAGCGGCTCGCCGCGGCGGCCACGGCGTTGCCGCCGGCGCAGTGGTTCCTGGATCAGCTGGGGGCGCTGAAGGCCTGATTTCCGCGGGGGCGCTGAAGGCCTGATTTCCGCCCCCGCCGCCCCTACCCGTCCCGTCCCCGGGGGCTGCGCCCCCGGACCCCGCTGTCGGCCCTGAAGGGGCCTCGTCCTCAAACGCCGGACGGGCTGGGTGGTGGCCCGGACGGGCTGGGTGATGCCCCCGGACCAGCCGGGTGATGCCCCGGACCGGCTGGGTGATGGCCCCGACCGGCTGGGTGATGCCCCGGACCGGCGCCTGTCAGCTCACGTGCGCCGCCAGGTACCGCAGCAGCGCCACCACCCCCGCCGGGCCGTCCACCACCAGGTCGGCCCGCTTGCTCAGCTCCGTCACCTCGTCACTGCCGCTGCACACCAGCAGGCCGGGGGTGCCGTCGGAGCGGAGTGTGTCGACGGCGGCGAAGGCGGGGAGGTCACCCAGGTCGTCGCCGCCGTAGAGGACCGACCCGGCGGAGATCTCGCGGGCGTACTCGAGCAGGGCGACGCCCTTGTCCATGCCGGGCGGCCGCAGTTCCAGGACCATCCGCCCGGGTTCGACGATCAGTCCGTTCCGAGCGGCCAGCTCGGTGAGCGGCGCACGCAGGGCCTCGAAGGCGGCCTGCGGGTCGGAGGCCCTGCGGGTGTGGACGGCGAGCGCGCGGCCCTTCTCCTCGATCCAGGTGCCCTGCCAGGAGCCGATCCGGTCGAGGAAGCCGGGCAGTTCGGCGCGGGCGGCGACGACGCCGGGGTGCTCGGCGGGGGCGTTGACGGTGCCGGTGACGGCGTCCCAGCGTTCGGCGCCGTAGTGACCGAGGACGACGAGACGTTCCAGCCCCGGAACACCCGCGAAGCCACCGTGCCGGACCGCGACACCGGCCGGCCGACCGGTGACCACGGCGACGGCGGCGACCTTCGGCGCGAGGGCGGCCAGCGCGGGCACCGCGTCCGGATGCGCCCGCGCCTGCTCGGGGTCCGCCACGATCGGGGCGAGCGTCCCGTCGAAGTCGAGCGCGATCACCGCCCGGTCGGGCCGCGCGAGGATGGCACCCAGCCCGTCCCGCCCGGCAGCAGTAGCGGGCTTCGGCAGGGGGTCAGTGACGTGCGGATCAGTGGAGTGCGGGTCCGTGGAGTCCGTGTGGCTGCCCATGAACCGACCATATCCACGAACGACACGAGCATTCTCGACACACCTCGGGCATTTTCGTCCACGCCGCGACCTACCGACCCCCAAGACGCTCACCTCGCGCCCCACCGAGTCGGGTGGTGGGTGGGCAAAGGCCCGGGGGCCTGGGGGCGGAGCCCCCAGCAAGGGCCCGCACCAGCACCGGTGCCGAAATCCCACCGTTCACCGGACTACCGCTCGCCCCGCCGACCCTCCCGCACCCTTCGGAGCCGATTCACCGTCACCGGATCGAACGCCAGCGCCCTCTCGTCGTCCAGCAGGGCATTGAGCAACTGGAAGTACCGCACGGGCGCCAGCCCCAGCTCCTCCCGTATCGCCCGCTCCTTCGCGCCGGGCCCGCTGAAGCCCCGTCGTTCCAGCGCGAGGATGTCCCGCTCCCGGCGGTCGAGCCGCCCCTGCTCCTCGTCCATGCCCGGCACGCTAGCCGCCACCACCGACAGCGACCACCGCGCACGTGCACCGCCACCGCACCGCACCGCAGCGCAGCGCACCGCCCAGCCAGCCGCCGGCTACTCCGCGCTCTGCGCGGTCGTCGCCGCCGCCTGGAGCTGGTCCAGGACCGCCGAGGGGCTGCCGTTCGGGGCGACGGCCCGGCCGATCCGCTGCTTGATGTCCGCGCTGACCTCCGCCCAGGAGGTCTGCCCGGCGGGGTACAGCTCGGAGACCGGCAGCTCGTCGAGGAACGGCTTGAGGTCAGCGTCCCGCTTCGCCCCGCTCATGGTCTGGGACGCGGACGTGGTCACCGGCAGCAGGTCGTACTGGCGCGAGAAGGCGAGGACGTTCTTCTCGTCGTACACGAAGTCGAGGAAGTCGCCGATCTGCTCGGCGTGGCCGTTCTTCTTGAACGCGGTCATCCAGTCGGCGACGCCCATCGACTCCCGGCTGGGCCCGTCCTGGCCGGGCATCGGCACCATGCCGTACTTCACGCCCTTCTCGTCGGCCATCTTCATCAGCGAGGGGTGCCCGTTCAGCATGCCGACGTCCCCGTCGGTGAACGCGTTGAACGCGTCGGCACGGTTGAGGTCGGCGGGGGCGACCGGCCCGGTCAGGCCCTTGTCGACGAGCTCGCTCTTGAGCCAGGTGAAGGTGTTGACGTTCTCCGTGGAGTCGAGGGCGTAGCCGCCGCTCTCCGCGGTGTAGCCGCCCCCGCCGCTGAGCAGCCACTGCATGGTCTCGGCCTGCGCCTCCTCGGGTCCGAGGGGCAGCGCGTACGGGTACTTCACCCCGCGCGCCTTCAACGTCTCGGCGTCGGCGGCGAGCTCCTCCCAGGTGGCGGGCGCGTCCAGGCCCGCCTTGGCGAAGAGGGACTTGTTGTAGAAGAGCACGCGGGTGGAGGCGGCGAACGGAATGCCGTACTGCACCCCGTTGACCTGTCCCGCCCGGCCCAGCTGGGAGACGAAGTCGGCCTGCGTGGTGATGGAGAGCAGGTCGTCGGCCGAGTAGAGGAGATTCTTGGCCGCGTAGTCGGCGTACGAGCCGATCTGCGCCATGTCGGGCGGGTCACCCGCGGCGACCATCTTCTTGACGTTCTTGTCGACGTCGTTCCAGGAGTACACGGTGACGTCGACCTTCACGCCCTCGTGCTTCGACTCGTACGCCGCGGCGAGCCTGTCCCAGTACTTCTGGGAGCTGTTCGCGCGGGCGTCGCCGTAGTCGGCGGCCACCAGCTTCAGGGTCACCTCGTCCCCACCCCCGGTGAGGCCGCAGCCGCCCAGGACCGCCGTCATGCCCAGTACGGACACTCCCGCGATCGTTCCCGTCCTACCCCGCCGCCGTGCCACTGCCAACCGCCCCAAGATCACTGATCGAAACTCTCGAAAGGTCATACATATTCCACGAAAGGTCTACACCACGCAAGTGGACTAGACCTCTCATGGGTCCGCGGGCCACACTAGTGCCCGTGAGACATGTCATCGCCCTCGACGTGGGCGGCACCGGGATGAAGGCCGCCCTGGTAGGGCCGGCGGGCGAACTGCTGCACCGCGCCCGCCGGGCCACGGGGCGCGAGCGCGGACCCGACGCGGTCGTCGAGGAGATCCTCGACTTCGCCGCCGAGCTGCGCGCGCACGGATCCCGGCAGCTCGGCGAGCCCGCGGCCGCGGCCGGCGTCGCCGTCCCCGGCATCGTCGACGAGGAGCGGGGCGTCGCCGCCTACGCGGCCAACCTGGGCTGGCGTGACGTACCGCTGCGGGAGCTGCTCGCCCACCGGTTGGGCGCCCCGGTCGCGCTCGGCCACGACGTGCGCACCGGCGGCCTGGCGGAGGGCCGGATCGGCGCGGGCCGGGGCGCCGACCGCTTCCTGTTCGTGCCCCTGGGCACCGGAATCGCGGGCGCCATCGGCATCGGCGGCCGGGTCGAGGCGGGCGCGCACGGCTTCGCGGGTGAGGTCGGCCACATCGTCGTACGGCCCGGCGGGACGGCCTGTCCGTGCGGGCAGCGCGGCTGCCTGGAGCGGTACGCGTCCGCGGCGGCCGTCAGCGAGGCGTGGGCCGCGGCCTCGGGGGACCCCGAGGTGGACGCGGCCGACTGCGCGAAGGCCGTCGAGTCCGGTGACCCGAACGCCGTACGGGTCTGGCAGCACGCGGTGGACGCGCTCGCCGACGGCCTGGTCACCGCCCTCACTCTGCTGGACCCGCGCACCCTGATCATCGGTGGCGGCCTCGCGGAGGCGGGGGAAACCTTGTTCACACCACTGCGGGACGCCGTCCGGCACCGGGTCACCTTCCAGAAGCTGCCGACGATCGTCCCGGCGGCCCTGGGGGACAACGCCGGCTGTCTGGGGGCGGGCCTGCTGGCCTGGGACCTGCTCGACACCACACCTACGACGCCGGAGGAGCCCACGTGACGGCCACCCCCCTCGGGGCGCGGGACGCGACACCAAGCGGCTCCGCCGCGTCCGCGCGACCAGCCACACCGCCCCGGCAGCCCGCGAGAGCCGACGCACCCACGATCCTCGCCGGGGCCAACGTGGTCCTGCCGACCGGGACCGTCGTGGGCGGCCAGGTGATCGTCGACGGCACCCGCATCACCGGCACCGCCCCGGAGACCGCCCGAGTCATCGACGTGAGCACCCACTGGCTGGTGCCCGGCTTCGTCGACATCCACAACCACGGCGGCGGCGGCGCCTCGTTCACCTCCGGGACGGTCGACGAGGTCCTCACGGGCATCCGCACCCACCGGCTGCACGGCACCACCACCCTCGTCGCCTCGACCGTCACCGGTGACATGGACTTCCTGGCCCAGCGGGCCGGCCTGCTGTCCGAGCTGGCCGAGCAGGGCGAGATCGCCGGGATCCACTTCGAGGGACCGTTCATCTCCCCGTGCCGCAAGGGCGCGCACTCCGAGGCACTGCTGCGGGACCCGGACCCGGCGGCGGTGCGCAAGCTGATCGACGCTGCGCGGGGCCGGGCGAAAATGGTCACCCTCGCCACCGAACTGCCCGGCGGCATCGACTCCGTACGGCTGCTCGTGGAGCACGGCGTGATCGCGGCGATCGGGCACACCGACGCCACGTACGAGCAGACGAAGACCGCGATCGACGCGGGCGCGACGGTGGCCACCCACCTCTTCAACGCGATGCCGACGCTCGGCCACCGCCACCCCGGCCCCGTCGCGGCCCTGCTGGAGGACGAGCGCATCACCGTCGAGCTGATCAACGACGGCACCCATCTGCACCCCGCCGCCCTGGAACTGGCGTTCCATCACGCGGGCGCGGACCGGGTCGCGCTCATCACGGACGCGATGGACGCGGCCGGTTTCGGCGACGGCCGTTACTGGCTCGGCCCGCTGGAGGTCGAGGTCGCCGACGGCGTGGCCCGCCTGGTGGAGGGCGGCTCCATCGCGGGCTCCACCCTCACCCTGGACCGGGCCTTCCAACGGGCGGTGACGGTCGACCGGTTGCCGGTGGAGTCGGTGGTCGCGGCCCTCTCCGCCAACCCGGCCCGGCTGCTCGGCATGGACGACCGCATCGGCTCCCTGGAACCGGGCAAGGACGCCGACCTGGTCCTGCTCGACGCCGACTTCGCCCTCAAGGGCGTCATGCGCCGGGGAGAATGGGTGGTCGATCCCCAACTGGGCTGATGTGCCCTGCCGTTGAGGACGAGGGTCGTGCTGCGAAACTGGGACGGCCGTCGTCCTTTTGGCATGATCACTCTCCGGACAGCAGACGGCAGACGGCAGGGGAGGTCGCTCCGGTGATCCTGACAGTCACGCTGAACACCGCTCTCGACATCACCTATCGCGTACGTTCGCTGCGCCCGCACACCTCCCACCGGGTCACCGAGGCGACCGAACGGCCCGGCGGCAAGGGGGTCAACGTGGCCAGGGTGCTCGCCGCCCTCGGACACCGGGTGACGGTCACCGGCTTCGTCGGCGGCGCCACCGGGCGTTCCGTACGGGAGCAACTCACCGGCGTGCCGGGGCTGGTGGACGCCCTGGTCCCGGTCGACGGCCCGACCCGGCGCACGATCGCCGTCGTGGACGAGCTGAGCGGCGACACCACCCAGCTCAACGAGCCCGGCCCGACGGTCACCCCCACCGAGTGGCAGGCCTTCCAGAAGGCGTACGAGGACCTCGTCCCGTCGGTGCACGCGGTGGCCCTGTGCGGCAGTCTGCCGCCGGGCGTGCCGGTGGGCGCGTACGCGGCCCTCGTACGGACAGCGAAGGCGGCCGGCGTTCCCGTCCTCCTCGACACCAGCGGCGAGGCGCTGCGCCGGGGCGTGGCCGCCCGCCCGGACCTGGTGAAACCCAACGCCGACGAACTGGCCGAACTCACCGGCTCCCACGAGCCCTCGCGCGCCGTCCAGGACGCCCGGCGACGCGGCGCCCGCACCGTGATCGCCTCCCTCGGCGCCCGGGGCCTGCTCGCGGTGACCCCGGAGGGCCGCTGGCGCGCCACCCCGCCCGCCCACATCCACGGCAACCCCACGGGCGCCGGCGACTCGGCGGTCGCGGGCCTGCTGTCGGGGCTCGTGGAGAACCTGCCCTGGCCGGACCGGCTGGCCCGCGCGGTCGCCCTGTCGGCGGCGACGGTCCTGGCACCGGTCGCGGGCGAGTTCGACCGGGCGGCGTACGAGGAGCTGGTGGGGCGGGTCGCGGTGACGGGGGAGGCCAGCGCGGCCTGAGCCGGACTTGCTCTCGAACAATATTCCGGGTCGTGAGTGCGATCACCCCGATATGATCACCGGCGACCAAGGATCCCAGGACCAGGGATCTGCATGCCCTTTGGGGGAAGACATGTACAAGGCAAGGAAGTTCGCGCGGCTCGCTGCCGTCGGTGTGGCCTCGGTGGGCCTCGCCTTCACCATGAACGGAGCGGCGACGGCTGACACGGCAACCGTCAAGGCCGCGCCGGCGACCGCCCAGGATTGGGGCGGCGGCTGGAACAACGACCGGGACGTCAGCATCCGGGAGAAGCCCAGCACCACCGCCCGCAAGGTCGGCACCCTGAAGAAGGGGAAGATCGTCAAGTGCTGGGTCGCCGGCTGCAGCGCGGTCGACAGCGGCAGCTACAAGTGCACCAGCAGCTCACCCACCGAGAAGCGCTGGCACGAGGTTCGCTGGAACGGCAAGAAGGCTTACGCCGCGACGAGCTGCCTCGAATGGGGCCGCGTCGAGTGACCTGACCTCACGGGTCTGCGCAACGGCGGCCGTTCCCGCACTGCGCGGGAGCGGTCGCCGTCGTTCAAGGGCAGGCGCTAGCTCTTCGTGCCCTTGGTGAGCGAGACCTGGTCGAGGACCGCGTCACACTGATTGCCGTCGTTGCAGGCGATCTCGATGGTGTTGGTGCCCTTGGCCAGGGTGACCGGAGCCCAGGTGGTCTGCCAGCCCTTCTCCCAATCGCCCTTCGGGGCCTGCGCACCGATGAAGTTCTTCATGCTCAGCGGCGAGTTGTTCGCCTTGCCGTTGACCACGAGGGTGGCGTTGGCGTCCACGCCCGGGATCCCATAGCGCACGTTCAGGGTGTAGGCGCCGGGGTCCTTGATGCCGTTGACGGTCCAGACGACTTTGGCGCCGACATGGTTGAAGTTCGTGACGTAGGTACCGCCACCCGCCTTGGCGCCCTTGAAGTCGGACGCCGTGGTGGTACCACCCTCCAGGCGCAGCGCCTTCGCGTCGCTCGCCGGCAGGTCGGCCTCGCTCGCCGCCGCGCTCTTGCTGCTCGACGGGCTCGGCTCGGAGCTCTGCGACGTGGTCGGCGTCGTGGCCGCCTGGTTGCCGGTCTTGTTGTCGTCGTCGCCGCCGCCGTTCATCATGGCCACGCCGATGCCGATGACGACCGCGGCGACCACCGCGATCGCGCCGATCAGCAGCCCCTTGGTGTTGGGGCCGCGACGGCCGCCGCCGTCGCCGTACGACGGCTGCGGGGTGGCCGGGGCGCCGCCCGGGAGGGTCTCGGGGGCCGCGTAGTGGCTGTTCGGCTGGGCGTGGGGGGCCTGGCCCTGCTGCGGGACCTGGCCGTAGGGCGCCGTCGCGGCGGCCTGGCCCTGCTGACCGTACTGGCGCTGACCCACCGCCCGCGTCCGGTTGACGGAGTTCGGGTAGCCGTAGCCGACACTGGACGGCGGCTGGGCCCCGTTGGCCTGGCCGTCGGCGTAGAGGTAACCGAACGGGTCTTCGTCCTCGGGCGTGCTCGCCCCGTTGTCGCCGGACGTCATCCCTTGTACTCCTCAAACAGGTGCGGATCGGATGCGATGCGTAGGGTCAGAATGGCGAGCCTACCCGCTCCTGATGACCCAAACGGGTGACTCAGATCGCATCAGCTCGTCGGCCTGCGGGTCAGCCCGCGCGTCTGTGTTGTTTGGGACGAGATCGTTTCTCGACGTACATCCGCTCGTCAGCGGATTTCAACACTTCGTCCGCGGTCATTCCGCAGTGGGCCCAGCCGATGCCGAAACTGCCGCCGACCCGCATGACCCGTCCGTCCACCCGGATGGGCTGGATGATCTCGTTGCGCAGACGTACGGCCAGGTCCTGGGCGTCGGCCCGGCCCAGCCCGTCGGCCAGCACGACGAACTCGTCGCCGCCGAGCCGGGCCACCGTGTCGCCGTCACGGACCGCCCTGGACAGCCGTCGGGCGACCTCGATGAGGACCGCGTCGCCCGCGTTGTGCCCGAACCGGTCGTTGATCGACTTGAAGCCGTCGAGGTCGCAGAAGAGCACCGCGAGCCCCTTGGTGCCGTCGTCCCGCTCACTCTCAGGAGTGACGGCGTGCACATGATGGTCGTAGCCGCCGTCGAAGGTCTGGGTGACCGGCCGGAAGTCGAAACCGTCGCCCCCCGCGTCGAAGGCGGGGTGGCCGAAGGCCGCGTCGACGGACTCCAGCTCGCCCGTGTGGGTGGCGCGCCGGCACAGCCGCGAGGAGAGCCGGGCGCGCAGCTCGGCGGAGTTCGGCAGGCCGGTGAGGGAGTCGTGGGAGGCGCGGTGGGCGAGCTGCAGCTCGCGGCGCTTGCGGTCCTCTATGTCCTCGACGTGGGTGAGGAGGAAGCGGGGCCCGTCGGCGGCGTCGGCGACGACGGAGTTGCGCAGCGACACCCACAGGTAGGTGCCGTCGCGGCGGCCGAGCCGGAGTTCCGCGCGACCGCCCTCGGCGGAGGTCCGCAGCAGGGTGCTCACGTCCTCGGGGTGGACGAGGTCGGAGAAGGAGTAGCGGCGCATCGCGGACGCGGGGCGGCCAAGGAGCCGGCACAGGGCGTCGTTGGTGCGCAGGATCCGGCCGTGCTGGTCGCCGCCCATCTCGGCGATGGCCATGCCGGAGGGGGCGTACTCGAAGGCCTGCCGGAAGCTTTCCTCACTGGCGCGCAGGGCCTGCTGCTCCCTTTCGAGCCTGACCAGTGCACGCTGCATGTTGGCGCGCAGTCGCGCGTTGCTGATCGCTATGGCGGCCTGGAACGCGTACATCTGGAGCGCTTCGCGTCCCCATGCGCCCGGATGGCGGCCGTTGCGCGGCCGGTCCACGGACAGCACACCGATCAGCTCGCCGCACGAGCCGCCACCCGGCGCGGCGGGCGTGTACATCGGGGCGAAGAGCCGGTCGGAGGGGTGCCACTCGTTCTCGAAGCGGGGCGCGGGGCCGTCGGTGTACCACTGCGGTACGTCGTCGTCGTCGAGCACCCAGCCCTCGGTGTGCGGGATGAACACCAGGTCGCCCCAGTGCTCGCCCATGGCGAGGCGGCGCTCCCAGGACTCGCGGGAGCCGACTCGGCCGGTGATCAGCGCCTCGGCGGCGGGGTTGCCCGCGAAGGCGGCGACGACGAGGTCGCCGTCGGGGCGTACGAGGTTGACGCACGCCAGCTCGTACCCGAGGGCCTGGACCACGCCGTCGGCCACGGTCTGCAGAGTGTCCGCGAGGCTGCGGGCCGTGTTCATGTCGGCCATGACCTGGTGCAGCTGTCGCAGGGACGCAAGACGGACGTAGGGTTCCGACTCGGTCTCCATGCTCGCCCTCCCCCCGAGACCTCGCAGTGAATCAAGGGTTCTCTTCGGCGCTTCTGGTCAGTGGTGCTCCTGCATCTTCTCCGCCACTGAATCACAGCGCGCTGCCCACTCGGTACACAGGGTCAACAATAAGTCCGTCCTGTGACTCAAGTCACAGCTAAAGATGAACAATTGAGTGGGGTTTCTGCGATTTCCCTGTGCGTCTACTGAACGCAAACTTTGGGCGGATGTGGGCAACGCCCTGGCGCCGCACGGCCTCTCGGCCCTGAGTCCTAGGACCGGGCTCCGTCCCGGGCCCGATGCGGACCGCGCGGGTCGAAGATTAGCGTTTCCAGGGTGCCGAACACTTCTCTCGTCCCATCCGCCCCCGTTCCCTCCCCCGCCTCCGGGCATGCTGTGGGGGTGAGCAACGACGAGTTCCGCGCCGCCATGTCCCGGCTGGCCGCCGGAGTGGTCCTGGTGACCGCCAGGGAGGCGGCACTCGACCCGGACGATCCCGGCGCACCGGCCGGCGAGGACGTCGGCATGACGGCGACGGCGTTCATGTCCGTCTCCCTCGACCCCCCGCTGGTGCTGGTCAGCGTGCGCGAGGGCTCCCGCATGGACGATCTGCTCGATGAGCAGCCCCTGTGGGCGGTGTCGGTGCTGTCCGAGAGCCAGCGGCACATCGCCGGCCGCTTCGCCATGAAGGGCCGCATCAGCGACCGCCTGCTCTTCGAGGACATCCCCTACGTCCGCGGCGAGGCCACCGGCGCCCCCCTGGTGGGCGGCGCCCTCGCCACCCTGGAGTGCCGGACGGAACAGCGCATGACGGCCGGCGACCACACCCTGGTCGTCGGACGGGTCCTGACGGCCACCGTGCCGAGCGCGGACGGCGGCCCACTGACGTATTTCCGGGGCCGGTACCGGCAGTTGGGCTGAGGGGGAATTCACTCGCCGTAGGGCGAACCTTCTTCCTAGGGTGCCCGCATGACGACGATTTCCGCGCCCCGCCTCGTCGAGGTCACACCCCGTAACTTCGAGGCCGCGACCGGCATAAAGGTCCGCCCGGAGCAGGAATTCGCGGTCTCCCCCGTGATGAAGTCCCTCGCCGAGGCGTACGTCCACCCCGCCGGCGTCGCCTGGCCCCGCCTGATCGTCGACGGCGAGCGTCCCGTCGGCTTCCTGATGGCCTTCTTCGAGATCGACTGGAAGGAGGACGGCACCCTCTTCCGCTCCGGCCTGTGGCGCCTGAACATCGCGGCCGGGGAACAGGGCCGGGGCTACGGCCGCTTCGCCGTGGAGTCCGTCGCGGCCGAGATCCGCCGCCGGGGCGGCAAGGAGCTGTACGTCACCTGGCATCCCGGACCGGACGGCCCCGAGAACTTCTACCTGCGGCTGGGCTTCCGCCCCAACGGCGAGACCAGCGGGGGTGAGACCGTCGGGGTGCTGAAGCTGTCCTGAGACGGCCCGGTCCGGGTGAGGCAGCTCACCCCCAGTCGCGGCCGGTGCGCCCCCGTTTGGTGTCCGAGCGCTGCTTCTTCTCTCGCAGGCGGCGTTCGTTGATCCCCCGGGGGATCCGGGTGGCCCGGCGCGGCTTGGGCGGCGGGGCCGTCGCCTCGGCGAGCAGGGCGGCCAGACGTACGGCGGCGGTCTCGCGGTTGCGCCACTGGGAGCGGTGCTCGGAGGAGCGGACGGTCACCACGCCGTCCACCAGCCGTCCGGCCAGCTTGGCCAGGGCCCGCTGCTTCCACACCTCGGGCAGCGCCTCGGTGCGCGCCAGGTCGAAACGGAGCTCGACCTGCGTGTCGCTGGTGTTGACGTGCTGTCCGCCCGGCCCTGACGACCGCGAGAAACGCCAGATCAGCTCGGCCTCGGGCAGGGAGACGGAGCCGCGGATGAGATAGGGACCGGACATGCGGTACATGTTCCCGCGTCTGACCGGTCCACGTCACCGCAATATCCCTTGGTAAAGAAAGTAAAGACATGGGGAACCATGGCCACCCCTCGCCGCGTTCAAGGGGGTAGCTGTAGCTTCGTGCCCGTTAGATAACGAGGGAAGGGACTCCCAACAATGGCTGTAAGCCTGTCCAAGGGTGGCAACGTCTCGCTCACCAAGGAGGCTCCGGGCCTGACCGCCGTCACCGTGGGCCTCGGCTGGGACGTCCGCACCACCACCGGCACGGACTTCGACCTCGACGCCTCCGCGATCGCGGTCAACCCGCAGGGCAAGGTCTACTCGGACGGCCACTTCGTCTTCTTCAACAACAAGCAGACGCCGGACCAGACCATCGTCCACACCGGTGACAACCGCACCGGCGAGGGCGCCGGCGACGACGAGGCGATCAACGTCAACCTCGCCGGTCTCCCGGCCGACGTCGACAAGATCGTCTTCCCGGTCTCGATCTACGACGCGGAGAACCGCTCGCAGAACTTCGGCCAGGTCCGCAACGCCTACATCCGCATCGTCAACCAGGCCGGCGGCACCGAGATCGCCCGCTACGACCTCTCGGAGGACGCGGCCACCGAGACGGCCATGGTCTTCGGCGAGCTCTACCGCAACGGCGCCGAGTGGAAGTTCCGCGCGGTCGGCCAGGGTTACGCCTCGGGCCTGGTCGGCATCGCCCAGGACTTCGGCGTCAGCGTCTGACGAGCGCCTCACCGTGCGGGACCCCCGGCTTGGGCCGGGGGTCCCCGCGTTTTCCCCGGTAGGTTGCCCCCGTGATCCTGACCCCGCTCACGCTCTCCCCCGGCCACGACATCCCCGGCCCGCTCCTGACCGAACTCACCGCGCTCTACGCCGCCAACCGCGAGTTCCAGGCACTCAGCGGTGACTTCCCGGACCCGGACGACATCCGCCCGGAACAGATCGCGGCGGCCCTCGCGGAGGAACTGGCCCACCCCGACGCGGAGGTACTGCTCGCCCGCGGCGCGGGCCGGCTGGTCGGCATCGCGATCACCCTCGCCCACCACCCCGACCCGGCCGACCCGGATCCTTGGATCGGCCTGCTGATGGTGGCCGCGGACGTGCACCGCCAGGGCCACGGCCGCCGACTGGCGACCCTCGTCGAGGACCGCTTCCGCGGCGCGGGCCGCACCGCCGTCCGCCTGGCCGTCCTGGACAACAACCCCAAGGGCCTCGCCTTCTGGACCTCCCTCGGCTACGAGCCGATCGCCCACCGCGCGGACCGGCTGAAGGCCCGCCCCTGCACGGTCCTGCGCAAGCCGCTGCACTGAACGCCCGACTCGCCCGACTCCCCCGGCCCGCTCAGTCCTTCGCCGGCTTCCCGTCCCCGTACAGCCACTCCTCCCAGATCCCGCTGAAGTCCTCGCCGGGTGCCTTCTTCTCGACGTACGCGGTGAAGTCGTCGGTGTCCGCGTTCCCGTGACGGTGGGCCGCCGCCCAGCCCTGGACGATGTCGTAGAAGGTGTCGTCGCCGACGGTCTGCCGGATCCGGTGCAGGACCATCGCGCCCCGCTGGTAGACCGCACTGTCGGAGATGTGCGCGGCGCTCGTCGGCCGGGCGGGCGGGAAGTCCCAGAGGTCCTCGTAGGTGTCGTCGCCGTGGTCGTAGAGCGCGTCGAAGGTCTTCTGCGCGCTGTCGCCGCCGTGGTCCTCGTCCCACAGCCATTCCGCGTACGTCGCGAAACCCTCGTTGAGCCACATGTCCCGCCAGGTCTTCGGGGTGACGGAGTTCCCGAACCACTGGTGGGCCAGTTCGTGGACGAGGGTCTCGGTGTCGGGCACGCCGGGGAAGACCGGCCGGTTCTGGGTCTCCAGGGCGTACTCGGCGTCGGCGTCGCGGTCGACGATCGCTCCCGTCGAGGAGAACGGGTAGGGGCCGAAGTTGTACTCGGCCCACTCCATGACCTTGGGGATCTGGGCGAGCGCCTCCTTGCTCGCCGCCGCCTTCGCCGGGTCCACGGCGACGTACACGGGCAGGCCGGCGGGGGTGGCGGTCCGGGTGATGTCGTAGCGGCCGACGGCGAGCGTGGCGACGTAACTCGCCATCGGCTCCGCGGTGTGCCAGGTGTACGTCGTACGGCCCGCCTTGGTCCGCTCACCCGTCAACTCCCCGTTGGAGACGGCCCGCAGCCCTTGCGGCACGGTCACGGCGAGGTCGTACGACGCCTTGTCGGAGGGGTGGTGGTTGCCGGGGAACCACGCCATGGAGCCGGTGGGCTCACCGAGGGCCAGCGCCCCGTCGGCCGTCCGCAGCCAGCCCTCCCGGGAGCCGTCCGGGTCGGTGATCGGTTCCGGAACGCCGGAGTAGCGGACGGTCACCCGGAACGTCTCGCCGTCGTCGAGCCCGCCACGCGGGCGGACGGTCAGCTCCTGCCCGGCGCGCTCCCAGCGGGCGCTGTGATCCCCGACGGTGACGCTCTGCACGTCCAGGCCCCTGAGGTCCAGGTCGAACGCGGAGAGGTCCTGGGTGGCGCGTGCGGTGACCGCCGCCGTACCGGACAGGCGGGAGGTGCGCGGGTCGTAGGCGAGGGTCAGGCCGTAGTGCGTGACGTCGTAGCCGCCGTTGCCCGCCTTCGGGAAGAACGGGTCACCCACACCGAAGCCGCCGAGCGTGCCGTGGGCACCCGACCCGCACGCGGTCAGCGCCACGGCGAGGAGGGCGGCGGCGCAGGCCGGGGCAACCGGGACGGATCGGGGCACGCCAGTGATCCTATGAGGACCGCGTGGCACCATCACGTACGTGCTCGACATCGGCTACGCCCTCTCCAACCGTTTCCCCGACCCCCCGCAGACCGACTACCGCCGCGCGGACGTCCGCGCCCTGCGCCACGACCTGTTCTGCGGTGACGTGTACCTCGCCGACACCAAGGCGGACCGGGAACTGTCCACAGCCTGGGGATGGGTGCCGGTGCTCGACTTCGCGTGGGCGCTGTGCGACATCGTGGAACGGATCGACCGCGACCCGGCCGGCTCCCGCGCCGCCCGCCCCCAGCGCGCGGAACTGGACTTCACCGAGTCGACCGACCGGATGCTCTTCGAGCGCCGCTTCGGCTGGGTCGACATCGAGGCGGACTGGATGCCGGCGGAGGAGCCCCCGCTGAGCTTCTCCCACACCGCGCTCCGCCGCGAGGCCCGCGACTTCCTGCACGACCTGATCGCCGACCTGGTGGACCTCCACGACGACCTGGGCGAGAACCCGGCGATCTGGACACTGCAGGCCCGGTTTCCCAGAGTGCGGTGAGTCCGGGGATGGACGGGCCGGGCCGCGCGGAAAGCCCCCTGGACGGACCGGGCCGCGCGGAAAACCCCTGCCGCCCCGCACGCCCATCCCCGTCCCTCCGCCGGCACCGCCCCCCGCCACCCCCGTCACCCCTCCACGCGGATCCCCAGCGCCCCCGCCAACACCGGCGCCAGATCCAGCAGTTGAGCCGGACTGATGACCGCCCCCGCCAGTCGCTCCACCCCTCGCGTGATCTCCAGTGACGCGGCCCCGCGCAGGTCGACGTCCCGGAGGGTCGCCCCGGAGAGGCCCGCTCCCTTCAACGCGCAGTCCACGAACTCCACCCGCTCCAGCCGGGCACTCCCGAAGTCCGGCTCGACCAGGACGCAGCTCTCGAAGACGACGTCGGTGAGCCGGGCCGTCCGCAGGTTCAGATAGTCGATCTTGCCGCCGCGGATCAGGACCCGCTCCAGGACCGCCCCGTGCAACTGGACCCCGCCCATCCGGGCGTCGACCACCTCCACGTCCCGCAGGGTCGCCTCCGCGAGATCGGTGCCCACCCCCCGCGGGCCGGTGAGGACCGAGTCCAGGACCCGGGCGCGCGTCAGACGGGTCTCGTCCAGCACGCACCCCGTCAACGCGCAGTCCATGAAGCGGGCGCCCCCGCCGTCCTGCCCGGCGAAATCCCCCTCCCGGAACTCCAGCCCGTCGTAGTCCCCGTCCGGCTCCAGCCCCTCACCGTCGAACTGATCCAGCGACGGCAGCCGCACCTCCGGCCGCCGCGCCGCCTTCACCCCGGAACCGCCCGCACCACCCCCGCCCGACCCAGCGGCTCGACCACTCCCGCTCCCGCCAGTCCCGCCGACCGCTCTCCTCGCCATGCCCCCATGCTGCACCCCCGCACTGACAATCGCCCCGACCTGCGAAAACACCGCCCATGTCACATTCCGGGCCGCAGATGAGTCGTATCCACAGAACAGAAGACAGAGAGGCGACACCCGACCCGAGGGAGACCACAGACATGCACCGCATCACCGTCGTCGGCGGCGGCTTCGCCGGACTGACCGCGGCCATCACCGCGGCCGAGGCGGGCGCCAAGGTCACCGTCCACGAGGCCCACCACACCCTCGGCGGGCGGGCCCGGACCGCCGAGGGGCCCTACCGCACCAACGAAGGGCCGCACGCCCTCTACAACGGCGGCCCGCACTGGACCTGGCTCAGGCAGCGCGACCTGATCGGCCCGCTCGCCCCCATCCCCCCGCTGGAAGCGGCCCGGCTGCGGCTGCGCCACAAGGGCGCACTGCGCCGCACCCCGCCCTTCGCCATGCTCAAACTGCTGCGCCCCGGAGCCCGGCAGGCACCCGTCGACGTCGACTTCCTGACCTGGGCCACCGAACAGGCCGGCGTGGAGGGCGCTCGGGCCGCCGCCAACTACTCCGCCGTCGCCCTCTTCCACCACGACCCGGGCGCCCTGTCCGCCGCGTTCGTCCAGGAACGCCTGCGCCGCGCCACCAAGCTCCCGCCGGAGGCGCACTATCCGCGCGGAGGCTGGGGCGGCCTCATCGACCGGATGGCAGCGCGAGCCTGGAACCTGGGGGTCCGCATGGAGACGCTCTCCCGCGTCGACACCCTCCCCACCGACACGCCCGTCATCGTCGCCACCTCCCTGGACGCCGCCCGTCGCCTGATCGGCGACGACTCGCTGACCTGGGCGAGCGGCCGCACGACACTCCTCGACCTGGCCGTGCGCACCCGCCGCCAGGACGCGTTCGCCGTGTCCGACCTCGACTCCCCCGGCTGGATCGAGCGGTTCACGGCCCAGGACCGGACACTCGCCCCCGCCGGCGAGCAGCTCCTCCAAGGGCAGATCCCCCTCGCCCCGCACGAGACCAGGGCCGACGGCGTCGCGCGTGCGGAACAGCTGCTCGACCTCGCCTTCGAGGGCTGGCGCGAACGCGTCACCTGGCGACGCGAGGCCGTCGCGAACGGCCGCACCGGTGCCGTCGACCTGCCCGGCACCAGCTGGCGCGACCGGCCGGCGATCGACCGCGGCGACGGTGTCTTCCTCGCGGGCGACCAGGTCGCCGCCCCCGGCGTGCTGTCCGAGGTGTCGTTCAACAGCGCCCTCACCGCGGTCTCGCTCGCCCTCGGCCACCACACCCTTGACCTCAAGCAAGCTTGAGGTCGAAGAGTGGGCCATCACAAGCGAGCGAGCGAACACGAGACCACCGCTCACCGATGGACACCACCACCGACGGGGGACCCCATGCACGCCATCCGCCTGCACGCCTTCGGCCCGGCCGACAACCTCACACCCGAACAGGTCGCCGACCCCGTACCCGGCCCCGGCCAGGTCCGTATCGCCGTGGCCGCGGCCGGTGTCCACCTCCTGGACACCGCCCTGCGTGAGGGCCTCCAGGGCCCGCTGCCCGAGCCGCCGACCCTGCCCACCATCCCCGGCCGGGAGGTCGCCGGCACCGTCGAGTCCCTCGGCGAGGGCGTCGCCGACCTGTGGCTCGGCCGACGCGTGGTCGCCCACCTCGGCTTCGCCCCGGGAGGCTACGCCGAACTCGCCGTCACCGACGTCGACCGCGTCCACGAGATCCCGCCCACTCTCGACGCCGCCCAGGCCGTCGCCATGATCGGAACGGGCCGTACGACGATGGGAATCCTGCAGTTCGCCGAACTCGGCCCCGACTCGGTGGCCGTGATCCCGGCCGCCGCCGGCGGAATCGGCACCCTCCTCGTGCAGTACGCCAAGAACGCGGGCGCCACCGTCATCGGCCTCGCCGGCGGCCCCGAGAAGACGGCCCGCGTCCACGCCAACGGCGCCGACCTCGCCGTCGACTACAACGACCCCGGCTGGCCCGACAAGGTCCGCGCCCACCTGCACGGCCTCCCGCCCCGGCCCGGATCCGGCACCCCCCGCGCCGCCACCGTCGTCTTCGACGGCGTGGGCGGCGACATCGCCCGCGCGGCCGTCGACCTGCTCGGCCCCGGCGGCACACACCTCGTCTTCGGCTGGTCCGGAGCCGGCCTGCACGACGGCGAACCGTATCTCGTCGACGGCGTCTCCCAGCAGGTCCTCGGGCCCGTGATGATGCGCGAGGCGGGCGGCCCCAACCCTGTCCGCACCCTGGAACTCCGCGCCCTCACCGAGGCCGCCGCGGGCCGCCTCACCCCAGCCGTGCAGCGCTTCCCACTCGCCGCGGCGGCCGCCGCGCACCACGCCCTGGAAACCCGCGGCACAACCGGAAAGGTGGTACTGGAGCCATGACCTCCAAGGATGCGACACACCCCGATCCGTGGTCTTCTGACCAGGTGAGTGACACCCGCCCAGGTGACTCCGCCGCCGATCCCCGCCGCTGGTGGGGCCTGGTGATCATCGCGCTCGCGCAGCTCATGGTCGTCCTGGACGCGACGATCGTGAACATCGCACTCCCCTCCGCACAACACGACCTGGGCATGTCCGACGCCAACCGGCAATGGGTGATCACCGCCTACACCCTGGCCTTCGGGGGCCTCCTCCTGCTCGGCGGGCGCATCGCCGACCTGGTGGGCCGCAAACGCACCTTCGTCATCGGCCTCGTCGGCTTCGCCGCGGCCTCCGCACTCGGCGGCGCGGCCACCTCCCAGGGCATGCTCTTCGGCGCCCGCGCCCTCCAGGGCGCCTTCGCCGCCGTCCTCGCCCCCTCCGCGCTGTCCCTCCTGACCACGACGTTCACCGACCCCAAGGAACGCTCGAAGGCCTTCGGCATCTACGGCGCCCTCGCCGGCAGCGGCTCCGCGATCGGCTTCATCGTCGGCGGCCTGCTCACCGAGTACCTGAACTGGCGCTGGTGCCTCTACGTCAACGTCCCGATCGCCGTCATCGCCGTCTTCGGCGCGCTCGCCCTGCTGCACGACCGCCCCGGCCACGCCGGCGCCCGCCTCGACGTACCCGGCGTACTGCTGGGCTGCGGCGGCCTCGTCGCGATCGTCTACGGCTTCAGCGAGGCCCAGCCCCGCGGCTGGACCGACCCGCTGGTGCTGACCCTGTTCGCGGTCGGCGTCGCACTCCTCGGAACGTTCGTGTGGTGGCAGGCCAGGGCACCCATGCCGCTGCTCCCCCTGCACGTCATCAAGGACCGCAACCGCGCCGGCTGCTTCCTCACCATGGGCCTCGCCGTCATCGGCATGTTCGGCCTGTTCCTCTTCATGACCTACTACCTCCAGGTCGTCCTCGGCTACTCACCGGTGAAGACGGGCCTGGCCTTCCTGCCCCTGACCGTCGCGATCATCATCGGCTCCACGCAGATCTCCGCCCGCCTCCTCGACCACGTCGCCCCACGCATGCTGATGGTCCCCGGCATGGTCCTCGCCGCCGGCGGCATGGTGATCCTCACGCAGATGACGATCCACTCGTCGTACACCACCGAGATCCTGCCCGCCCTGCTCCTGATGGGCCTCGGCATGGGCCTCACCTTCATGCCGGTGTTCTCCACCGCCACCGCGGGCGTCGCCCCCCAGGACTCCGGCGTCACCTCGGCGACCGTCAACACCTCACAACAGGTCGGCGGCTCCATCGGCACGGCCCTGCTCAACACCATCGCCACCACCAGCAGCGCCACCTACATCACCGCCCACCTCACCGACCCCGCCAAGCGGGCCCTGGTGGTGAACGAAGGCGTCGTCCACGGCTACACCGTCGCCATCTGGTGGGCCGCCGGCATCATGCTCCTGGCCGGCCTGGTCGCGGGCCTCATGGTCACGGTGAAACCCCCGAAGCACGGCGCCCCGGCGAACGCGCCGGTGCAGGAGCCGGTGGCTTGAAAGGCCCGAAGGGACGGAAGGCGGGCAGACGGCGAAGCGGGATGCGAAAACGGAAAGGGGGCGGCCGTCGGCCGCCCCCTTCCGCTCGTCCCACCGACGGGCACCCCGCCGGTCAGCTCACAACCGCGCGCGTGGCCCCGCTCACCGCCGACCCGTCCACATGACCGGTCCGCCGCGCGATCACCTTCACGGTGATCTTCTTGGCCTTCTGCGCCGGTTTCAGCACCAGCGAGGTCTTCGTCGCCCCGCTGATCACCCGGCCGTTCGCGTACCACTGGTACGCATAAGAGGTCGGCGCAGGACTCCACGTCCCCTTGGACACCTTGAGCGTCTTGCCGACCTTCGCCGTCCCGCTGATCACCGGCGGCTTGGTCGCCTTGGGCGCGACGCCCTTGGCCACGGTCACAGCCGCCGAGGTCGCCGACCCGCTCTGCCAGCCGCCCTTGACCGCGGTGACGGTCACGGTGAGCTTCTTGCCCGCCATCGCCGCCGGGAGGGTGTACGTCGACGTGGTCGCCCCGCCGATCGCCGTCCCGTTCGCCTTCCACTGGTACGTGTAGGAGGACGGGGGCGCCGACCAACCGCCCGGCGCCGCCGTCACCTTGGCGCCCACCTTGGCCGTGCCGGTCACCTTGGGGGCGGCCGTGTTCTCCAGCTTGGGCTGGGGAGTCACGGTGAACGTGCCGCGCTGGTACTCCCAGCCGCGGGTGATCACGCTGACGTTCCAGGTGCCGGTGGCCGCGCCCGTGAGGTCGAGGGTCGCGGTCACCGTCCGGTTGTCCGCGGAGACCGAGTCCGCCTGAGCCGTGATCGTCTTCCCGGCCTGGCTGAGCCGGACGGTGACGTCCGGGCCGAGCGCGGTGCCGGTGACCGTGAGCCGCACCTTGCCGCCGGCTGCCCCGGTGTCCGGGCTGACGGCGGTGACGGCCGTCTTCTCCGTGCCGCACGGCGCGGACGAGCAGGTCAGCTTGGCGCTGTAGGCCGTCTTGGACGCCTTCTCGGGCAGGCCCAGCAGGAACACCGTCGGGGTGCTCTGCGAGGACGAGCCGAGGGCGGCGCAGTTGTAGCCCTCCGGGATGTAGTGCGTACAGCCGTTGGTCCAGGTGGACGTGTTGTACAGCACCGGAACCGCCGTGCCGGCGGCGCCGGACGTGTCCTTGATGTCCGTCTCGAACCGGTCGAACCCGGCGGTCGGCAGCGCCGCGCACACCGCGGTGTGCGACTCGTCCAGCGTGCCGGTGAGCGGCCCGTACCCGTACGCGACGGACGGCACCTTCACGCACTCCGGCGCCGGACCGTCGGCCGTCGCGACACGCAGGGCGTCCAGGCGGTACTCGGGCGCCGCCTTAAGCGTGGCCGGGGTCTGCACGAGGACCTGGTGGGTCGTGGACCCGGTGACCGCGCAGGGGCTGTTGCGGAAGGAGCACTCCACGCGACCGCCCCCACCGACGACCGCGCTGTTGGCGGTGCCGAGGGCATCCCGCACGTTGACGTGCACGACGTCGTCGGCCGCACCGGTGGTCACCTGATGACAGTCGAGCGTGCCGGGGACGCCGTACCCGCTCTTCACGGACGGCCCGCCGACCTTCGCCGCCGCGGTCTTCCTGCAGCCCGCCGAGGAGGCGCTCGCGGTGACGTCCCGCCGGGTCAGGGTGTACGTGGCGGCCTCGTCCCGTCCGGTCACCAGTACCGTGTGCGCCTTGCCCGGGGTCAGCGAGCACAGGCTCCAGCCGTTGGTGGTGGCGTAGCGGTCACAGACCCGCTTGCCGTCGGAGTCCAGCACCGAGAACCCCGCGGCGGCGGTCCCTGACGTGGCGATCAGCTGGAAGACCTCGGTGGCCGTGTGCGCGTCGGCCGGAATGCCCAGGCAGTGCGAGAAGACGCCGTCGCCCGTGGTCAGGCCGGACCTCGCGCCGCCCGCGGTGAAACTGCCGGCGGGCAGAACAGGGCAGCCCTCCGCGACATCGGTGCGGTGAAGAGCCACCGCGTACGGGCCCGTCGCCGAGTCGCCGCTGTCCTCCGTGTGCACCAGCGCCCGGTAGGGGGCCGTGCCGGTGAGCGCGCAGTCACCGCCCCGGAGCGCCTCCGCGTCGCACTGCTGCTTGCCGTCGCGGTCCAGGACCTCCACCTCCGGGGTCAGCCCGGCCGAGGAGTTCGAGGTGATCGCGGCGATCCGGGCACCCTGCGGGGCGGACAGCGCCAGGCAGTCATACTGCCCGACCGTGCTCAGCTGCCCCTTGTGCAGGCCCGTCCCGGTCGCCACGCACCCGGCGTCCGAGGCGCGGTCGAACACGACCAGCCGGTCACGCGACGGAGCGAAGAACGAGGAATCGAGAACGGCGGTGTAGGTGCCCGCCTCGGGAATCCGGCACGGGTCGGTGCCGGACCGGCACACGGTCAGGCCGTCGGCGTCGTACACGGTGACCGCACCGGCGGACCGGTCCTCGTCCACGGAGTGCACGGTGTACGGGCCCACCTCCGCAGCGGTGAACGTGTAGCAGCGGTCGGTGCTGAAGTCCTGTGGCTCCAGGGGGCCGTAGGGCCGCACGGTGGCGGTGGCGCAGCCCTGCGGGTCGTTGAGCCGACGCACCTGCAGCGCGTACTGGGCTGGGAAGCCGCTCTCCGCGTAGGAGACGGTGGACAGCACCCGGTAGGGGCCGTCGCCGGGCAGGACGCAGCTGTCCTCGCCGTCCTCAGGGAAGTGCTCGCAGACGCGGGCGCCGGTCGCGTCGGTGATCCAGGCGCCCGAGCTGCCGTACCCCTTGGTGCTCTGTGTGAGCCGGATCCGCTCGCCGGACCGGCCATCGAATGCCTGGCAGTCCACCGCGAGGGGGCTCGCCGAGCTCCGGATGACCGCCGGCTGGCCCCAACCGGTGCCCACCGGGTCAGCGCAGCCGCGGGTCGCCGAGCCGAGCGGAACGACGGTGAGCTCCGTGTTCTCGTCGTCAACCCAGCCGCTGTTGACGACCTTGACCGTGTACTTGCCGGCCGCGGGCACCTCGCACCAGCCCTCGGAGCGGTACTCGTCGTCGAAGCAGTCGATCTCGGTCCCGTCGGCGGCGAACATCTGCGCGTACGCGTTGTTCTGGCTGTCGTCCAGCGTCATCAGATGCAGACCCGCCCCAGTGGCCGTCACCAGGAAGCAGGCGTTGCTCTGGGCCGCGACGGTCGCCTTGCCGACGGCGTCCCCCGGGTCGCCGAACGGCGCGAGCGCTAGCGGCGCGCACTCGGGATCGTCGGCGGCCCGGGCGGGGACCGCCCCCGGCACGAAGGTCAGCAGTGAGGCCAGCAGTGCCACGAGGCCGGCGAGCGCGGCGAGCGGGACGGCCCGCCGCTCCGGTCTCGGATGCGGGCAAGAATCGTCGTCAGACATGGAATCCCCCCTGGATCATTGGTCGTTGGGGCGATATTCGCACACAGGTGTGACACAGCACTCGCGAGTATCGGGGCTGTGGTGACCGGAGCGGCGAGGTAGCGCTCGCCCGCCCCGACAGTTGCCGGTACCCGTCCCGGCTGCTGCCGCTCGCCCCTTCCCGCTAGTGACCCCCGCCCTTCAGCGCGGCCCCGTTCTCCCCCCGATTCCGCCCGTCGGCCCGCCCTCCGACGAGCGGCCGGCACCCGAACCCGATCAACACGGAGGCGAAATGGCCGAGATCGGTGAAGGTGCGCCCGGTCACCAACGGCACCCCATAGACGAGGAGTACGGCAGCCGCGTACGGATACCGCCACGGCACCGGAATCCGGTAGGTGAGCACGGCGACCACCCCGGCCAACGCGTAACTCACCCCGATGTCCAGGGTGTCGACCGCCGACGCGGGCGCCATCCCGTGCCGGATCCCCCACAGCAGCGCCCCCTCACTGATCAGCGAGGCACCCACATGGGCCGCCACACACACCACCAGCCAGCGCGCGGTCCCCAGCCACCGCTCGGCAGGCGCGTGGAAGACGGAGTACAGGACGGCGTACGGCAGCCAGAGCCCACCGTCGATCCACATCGCGCTGGCGACCAGCACCCGTACCGGATTGTTCGACAGCTCATGAAGGTTGGTCGACCGCTGCCGCAGAAACTCCAGCTCGAACTCCGGCGACATGGAATGCATCGCCACCGTCGTCCCGAAGAGGACCAGCAGCCAGACATAGGTGCCGGGGGCGCTACGGACGTACGTCCACACCCTGTGGAAACCCCGCTTGATGCGCATGAGCCGATTCACCCACACGGGTAGGGTCCGCGCTGTGATTGACATTCCGGAGGAACTCGCGGCATCTCAGGCGAAGTACAACGGAGACGCCGGACGGGCCTTCATCGCGCGCCTGCCGGAACTGGCGGCCGATTTCCTGGACCGCTGGGAACTACGGCTCGACGGCCGACCCATGCACGGAGTCACCGCCCTCATCCTGCCGGTCGTCCGCGCGGACGGCACCGAGGCCGTACTGAAGCTGCAACTCCTGGACGAGGAGAGCGCCGGCGAACCAGTCGCCCTGCGCGTCTGGAACGGCGACGGAGCGGTACGCCTCCTCGACCACGACGAGACCACCCACACCATGCTCCTGGAACGCCTGGACCCGGCCCGCATGCTGTCGCACCTGCCCGACTCCCGTGCGGCCGCCCTGGTCATCGCCCAACTGCTGGCCCACCTCACCGCGACCCCGGCACCCCCCGGCCTGCGCCACCTCGCCGACATCGCGCAGCCCATGCTCGACGAGACCCCGCGCGCCCTGACCCAGGTCCCCGACCCCGAGGCCCGCCACCTGCTCGCCGACTGCGCGGCCGCCGTACGCGAAGTGATCGACGCCCCCGGCGACCGCCTCCTCCACTGGGACCTCCACTACGACAACGTCCTCGCCGCCGACCGCGCCCCCTGGCTCGCCATCGACCCCAAACCCCTCGCCGGCGACCCCGGCTTCGAACTGCTCCCCGCCCTCTGGAACCGCTACGACCCCGACGACACCCTCTGGCGCTTCGATGCCATGACCGACACCCTCGGCCTGGACCGCCCCCACGCCCGCGCATGGACCCTCGGACGCGTCCTGCAGAACTGCCTGTGGGACATCGAGGACGGCCGCCCACTCCAGCCGCAACAACTGGAGATCGCCAGGCACCTCAGAGGCCCCGCCCACTAGCCTGCGGCCATGATCCGACCCGCCACCCCCGCCGACGTCCCCACCCTCCACGCCCTCATCCGCGAACTCGCCGACTACGAGAAGGCCCTGCCCGAAGCCAAGGCCACCGAGCAACAACTCCAGGACGCCCTCTTCGGCGACCACCCGACCACCCACGCCCTCATCGCCACCGACGACACCACCGGCGAACCGGTCGGCTACGCGATCTGGTTCCTCAACTTCTCCACCTGGCGCGGCGTCCACGGCATCTACCTCGAAGACCTCTACGTCCGCCCCACCGCCCGAGGCACCGGCCACGGCAAGGCCCTCCTCACCGAACTGGCCCGCATCTGCGTCGACCGCGGCTACGCCCGCCTGGAATGGGCCGTCCTCAACTGGAACGCCCCGTCCATCTCCTTCTACGAGTCCCTGGGCGCCCGCCCCCAGGACGAGTGGACCGTGTACCGCCTCACGGACGAGGCCCTGGTGAACGTCTCAAACATGCGAAAGCCCAGGCCGGAAGGGTTCTGACCTGGGCTTTCTTTGATGAGCCCCCTGTCGGATTCGAACCGACGACCTGATCATTACAAGTGATCCGCTCTGGGCCGGACTGAGCTAAGGAGGCAGCGCGTACAACGCCGTACGCGAAGGCGGCACCACTTTACACAGAGCCCGTTCCCCCAAGCCACGAAGTTCTCAGTCACTCAGCCGCAAAACTGTGCGTAACCATCCGCGCACCCGTTCGTTGATCGGTCTGACGTGCTGTTCCGAAGATCGGATCGTCGGGGAGGGGTCCATGGGGAAGGCGGCGGAGAAGCCGAAGCCGACTGTGGTGACGGGTGGGGAGGCCCAGCGCATCAAGCGTGAGGTCCTCGGCATCGGCGACCGCCGCAAGCACCGCACGCGTGAGGCGACTCGCCTGAGGTCCCACACCAAGGATCCGGACACGCATCACCGCCTGTACCGGTTCCGCTTCTATCCGACCGAGGAACAGGCCGAGCAGTTGGAGCGGACGTTCGGCGCGTGTCGGTGGGTCTACAACGAGGGGCTGGCGCTGCGATCCGGGGCTTGGGAGGAGCACCGGGTGAAGGTGGGGTTCGCGGAGACGTGTCGGGCCTTGACGGGCTGGAAGCGGGCCGAGGAGACGGCGTGGTTGAAGGATGTGTCGTCGACTGTGCTTCAGCAGTCGCTGCGGCATCTGGATCAGGCGTACAGCCGGTTCTTCAAGGACGAGGCGAGGTATCCGAAGCGGAAGAAGAAGGGTCGGTCGCCGGATGCGGCGACCTATGTGCGTACGGGCTTCAAGTGGGTCGAGGATTCGGAGCGCCCCGGTACGGGGTCGATCACATTGGCCAAGCAGTCGCGGCCGCTGGACATCCGGTGGTCGAGGGCGCTGCCCGCCGGGGTAGTCCCGGTGCGGTTGTCGGTGACGCGGGACCGGGCGGGCCGGTATTTCGTGTCGACGCTGGTGGAGGAGCGAATAGCTCCGTTGCCGCCGGTGTTCGTGCCGGGTACGCGGGAGCCGAAGGCGGTCGGGGTGGATGTGGGGCTGGCGTCTCTCGTCACGCTGGACGACGGGTCGAAGCTCGATCATCCGCAGTTGTTGAAGCGGTACGCGGCGAGGCTGGCGCGGTTGCAGCGGGAGCTGCACCGGAAGGTGAAGGGGTCGAGAAACCGGGAGAAGGCCAGGCAGAAGATCGCGCGCCTTTACGCGCTCATCGGTGACGTACGCAGGGACATGCTGGACCAGCTCACCACCCGCCTCGTGCGCGAGAACCAAGTGCTCGTGGTGGAGGACCTGTCTGTCGCGACCTTGATGCGTGCGGCGCGTGGCAAGGGGAGGCGGCGGAAGGCGAAGCTGAATCAGGCGATCACGGATGCCAGTTGGGGAGAGCTGCTTCGGCAGCTGCGGTACAAGTGCGAGTGGTACGGCCGCAAGCTCGTGGTCGTCGACCGCTTCTTCCCTTCCACCCGGCGCTGCTCGGCCTGTCATGTCGTGGGGCCGAAGCTGGACGTTTCGGTTCGGCGGTGGACCTGCGCCGAGTGCGGTGTGCTCCATGACCGTGATGTGAACGCGGCCGTGAATCTCCGGGACGAGGGGATGCCGTTGCTGGCCGCATAGGTGCGGCTGGTGCGGTACGGACCGACGGGCCGTCGGCCGGAATGCCTGTGGAGTTCGTGTGAGACCCGTCGGGTGCGGTTCGTCAGGGCTGTGTTCGGCCGGCGGCGGGCGATGAAGCAGGAAGCCAGAGGCAAGGTCAAAAGTGCGTCGCTCTGCCCCGCTCGAAAATTTCCGCGAAGTTCACAGTCCTCCAGGTACTGACAGCCGGGCGAACGCCAGGTACCGTCCTGACCCAGTTCACGCGTGTGGACTACACCACCCTGGGCTTGCCCGGGGCGGCTCACCACCTTCCTACAACGGATCGTCCGGCACGTTCCTGCCGGTAGAAGGGGGCCCTGTAACCATGGCCACTGTCTCGTTCGACAAGGCGACCCGCGTATACCCGGGTTCCACGAAGCCCGCCGTCGACGCCCTTGAGATCGACATCGAGGACGGGGAGTTCCTCGTCCTGGTCGGTCCGTCCGGCTGCGGCAAGTCCACCTCGCTCCGCATGCTCGCGGGGCTCGAGGACGTGAACGCCGGCGCCATCCGCATCGGTGACCGTGACGTCACGCACCTGCCGCCGAAGGACCGGGACATCGCCATGGTGTTCCAGAACTACGCGCTCTACCCGCACATGAGCGTCGCCGACAACATGGGCTTCGCGCTCAAGATCGCCGGCGTGAACAAGGCGGAGATCCGCCAGAAGGTCGAGGAGGCCGCGAAGATCCTCGACCTCACGGACTACCTGGACCGCAAGCCGAAGGCCCTCTCCGGTGGTCAGCGTCAGCGTGTCGCCATGGGTCGTGCCATCGTGCGTGAGCCGCAGGTGTTCCTCATGGACGAGCCGCTGTCCAACCTGGACGCCAAGCTCCGTGTGTCGACGCGTACGCAGATCGCGTCGCTGCAGCGCCGTCTCGGCATCACCACCGTGTACGTGACCCACGACCAGGTCGAGGCCATGACGATGGGCGACCGGGTCGCCGTCCTCAAGGACGGTCTGCTCCAGCAGGTCGACTCGCCGCGCAACATGTACGACCGTCCGGCGAACCTCTTCGTCGCCGGCTTCATCGGCTCCCCGGCGATGAACCTCGTCGAGGTCCCCATCACCGACGGCGGTGTGAAGTTCGGCAACAGTGTCGTCCCGGTCAACCGTGACGCGCTGAAGGCCGCCTCCGACAAGGGCGACCGCACGGTCACGGTCGGCGTCCGTCCCGAGCACTTCGACATCGTCGAGCACAACGGTGCCGCCGCCACCGCCCTGTCGAAGGACACCGAGGACGCCCCGGCCGGTCTCGCGGTCTCCGTGAACGTGGTCGAGGAGCTCGGCGCCGACGGTTACGTCTACGGCAGCGCCAAGGTCGGCGACGACCTCAAGGACCTGGTCGTCCGCGTCAGCGGCCGTGCGGTCCCGGACAAGGGCGCCACGCTGCACGTCGTGCCGCGTCCGGGCGAGACCCACGTGTTTTCGACCTCCACGGGCGAGCGCCTCACCGACTGAGGCGAACAGAGCGACCGACCGGGGTGATTCACCCTGGTCGACGAAGAGGGCCCCGCGGTCTGCTGCGGGGCCCTCTTCGTTGTCGACAAATACCCCGGCAGACCGGTCATTTCGAGCGGTGTGCGTCAACCCGTTACCCAGAAAAGGCACCAATTCATCCCCCGAACCGGTGACTAAATGTCGCCAAATAATTACCCCACGCTACCCTCACACGCGTGAAGTACTCCACTAACCAACAGACGCGACGCGGCCGGGGCCCCGCCCGCCGGATCGGCCGCTCCCTCGCCCTCGTCCTGCCCGTCGTCCTGGTGCTCTCCGGGACCCTCGCGGTCACCCGAGTCAACTGGTCGGGGAACCCCTCGAACTCCGTCCTCATGGCATCGGACGCCTCTCTGTCGGACGCCAAGCCGCGCGCCGCCCGGGCCCCTCAGGAGGTGCTGCGGGACCGGCTCCTGACCGAACTCCAGGAGAAGGACCCCGGCATCGCCCTCACACACCTCCAGGAGGCCGTCAACGACCGCCCGTCGCTGGCAAAGCACTGCGTGTCCATCGCCCGGTCCCTGGGCCGCGCCGCGGTCCGTGTGTACGGGCCCACGCGCGCGCAGTCGTACACCCGCCCGGTCTGCGACACGTCCTTCGCCACCGGCGTCGCGGCGGCGCGCAACTGAGCGCCCGAAGTCCGTTACCGCCCGCCCGGCCGGGGAGGGCGGGCGATAACGACTGATCAAGGAATCGTTGCCGGACCCGGCCGGGGGCGGGGCGCCACGTACAGTTCGAATCATGACCGATCCGAACGCCGCGTCCCGCCCCGTTCAAGCCGTGGTCCTGGCCGGTGGCCAGGGTTCCCGGTTGCGCCCCTACACGGACGACCGGCCCAAGCCGATGGTTGAGATTCCCGGTACGGGGACTCCGATCATCGGCCATCAGCTCGTGTGGCTCGCCGAAGAGGGCGTGACGGACGTGGTGGTCAGCTGCGGCCACCTCGCGGACGTTCTCCAGCAGTGGCTGGACTCCGCGGATCTGCCGGTGAACGTGCGGACGGTCGTCGAGTCGGAGCCGCTGGGCCGTGGCGGCGGCCTCAAGTACGCCGCCGCGCATCTCCCCCACCCGGATCGCCCCTGGTACGCCACGAACGGCGACATCTGGACCCGTTTCTCGCTGCGCGACATGGCGGACTTCCACACCGAGCGGGACGCGGTCGCGACCCTCGCGCTGGCCCGTCCGCGGATCCCCTGGGGGGCGGTGCAGACGGACGGCTTCGGGCACATCACCGACTTCATCGAGGCGCCGCCGTCGACGTTCGAGATCAACGCGGGTGTCTATGTGTTCTCGCCGGAGTTCGTCGATCTGCTGCCCGAGCGTGGGGACCATGAGCGGACGACGTTCCCGCACCTGGCGCGGGAGCTGAGGCTGGCCGGGTTCCCGATTCCGCAGGGGGCGTACTGGCGGGCCATCGACACCGCGAAGGATCTGACGGAGGCGGCGAAGGAGCTGGCTGCGATGGGGCGTTGAGGCCCTACGGCCGGACGGACACCCTTACCGGCCGACTGCGGGCCGTTCCGCCCGCATGACGTGAATACCGCACGACGTGAATACCGCATGCTGTGAAAACTGCATGCCGTAGACGCCGAAGGGGTCCCGCACATCGACTGTGCGGGACCCCTTCGGCGTATGGGCGAGGTGGTGTTCAGCCGGCGGGCCTGCCCAGGATTCCGCCCACCGGCTGGGTTACCCCAACAGGCCGCCCACCAGGCCGGATTGGCCGGAGTTAGAGCCGGATCCACCGGTGCCGCCGGTGCTGCCCGTGCTGCCGGAGCCGCCCGCCCCGCCGGTCGCGCCGGTCGAACCGGCGCCGCCGGTGGCGCTGCCGCCGGAGGTGGGGCCGGAGGTGGTGCTGGGTGCCTGTTGGACCGGGGGGGCCTGCTGGGGCGGGGCCTGGCCGGTGGTGCCCTGGGTCTGGCTGGGCGTGCCGCCGGTCGTGGTGCCGGTGTCCCGGGTGGCGCCCGGGGTGGTGGCGTCGGCGGTCGGGGTGCCGGCCGTTCCGGCGGTGGCGCCCTGGGTGGGCGAGCCGGAGGCGGACGGGGTCGCCTTGTGGCGCTTGGCGGGGTCCCGCGGGAGCGGGGAGCCGGGGAGTTCGTTGCGCGGGGCCTCGCCGGGCCCGGGGACGATCACGCGGTCGGCGTCGCGGACGGCGCCGCCGAGCAGTGAGCCGATGAGGAGGGTGACCCCGGTGGTGACGGCGGTGATGAGGGCGCCGCGTCGCAGGACGTACTGGCGCAGCTCCCAGATGTCGGCGCGGGGTCCGAGGCGGCGCCAGGCGCTGCCGGCGAGGCGGCCGTCGATGGAGTAGACGGGGGCGCCGGCGATGATCAGTGGGGACCAGGCGGCGAGGTAGATGATGTCGGGGGTGTCGTAGGCGGGGACACTCTTCCAGCTGACGGTGACGAGGAGCGCGGCGGACAGGCCGGCGCCGACCACCGCGGCGACCCGCTGCCAGCAGCCCAGGATCGTGAGGACGCCCACGATGACCTGGAAGAAGGCGATGACGAGCCCGGCGCCGACGGGGTGCTGGAGGGCGAACTGCCTCAGCGGCTCGGCGACTTCCCAGGGGTGCAGGGTGTTGAGCCACTTGACCATGGAGCCGCGTTCGCCGCCGTCGAAGTAGACGGGGTCGCAGAGTTTGCCCATGCCGGCGTAGATGGAGATGAAGCCGAGGAAGACCCGCAGCGGGAGGAGAACCACGCCGAGGTTCATCCGGCGGCCCGGGTAGTAGGTGTGCCGGGAGGGGTCGTCGCCGTGGCGCCTGGCCCGGTGGTCGCGGTCGGCGCCCGCGCCGGTGTCCTCGTACTCGTCGAACTCCTCGCCCGGGTGGGCCGGTTCGTCGTAGCCGGGTTCGTGGTGCGCGGGGTCGTCGTAGCCGGGGTCCTGGTAGGCGGGTTCGTCGTAGGCGCTGCCCACGGTCCGCATGTTCGGCAGGAGCCGGGTGCCTTCGGATACGGGGGTGCGCTGGGCGCCCACGACCGGGGTCTCCATGGTCTGGTCGAGGTCGCCGTAACCGCCGTCGGCGTAACCCTGGCCTCCGTAGCCGCCGTTGACGTCGACGCGGGGGATGACCTGGGTGGCTCCGGTGTCGGCGGACGGGGCCGGTTCCTCGCCGTGGCGGATGCTGCCTCGCACGGCCTGGAGCAGGCGGTGGGCCCCGGTGTCGTCGGGGGCGGACTTGCCGCTCCACACGACGGGGCGGCGACGGGCGCCCGCGCTTGCGCCCGGTCTGCCGGCCGCGCCGACGGCGGGCATGCGCGCGGTGTCCTCGGCGGCGCTCAGGTGCCGTGCGACCCGCGGTGATCGGGTGCGCCGGGACGACGCGCCCAACTGCACGCGGAAGCTCGCATGGTTGACGATGATCTGCGCCGGATCGCTCGGCACCTTCACCATGCTCAGCGCGGGAGCGTCGTCGTATCCCGACGGGCCGTCCCCCGAGGGTGTGCGGGGTGTTCTGGTGTCCACACTCATCTAACCGAGTGACGTGTGTTTAGGACACTGCCTTGACCGGGGCGGATGTGTCCGGACCCCGTCAAGCTTGACCTGGACGCCAGGAACGCCCCGTGTGGGTGACTGCTTCGAACAACCGCTCAGGCGCGGCGGCGTGCGGCCTCGTAGAGCACGATGCCCGCCGCGACACCGGCGTTGAGCGACTCGGCCCCACCCGGCATCGGGATCCGCACCCGGTAGTCACAGGTCTCTCCGACGAGCCGGGACAGGCCCTTGCCCTCGCTGCCGACGACGATGACGACCGGGCCGTCCAGGGCTGGCAGGTCGCCGATTTCGGACTCACCGTCGGCGGCCAGGCCGACGACCACGATGCCGGCCTTCTGGTACGACTCCAGGGCTCGCGTCAGGTTGGTGGCGCGGGCGACGGGCGTACGGGCGGCGGTACCGGCGGACGTCTTCCAGGCGCCGGCGGTCATGCCGGCCGCGCGCCGCTCGGGTACGACGACACCGTGACCGCCGAAGGCGGAGACGGACCGGACGACGGCACCGAGGTTGCGCGGGTCGGTCACGCCGTCGAGGGCGACGATGAGCGGGTCCACGCCGTTGTCGTAGGCGGCGCCTGCGAGGTCCTCGGGGTGCGCGTACTCGTACGGCGGGACCTGGAGGACGAGGCCCTGGTGGTTGAGCCCGTTGGTCATGCGGTCGAGCTCGGGGCGGGGGGCCTCCATGAGGTTGATCCCGCCGCGCTCGGCGGCGAGCTGGAGCGCCTCGCGCACCCGCTCGTCGTTGTCGATGAACTGCTGGACGTACAGCGTGGAGGCGGGCACGCCCTCGCGCAGCGCCTCGACGACGGGGTTGCGGCCGACGACCAGCTCGGAGGTCGACCTGCCGCCGCGACCGCGCGGCGTGGGACGGCGTACCGCCTGCTTCGCCTTCGCGCCCGCGATGCGGTTCTTCTTGTGTCCCTTGCGCGCCTCCGCGGGCGGGGTCGGGCCCTTGCCCTCCAGGCCCTTGCGTCGCTGGCCGCCACTGCCGACCTGCGCGCCCTTCTTGCCGGACATGCGGCGGTTGTTGGCTGCCATGACCTACCTGTCTGTTCGCGGAGAAGCCCCGGGGGATCCGAGGCATGCGTTCGTACGTATATGCAGTGTGCCGCCCGGACTGCCGGGCGGCACAATCGATCAAGAAAGAGCTCAGCGCGGGCCGAGGCTCCAACGGGGTCCCTGCGGTCCGTCCTCGATGACGAGTCCGGACTGGTTGAGCTGGTCGCGGATGGCGTCCGCGGTGGTCCAGTCCTTGCGTGCGCGGGCCGCCTCGCGCTGGTCGAGGACCAGGCGTACGAGGCTGTCGACGACGCCATGAAGATCGTCGCCGCGGTCCATCTCGCCGGCCCAGTGCGGGTCGAGCGGGTCCAGGCCGAGGACTCCGAGCATGGCGCGGACCTCGGCGAGGCGGGCCACCGCGGCTTCCTTGTCGTCGGCGGCCAGTGCTGAGTTGCCCTGCCGGACGGTGGTGTGGATGACGGCGAGGGCCTGCGGGACGCCCAGGTCGTCGTCCATCGCCTCGGCGAAGGCGGGCGGTACGTCGGCGGCGGGTTCGACGGCTCCCCCGGCCTTCTCCACCACGCGCTGCACGAAGCCCTCGATCCGCGCGAACGCGGACTCGGCCTCGCGCAGGGCCTCCTCGCTGTACTCGATCATCGAGCGGTAGTGCGGGGTGCCGAGGTAGTAGCGCAGCACGATCGGGCGCCAGGCCTTGACCATCTCGGAGACGAGCACCGAGTTGCCGAGCGACTTCGACATCTTCTCGCCGCTCATGGTGACCCAGGCGTTGTGCACCCAGTACCGGGCGAACTCGTCGCCGTAGGCCTTGGCCTGGGCGATCTCGTTCTCGTGGTGCGGGAAGATCAGGTCCAGGCCGCCGCCGTGGATGTCGAAGACGGTGCCCAGGTACTTGTGCGCCATCGCCGAGCACTCCAGGTGCCAGCCGGGGCGGCCGCGACCCCAGGGGGTCTCCCAGCTGGGCTCGCCGGGCTTGGCCGCCTTCCACATGGCGAAGTCGCGGGGGTCCCGCTTGCCGGTCTCGCCCTCGCCGGAGGGCTGGAGCAGGTTGTCCAGCTCCTGGTTGGACAGGCGCAGGTACTCCGGGAACGACCTCACGTCGAAGTAGACGTTGCCGTCGGCCGCGTAGGCGTGGCCGCGCTCGATGAGGCCGCGCATCATCTCGACCATCTCGGTGACATGGCCGGTGGCGCGCGGTTCGTACGTCGGCGGCAGGCAACCGAGGGCGGTGTAGCCGTCGTTGAAGGCGCGCTCGTTCTCGTACCCGATCGACCACCAGGGGCGGCCCTGGTCGGCCGACTTGGTGATGATCTTGTCGTCGATGTCGGTGACGTTGCGGACGAAGGTGACCTCGTAGCCGCGGTGGGCGAACCAGCGGCGCATGATGTCGAAGTTCAGGCCCGACCGGATGTGCCCGATGTGCGGTGCGGCCTGCACGGTGGCACCACACAGGTAGATCGAGACACAACCCGGCTGGAGCGGGGCGAAGTCACGAATCTGCCGGGCACTGGTGTCGTACAGGCGAATAGTCACGAGTCCAGGGTAGTAGGCCTTGGGGAGTGCCTTGCGACTATCGGCTCAAGCAGGGCTTATTCGTGACGTCCGGCCGCGGTCGAAGCCGGGCTCGAGCCCTGGGCAGGGGGTCGTCGCCTCGGTCTCGGGCCGCGTTTCCGGTCCGTGCTTCCGGTCCGTGCTTCCGGTCCGTGCTTCCGGCCCGCGCCGCTGGTCGACGCCGCCGATGCCGTCGTCTCAGGCCGCGGTGCGCACCACCAGTGCCGTCGCCACCGCCATCAGTCCCTCGCCGCGCCCGGGGAAGCCGAGGCCGTCCGTGGTCGCGCCGGAGACGGAGACCGGGGCCCCGGCCGCCTCCGACAGGATCTTCTGGGCCTCGTCCCGCCGCTTGCCGATCTTCGGGCGCGGTCCGACGACCTGTACGGCGATGTTGCCGACGGTGAAGCCCGCCTCGCGGACGATCCGGGCGGCCTCCGTCAGCAGCGTGACGCCGGAGGCGCCCGACCATTCGGGGCGCCCGGTGCCGAAGTGCCGGCCGAGGTCGCCGAGGCCGGCCGCCGAGAACAGCGCGTTGCAGGCGGCGTGCGCGACGACGTCCGCGTCGGAGTGCCCGGCCAGGCCGGTGCCCTCGCCCTCCCACCTCAGGCCGGCGCACCACAGCTCGCGGCCTTCCTCGAAGGCGTGGATGTCGGTGCCGATGCCGACCTGGGGCAGCACGTACGGGGGAGTCTCAGAAGCCATCGTTGAGCCTCCTGCGGGCCAGGACCGCCTCGGCGAGGACCAGGTCGAGGGGGCGCGTCACCTTGAAGGCCTCCTCGTGGCCGGGCACGGTCACGACCGTCTCGTCGAGTTGCTCGACCATGCTCGCGTCGTCGGTGACGTCCTCGGTGACCGTCTCGTGGGCGCGGATCAGGGTCACGCGGTCGAAGCCCTGCGGGGTCTGGACGGCACGCAGGCGGGCCCGGTCCAAGGTGGCGACGACGGGCTCCGGTTCGCCCGGGGTCGCGGTGGGCTCGACCTCCTTGACGGTGTCCGCGAGCGGCAGTGCCGGGACGACGGCCGTGGCTCCCTCGCGTACGGCCTCGATGACGGCGTCCACCGTGTCGACCGGGACGAGGGGCCGGGCGGCGTCGTGGACGAGGACGATGTCGTACTCGGGCGGCAGCGCGTCCAGGCCGAACTTCACGGACTCCTGACGGCTCTCGCCGCCCGGGACGACCAGGAAGTCGGTCCGCTCGGGCAGCGCGTACGCGTCGAGCAGTGACTTGACCTCCGGCGCGCCGTCGGGTGGCGCCACGACGACGACCAGGGACACCGCTCGGGACGCGGCGAGCGCGCGTACCGCGTGGATGAGCATGGGCGTGCCGTTCAGCGCGCGAAGCGCCTTGGGGGCGCCCGGGCCGAGGCGCACGCCGCGGCCGGCGGCCGGGATCACGGCGGCGGTCCGGGCGGCCGGCCGGGCCGCCGGGCGTGCTTCGGCGGGCGAGGGGCGCGAATCGTCAGACATCGGTTCCTGTCAGGTTTGTGTGCTCGGCATACGTGGGTATGGCCTTCAGCGTGCCGGGTACGACACCGTGACCAGACCCTTCCGTGACCCTGGTCGAGTCGGCTGCCCGGGCCCGGCACGCAGAGTATCGGGGGTGTGACTCCCGAGGTGAACACGCGTACGGCGCCGAAACGCGAACATGCCGCAGCGCCCGGCGACATCAGAACGTCATCGGGCACCGCGGCATTTCACTGTGCTGAGCTGGGCGGGCTGCGTGGTGCGGCCTGCGCCGGCGTCAGGACGCCAGGACCTCGTCGAGCAGGGCCTCCGCCTTGTCCTCGTTCGTGTTCTCCGCGAGCGCGAGCTCGCTCACCAGAATCTGGCGGGCCTTGGCGAGCATGCGCTTCTCACCGGCGGAGAGTCCGCGCTCGCGCTCACGACGCCACAGGTCACGTACGACTTCCGCGACCTTGATGACATCGCCGGAGGCGAGCTTCTCCAGGTTTGCCTTGTAACGACGCGACCAGTTCGTGGGCTCCTCGGCGTACGGCGCGCGCAGCACCTCGAAGACCCGGTCCAGTCCATCCTGACCAACCACATCACGCACGCCGACGAACTCCGCATTGTCCGCTGGCACACGTACCGTCAGATCACCCTGGGCGACCTTCAGCACCAAGTAGGTCTTGTCCACGCCTTTGATCTGGCGAGTTTCGATAGCCTCGATCAGCGCGGCCCCGTGATGGGGATAGACCACGGTGTCGCCAACCTTGAACGTCATGTGACAGGTACCCCTTCCGTGGCTATCCAGGGTAACACGGAAACTGCGGGTTCTGAATGGCGTTTTCGCAGGTCAGGGCATATCTCGGGGCTTGACAACAGCAACAGGAACGTGCTGCGCGAGCCGAGCGGAAGAAAGTATTCGCAGGTGGGAGCGGCTCTCCGGGGGAGGTGAAACGCGTACGTTACACGCATCCGAAGACCCTCTCGAGTGGCCGAACATCCCCATATGTCCGGTTGCAAGTGTGCGACTTCCGCTACTCCGTTCGGTGGCGGGAGTGAGCTACGAGACGAATCCGGAATTGATCACCGAGCCGTACGACCACCCGACGGGTGATCAATTGTGGGGTCCATGGATTCCTCCACGGAAAATTCCCGGGGCCGAGCGGGGGAACTTATGTGAATGGCAGACGAGCGTCACCACAATGTGATCTGAGAGGCAGTTGTGCCTCGTGTGACTACACGCATGACCAGACCTGCGACTACCCGTGTTCCTGCGCCTTGCCGTGGGGAGCGGACGTTCGGGGAGGGTCGGGTGCAGTGTGATCGGACCGGCTCGGTAACCTGAGGCCGCTGACAGACACTTAGCGCGGCTTCATGGGCCGCCTCGCTCGAGCTCAAGGAGTTGCCGCCGCCGTGAGCAGCAGCCTTCGACGCGGTGCCCTCGCCACCGCCGCCATCGCGTTCTCGATCGCCTCGCTCGCCGCGTGCGGCGCCGGCAACAACGCCCAGACCCTGGAGGTCAAGCCGGACAACGCGGCCACCAGTCTGGGGGACATCAAGCTTCAGAACGTCATGGTCATCACCCAGCCCAACGACGAGTCCACGGGCCCTGCGGTGATCTCCGCGACGGTGTTCAACAGCGGCAGCACCGCGCAGACCCTGGACTCGGTGAACGTCGACGGCGGCGGCTCCGCGGACCTCACGCCCGCCAAGGGCAAGGGCGCGCTGACCGTCCCGGCCGGCGGCTCCGTCATCCTCGGCGGCCAGGGCAACGCCTCCGCCGCGCTGAACGAGATCGGCGCGTCGGTCAAGAACGGCAACGCGCAGAAGGTCACCTTCACCTTCAGCAAGACCGGCGACATCAGCCTGCGTGCCTTCGTCGTCCCGGCCGACTACTACTTCACCAAGTGGGGCCCGACCGAGATGCCGTCCGCCCCGGCCGGCGCGGGCAAGCCGGGTGGCGCGGCCGAGCCGGGCATCAGCACGGAACCGGGCGCCGGCGCGAGCGGCTCGCCCGACGCGTCCCACAACACCCCGGCCGACACGACGACCCCGTCCGACGGGGCCTCCGCGAGCAGCACGGAGTCGTCGGCCGCGGGCCACTGAGCCGGCGTACGGGCACTGAGCGACCGTACGGAAGGCCGCACGAAAGAAGGGCGGGACCTCGTGGAGAGGTCCCGCCCTTCTTCGTGGGTGTCGGCGTCAGCGGGCGGTTTACGGCTCGAACTTGTATCCGAGTCCGCGGACCGTCACCAGGTACCGCGGCGCGCCCGGGTCGGGCTCGATCTTGGCGCGCAGGCGCTTGACGTGGACGTCGAGGGTCTTGGTGTCGCCGACGTAGTCGGCGCCCCAGACCCGGTCGATGAGCTGCATGCGGGTCAGGACACGGCCGGCGTTGCGCAGCAGCATCTCCAGGAGGTCGAACTCCTTGAGCGGGAGGTCGACCTTGGAGCCGGAGACCGTCACCACGTGCCGGTCCACGTCCATGCGGACCGGGCCCGCCTCCAGCGCGGCCGGGGTGACCTCCTCCGGCTCGCCGCGGCGGCGCAGGACAGCGCGGATGCGGGCGACCAGCTCGCGGGAGGAGAACGGCTTGGTCACGTAGTCGTCGGCTCCTATTTCCAGCCCGACGACCTTGTCGATCTCGCTGTCCTTGGCGGTCACCATGATGACGGGGACGTTGGAGCGGCCGCGCAGCTGGCGGCACACCTCGGTGCCCGGCAGGCCGGGCAGCATCAGGTCGAGGAGGACGAGGTCGGCGCCGTTGCGCTCGAACTCGTCGAGTCCGTCGGGCCCGGTGGTCGCGACGGCGACCTCGAAGCCCTCTTTGCGGAGCATGTACGACAGGGCGTCGGAGAAGGACTCCTCGTCCTCGACGACGAGCACACGGGTCACGGAAGGACCTCCGGGGCGGGATGCGGTTCGTAAGAAGATGATGGGCGTGATGGGGGGGTTGAGGCAGTGTGCCGACCGGGCTCCTCGCCGAGACCGTCGAGGTCGTCGGACCCGTCGGGGTCGTCGAGGTCGGGGTGCTGGAGCGCGCGGTCGCGGGCCACGCCCGCCTCCGGCAGCCGCAGGGTGAAGGTGGAGCCCTGCCCCTCGGCGCTCCACACCGTGACCTCCCCGCCGTGCGAGGCGACCACGTGTTTGACGATGGCGAGGCCGAGGCCGGTGCCGCCGGTGGCCCGGGAGCGGGCCGGGTCGACCCGGTAGAAGCGCTCGAAGACGCGCTCCTTGTCTCTTTCGGAGATTCCGATGCCCTGGTCGGTGACGGCGACCTCGATCATGTCCCCGCCGGGCGCGTTGAGCCTGCGGGCGGCGATGCCCACGCGGGTGCGGGCGGGCGAGTAGTTGACGGCGTTCTCGACCAGGTTGCCGAGGGCGGCGGCGAGCTGGCCGCGGTTGCCCCAGACGTGCAGGTCGGCGGTTCCGCCGGCGGCCATGGTGATGTTCTTGGCGCCGGCCTGGTGGCGGCAGCGGTCGATCGCCTCGGCGACCAGTTCGTCGACGCGTACCGGTTCGGCGTCCTCCAGGGGATCGTCGTTCTGCACCCGCGACAGGTCTATGAGCTCCTGCACCAGGTTGGTGAGCCGGGTCGCCTCGATCTGCATACGGCCGGCGAAGCGTTCCACCGCCTCCGGGTCGTCGGAAGCGCCCATCACCGCCTCGGACAGGAGGGAGAGCGCGCCGACGGGGGTCTTCAACTCGTGGCTGACGTTCGCGACGAAGTCACGTCGTACCGCTTCGATCCGCCGGGCCTCGGTGAGGTCCTCGACCAGCAGCAGCACCAGCCGGGATCCGAGCGGGGCGACCCGCGCGGAAACGGCGAGAGCCTCGCCCCGCCCGGTCCCCCGCCTCGGCAGATCCAGCTCGACCTGGCGTATCTCCCCGTCCCTGCGGGTGTCCCTGGCCATCCGCAGCATGGGCTCCACGGAGAGCTTGCCGCCGCGGACCAGCCCGAGGGCGTACGCCGCGGAGCTGGCCTTGACCACGGCGTCGGCCTCGTCGAGGACGACCGCGGAGGAGCGCAGCACCGACAGGACGGTGTCCACGCCCGGCGGAAGCACCGGGTCGGTGTGCAGGGAGGTGCGGGTGGGGCGTTTTTGCTCCCGCTCGCTCCAGCGGAACGCCAGCACGGCGATGACACCGGTGAGTACACCGGCGATCGCTGCCGCTGCGGCGACCGCCGCGTTCACGTCCATGCACTCAGGTTAGGCACGGGATCCCGCCTGGCCACAGCCATCCGAGTGCGACCTCGAACACTCGTCGCCCAGAGTTCACCTTGGAGCCAGGATTGGTTCATTTGGGGTGCCGGAAACGGACGCGTACAGGCCGGAACGTGGGAGCGTGGGGTGCGAAGCACCGGTTTCAAGACACTCGCGCCGGGCCCCGGCCCCCGGCGAGCCCCCGATGACGACGTACGAGAGGGAACCCTGATGCGGGACGCGTACCACGAGGAACTGGATTCGATCGGCGACGGTCTGGTGGAGATGGCCCGGCTGGTCGGCTCGGCGATCGGGCGCGCCACGACGGCGATCCTCGACTCCGACCTGAAGCTCGCCGAGAGCGTGATCGAGGCCGACCAGAAGGTCGACGAGCTCCAGCACGACCTGGAGGCCCGTGCGATAGCTCTGCTGGCCCGCCAGCAGCCGGTCGCGACGGACCTTCGCATCGTCGTGACCTCGCTGCGGATGTCCGCGGACCTGGAGCGCTCGGGCGACCTGGCCCAGCACGTGGCGAAGCTGGCCCGGCTGCGCTTCCCGTCGCGCGCGGTCCCGCACGACCTGCACGCGACGATCCTGGAGATGGGGCAGCTCGCGCAGCGCCTGATGGCGAAGGCGGCCGAGGTGATCATCACCAAGGACGTCGACCTTGCGCTCCAGCTGGAGCAGGACGACGACGAGATGGACCTCCTGCACCGTCACCTCTTCCAGCATCTGATCGACGACCGCTGGAAGCACGGCATCGAGACGGCCGTGGACGTCACCCTGCTCGGCCGCTACTACGAGCGGTTCGCCGACCACGCGGTGTCGGTGGCGAAGCGGGTGGTGTTCCTGGTGACAGGTGAGCACGCGGACGAACTCCAGTCGGACGTGCAGCCCGAGATCCAGCCGGTCCAGGAGGCGGAGGGGGCCTGAGCCCGGTGGGGTTCAGCTCGGGAGGGGCCGCGCCTCGCGTGCCCGCGAGCCACAGTGCGCCGTTGATGCGCCCGGCCCGGCGGGCGTCCCATGGGCACAGGTACCAGTCTTGAGGAGGGTCCATGGCCGAATCCCCGAGCGCTCCCCCGCCCGACCCCACGCGGCAACACCCGACGCAGCAGCCCGCCGAGATCAGGAGCCTGACGCTCTTCGGTGCGTGCGGCTGCGGCTCGGGGTGCGGCTGCGGCTGCCAGTCGGGCAACCCGTGCCAGTGCGGCTGACGGTGCGGTGAATCTCGTACGACGGTGAGGGCCCCGGTGTGACGCCGGGGCCCTCACCGTCGTCGGACGGCGTAGGACGGCGTCGGAGGGCGGGATTTGTTGAGGGCCCCGCCACCGGCCGCGGCCACCGGTAGAGTCCGCCGCGGAGGACCGCCCATGACCCCGCTCATGACTCGAAAGCCCGGACCGGCCGTTGCGCTCATGGTCGCTGCCTCGGTGCTCGCGATGACGGCGCTCGCCGGGTGCGGTGGCCGGACGCCGGAGCCGTCGGCCAAAGGCCCCTCCGCGAGCGGGTCCGCATCCGCACCTCACCCGGTCATTCGTCTCAGCGCGGACGGTGACACCCTGGTCCCCGGTGGCCCGCCGCTCCCCTTCCACCTCTCCGTCGCGGGCCTGACCGCCGAACAGGCCAAGCGACGCCAGGTGGCGCTCTACATCGGCATCGTCGCCCAGAAGGTCCAGATCCGCGAGAACGGCTCCTGGCACGACCTGGCGCTCGACTGGACCAACGAGCAGGACGACAACGGGGAGTTCGTCGCCATGGTGCCGCTCTCGTATCGCGGCAACGCCCGCACCCAGCTCGACCTGCGGATGTTCACCGCTGATCAGCGGACCAACTCGGTGGACGCCACGACTTCTGCCGCGACCGTGACGGTGGCGGCGCAGATGGCCGAGGACCCCCGCTCCCCGGACATCCACCCGTCGGCCTCCGCGGCGCGCCTCCTGCTGCCCATCGACCCCACGCATCTCACCGTCGAGGTCCCGGAGATCCTCCGGGCGACCGCGGGCGGCCCACCGGTGGAGTGGTCCGTGAGGGTTCGTAACGCCGCGGGCAAGCTCACCCGTTCCGACCTCCGCATCGCGGTCTCCCTCGCCCCCGGGGAGATCGGCGGATCCGTACGGCGACTGCACTGGTCGATCAACCGCCAGGGCCACTGGAGCGACCTGACGGGCCGCAGTCACGTCGAGACGGACAAGTTCGACCTCGCGCCCGGCCAGTCGCGGACCGTCCGGATCCGCCTCGCGCTGCCGGCCGGCGCCGGCGGGGGCAGTTCCGACCACGTCGGCGCCGTACTCTTCGCGGCGGTCACGGCCCCCTGGTGGCCCTCCGACCCGGACCAGCCGACCGGCGTCACGCAGAACGCGCAGGGCACGAACATTCTCGTCGCGCGGTGACCTGAGTACGGCCCGAGCCGGCGGGACCGCTGATCATCCGCAGGAAGGATGTAAGGCGTGTCGATGATCCATGAGGATTACCTTGACATGGGCTCGACACCAGGAAGGGACCAGCCTTGCGCATCACCCGACTCGTCGGAACCGTCCTCGGCGCCACGCTGTTATTAGCCGCCGCGGTGCCGACGGCATCCGCCGACACCGGATCCGCCTCACCGACAGGATCAGCCGGCACCAAAACCCCCTTACCGACGGCCGAGTCCCTGGACCGTGCCGCCCTGCGCACCACGCTGGACGCCGTCCACGAAGCGGGCATGTACGGCCTCTACTCGTCCGTTCGTGACGGGGCTGAGCGGTGGACCGGCGCGTCCGGGCTCGCCGACGTGGACACCCGGCGTCCGGTCAGGCCCGGCATGCGGCACCGCGTGGGCAGCATCAGCAAGACGTTCACCTCCGTCGCGGTGCTCCAGCAGGTGGAACGCGGCCGGATCCGGCTCGACGCGCCCGTCGGCGACTACCTCCCGGACCTCGTCAAGGGGGAGCGGGGCCGGGACGTGACCGTACGGATGGTTCTCAACCACACCAGCGGCATCGGCGACTACATCCTGGGCGCCTTCCCGTCCCTCGCCGCCGACTCCACGTCCAGCCTCGACGAGGAACGCTTCCGCTCCATACGGCCCGAGGAACTGGTGCGGCTCGGTCTGGAGGCACCCGCCACGGGACGGCCCGGCGAGCAGCCGGGATCGTACTCCAACACCAACTATGTGATCGCCGGTCTGATCCTGGAGAAGGTGACCGGCCAGGACGCCGGGACGTACATCACCCGCAACGTCATAGACCGGGCCGGGCTGCACGCCACCTCCTACGCGCGCACCCCGTACATCAAGGGCCCGCACTCCCGGATGTACGAGTCGTTCTACGGCCTGATCGACCCGCCTCGTGACTACAGCGTCTACAACATGTCCTGGGCGTCCACCGCGGGCTCGATCATCTCGACCACCGATGACCTGAACCGCTTCTACCGCGCCCTGCTGACGGGCAAGTTGATCGGACCGGCCGCCCTGGACCAGATGCTGAGCACGGTCACCATCGGCGCCGGCCCCGCCAGCATCAACTACGGCCTCGGCATCTACGCGCTCGACCTGCCCGGCTGCGGCCGTTTCTGGGGCCACGACGGAGCGGTCTTCGGTGCCGGCACGATCGCGTTGTCCAGCCCCGACGGCAAGCGCCAACTCGCCACGGGCTGGAACCTCATGAAGTACCAGCGTCTGACCGAGGACGGCAAAGCCTTCGAGCCGAGCCCGATCGACGACGCCCTCAACGCACACATCGTGCGGGCACTCTGCCCGACCCCGCAGTCCCCCGGCTTGGCCGCGGCCACCCCGCGGCTGCCTTCCGAAGGGCTGCCCGGCACGGACCTGTCACCCGCCCAGTGGGTCAGCCGGCACTGAGACCGGCGCCGTCCGGACTCGCGCCGCCCGCCCCTGCGGAGAGAGCGCGGAGAGACCGTCCCCCTAGGGTCCTTCCGTAAGTCCGCCTGGCCTGCACCCGAGCAACGGTGCAGGTCAGGCTGCTTCTTCCCCCCTCAGTTGCGCCTCCTGCACGCTTACGAGAGGAAGGCCCGGGTATGGCCGACGACAAGGTTCTGGATGCCCAGAAGTGGGTCAACGCCACCTACGGCGGGGTCAGCGGCTACGTCCGCTGCCCGGAGGACGGCCGCACGGGCTGGTCCACCATGTACGCCCTGGTGATGGGGCTCCAGCACGAGCTCGGCATCTCGCCGCTCGTCGCGAGCTTCGGGCCGACCACGATGTCCCGGCTGGAGGCGCTCGGTGACATCGGGTTCGGCTGGAACAAGAACTCGAACATCGTCCGGATCCTCCAGCACGGCCTGTTCTGCAAGGGCTACTGGGGAGCCAACGGATACGGCGAGTACGGCGCCGTCACCACCGAGGCCGTCAAGGCGCTCCGCGTGGACATGGGCCTGCCCGACGGCGGCACCGGCACCACCGGCGGCGTCACCACCGCGAAGATCTTCAAGTGCATCCTCAACATGGACGCGTACGTCGTCGTGGCCGGCGGCACCGACAAGATCCGGGAGATCCAGCGGTGGCTCAACGGCCGCTACTGGCAGCGCAGCGCCTACAACATCGGGCCCGCAGACGGGATCTACTCCCGAGACGTGCAGAAGTCCCTGGTGATCGCCCTCCAGTACGAGCTGGGGATCTCGGCGCCCAACGGCAACTTCGGTCCCGCCACCCAGGACGGCCTGCGCGCGCACACCGTCCGGGAGGGCAGCTCCGGCATCTTCGTCGAACTCTTCACGGCCGCCTGCGTCTTCAACGAGCCGGTGATCCTGCGCGGTCTGGACGACAGCGAGGTGCGCACCACCTTCAAGAGCAGCTTCGACTCCAAGACCAGGGAGTTCGTCGAGATCTTCCAGAGTTTCTCCCAGCTGTACAAGCAGGGCGACGCCAACTACGGCGTGGGCGAGTACGACACCTGGGCGCAGCTGCTGGTGTCGATGGGCAACGCGGATCGCAGAGCCACCGGCTCGGACACCCGCTTCGAGATCACCGCGTCACGCGCCCGCTGGCTGCGGGACAACGGCTACCAACTCGTCGGCCGGTACCTGTACGACCCGCCGGGATCGACCCTCGACAAGGAGATCAAGCCGGGCGAGCTGCAGACCATCTTCGACGCGGGGCTGCGGGTCTTCCCCATCTACCAGGACAACGCCCGGCAGTTGGCCGACTTCACCTACAGCCACGGCTACCAGCACGCGCTCAACGCCCACGACCTGGCCAGCCAGTACGGCTTCAACCGGGGCACCACCATCTACTTCGCGGTCGACTACGACGCGCAGCAGGGGGAGATCGACAGCTCCCCCCAGGGGATCATCACGTACTTCAACGGGGTGGTGGCGGGCCTGGCCAGCCGGGGCAAGAAGTACTTCCACGGCGTCTACGGCTCCCGCAACGTCTGCATCAACGTCACCAAGAAGACCGGCGCCCGCTTCTCCTTCGTCTCCGGCATGTCCTGGGGCTTCTCCGGGAACCTCGGCTACTCCCTGCCGCCGAACTGGGCGATCAACCAGATCAAGGAGTTCAAGGTCACCAACGGCTCGGACACCTTCGACCTGGACCGGGACGTCTGGCGGCTGAACGGCGAGCCCGGCAGCAACTCCGTCAACCGGCCGGCCGGGCCCGCCGACACCTTCATCGCCTACGTGCAACGGCTCTACAACCACGCCCTCGCCTACAAGAGCGCGAACAACGTCGGCACCAACGCCAGTCGGCTGGTGATGGAGTACATCCGGCACGAGAAGTACCACGGTCTGACGTGGTGGTGGCTGGCCAACAGCTACGACGGGGACTTCGTGGAGTACTGCAACAGCCGGGGCGAGCAGGTGATCAACTCCTTCACCGACACCGTCACCGGTTACGAACTCGACGCGACCCACCTGATGGCCACCGCCAACGGCTTCCTGGAGAACTCCGACCCGGACGACAAGGGGGACGCGACCGGCGGTGACGTGGCCGGCTGGGGCGGCGACATCATGACCTTCTGGGCGGACTGGCGCAACTCCGTGGAGGAGTACGCCTCCCCGCTCACCTTCTGCCGGGCCAAGCTGGCGATCCCGGGCACCGTGTCCAGCTTCGGCTACACCGACATGATCGAGGACGTCGACGGATACCTGCTGGCGAAGCATGTCGCGGGGGGCGGGAACATCGCCGCCTGGATGACCTCCCACTACAACAACGGCGGAGCGCTCTCCCGCTTCCGCTCCCACTTCGACAGACGCTGGCAGACCGCGAGCAACGCCAAGTCGTCCTGCAGCAAACTCCTCTACGGCGCCATCGACTCCAAGATCAGCCCGGCCCGCTTCGCGCTCATCACGGGGGCCGGTGCCGCACTGCCCGGGGACTACATCCTGATACCGGGCAACGGGGCCAAGTTCGACGACTTCTGCCAGGGGTTCGCCGACCGGCAACTCGCCCTGATCGGGCTGGAGAACACCCTGGCCGCGAAGTACCGGCAGAACCTCAAGACCTACCGCGAGCAGGCGGCGAAGCGGGCCGCGCGCCGGTCCGACGGGTAGAACGTGCAGGGTTAGCCCATGGGTCTCCTTCTCCTCCTGCTCTTGCTGCTGTTCCTGGTGCTCGTCGGGCCGGGGCTGTGGTTCTGGTGCCGGTCCCTGGCGGGCGGCCGGTGGCGGCACAGCGCCGGCTGGTTCGCCCTGACGGCGGTACTGCTCGTGCTGGGGGCGGGTGTCGCCTACCTCGTCGGCTCCCTGGCCGGAGGGAACCTGGACCCGGAGGAGGCGTGCCACTCCCGCGGCGAGACCTACGACCGGGCCTATCGCAGGGCCAACTTCGACGAGTACACGCAGTGGTTCCCGCTCCACGACAAGTGCAACGCGGGCTACGACCTGGTGCCGGGCTGGGTGAACCCGACCCTGGTCGTCCTGCCCGTCCTGGCTGTCGCCTGCCTGGCCTACGCCGTACGGCTGGCCGTCCTCCATCGACGCACCAAGAAGGGCACACCGTGAACGAGTTGAGCAGACGCCGCGTGCTGGGTGCCACCACCGCCCTGGCCGGCGCGACCGTCCTCGGCGGACTGGGCTCCGCTCCCGCCACGGCCGCCGACCGGGCCGGCACGCCCGCCGGTTCGGCCAAGGCGACCACGTGGACCAGGAGCCGGTCCGCCAACGGCTGGAAGGTGCTGGGCGAGGCCACGTCGTACGGCATCGAGGGCAGCGGCCGGTCCGTCCGCCTCGCCGGCGGAGACGCCGCCACCATCCTGCTGCACGTCGCCCGCCGCTTCCACTACGAGATCGACCAGCTCCGGGTCGGCGACGTGCGCGGGCACCGCACCTCCCGCCAGGTCGAGCAGCCCTACGAGTCGAACTACCTCTCCGGCACGGCGATCGACATCAGGGAGGCTGCCTACCCGCTGGGCGCCCGGGCCGGCTTCTACCCCCAGGAACTCGTCGTGATCCGCGACGTCCTCGCCGAACTGGACGGCGTGGTGGCGTGGGGCGGCGACTTCACGGTCCCCAAGGAGTCCCACTTCGAAATCGCCCTCAAGCCCGGCCACCCCAAGGTGAGGAACGTCGCCCGCAAGATCACCACCTGGAACGCCGGCCCTGGCGGGGAGGGCGCCGGCGCGACCGACGCGTTCGACGCCGGACGCCAGAAACGAGCCCGCACCTTCGCGGGGCGCACGGCGGCCTGACCGACCACGGTAGGGGAGGGTCAGGTGCTCATACCCCCGCCCCCGGCGCCTCTCAGCTTCCCTGCGCGCCGTCCGCGAGAGCAGTGGTGTCCTCCGCCGGTGGGGTCTCGATGGACACGGGTTGATTGACATCGAGGAAGAGGACGGTCAGGTCGAGTGGTCCGCCACCGGTGCCGGCCTGCTTGCCGTCGGGCTCGGCTCGCATGCGGAACTGCTTGGCCTGGTCGTCACCGTCGATCCACAGATCCATGGTGAGGGCGTCGGAGACCCCCAGCCCCACGAACTGATCGAGGCTCTCGACCAGGCGCTCCCGGGCCGACTCGTCCACGGCGCCCTTGCGGGCCGCAAGCAGGCCTCTGGTGGTGACCGTCCCTTTGTAGTGCCTGGTCCTGGTGCCGTCGACCGTCTCAGTCCCGATCATCCGCAGGTCCTTGGCCCCGGTCAGGAGTGTGGACTGCACCACGGGGCTTCCCTCGATCTCACGAGGCAGTACGCCATAGGACTGGTTGTCCACCGCACCGCGTCCCCAACCGGCAGGGTCGGCTCGGAACCAGCCCTTCCCGTCCAGCTTCTCGGAGTCGACCGCGCTCCCTCCGACGTACATCACCTCGTCGACGAACCGGACCTCCAGTTGACCGCCCCCGTCCTGGGCGGCAGCGGTCATCTCCATACCCATGGTCAGAGGTTCCGTGTTCATGGATGCCTCGGCCTCCAGACGGCCCTTCTCCGGCACCATCCCGGTGATCCGATAGCGGAGCGATCTGATGTCCTCGGAGTTCGTCGCCGCCTTCGCCACGGCCGTCGCGGGTGCGACATCGACCGGGTCTTCATTCGCTACATCACTCCCGGCGCCCTCTCCACAGGCAACCGCTCCCCCAGCGAGCAGCACGACGGCGAACGCCACGCTCGTCACTCTGCGCGGTAAGGCACCACGCGCTGATCTCCTCACAATTCCCCCCGGAATCAGGTGCCTGGCCCATGACTGACCCACGCAAGGCTGCGAGCTTATCCCGGCATGGGTCCTGTGATCCGCTGGTGGCCGCGGACGAAACACCGTCCGCGAGGTCGTCGACCGCTTCAACGATCGGGCTGGACTGCCTGGACCCTCAGCGGGCTGGAGGCACCAGCCCCGGTAAACGTTCCCGGTCAGAGCCGCGCGCGGATCGGCTCGTCAGGGGCTGGCGTGGACACCGATGCCCCCGGAGACGGTGAGGTTGTCGCCGGTGATTTGACTTGCTCCTCGGACTGAAGCCCGAGGATTCTGGCCTTCTCGACTTGTTGCTGTGCCGCTACGCGGCACGGGGTTCGGTCGGGAATCCGTGGCTTCCTGTTTCTTCGCGCTGTGCCGGGATCGCTCCTGGTCTTACCGGCGCTCCGCAGGCCGATGCCGCCAGTCCGGCGGCCGTCTTCACGTTGATCGCGGCATTGTGGTCCCGGTCGTGGACCGCGCCGCAGGCGGCACAGGTCCATTCCCGGACGTTGAGGGGTTTGGGTCCGTCCTTGACGCCGCAGGTGGAACAGGTCTGAGAGGTCGGCTCGAACCGGCCGATCTTCACCAGGGTCCGGCCGTACCGTTCTGCTTTGTACTCCAGCATGTTCACGAATGAGGCCCAGCCGGCGTCGTGCACGGACTTGGCCAGGCGGGTCCGTGCCAGTCCCGCCACCGACAGGTCCTCCACGGCGATCCCTTGGTTCTCGGAGATCAGCCTGGTGGAGAGCTGGTGGTGGAACTCGTGGCGGGCGTCGGTGACCTTGGCGTGGGCGCGGGCAACCTTGCGGCGGGCCTTCTCGCGGTTCCTGGATCCCTTCTGTTTGCGGGACAGTTCCCGCTGAGCCTTCTTCAGCTTCTTCTCCGCGCGGCGCAGAAACCGCGGAGAGTCGATCTTCGTGCCGTCGGAGAGGACGGCGAAGTGGGTGAGACCGAGATCGATGCCGATGGTGCGGCCGGTGTCGGGCATCCGGGCCGCGTCGGCGGCGGGGTCGGTGTCGATGACGAAGGAGGCGAAGTACCTGCCGGCCGCATCCTTGACGACGGTGACGGAGGAGGGCGTGGTGGGCAGGGTGCGGGACCATGTCACCTTCACCGCACCGATCTTCGGCAGGTTCAGGCGCCCCTTCTCGGTGACTGACCAACGGGCGTTGGCCGTGAACCGGATCGACTGCCGCTTGTCCTTGCGAGACTTGAAGCGGGGCGGGCCGGTCCTGGGGCCCTTGCGGGTGCCCTTGAGGGAGGCGAAGAAGTTGCGGTACGCAGTCTCGACGTCGCGCAGGGACTGCTGGAGAACGACCGCGGAAACCTCGCCCAGCCAGGACCGCTCCACCGTCTGCTTCGCCTCGGTAATCAGCCGTGTCGACAGCTCGCCGATCTTCGGGAACGGCCGCTGGGCCTTGCGGGCGTCCTCGCGGGCACGCACCGCGTCGTTGAACACGACACGGGCGCACCCGAACGCCTTCGCCAACGCCCTCTGCTGGCCTGTGTCCGGGTACAGGCGAAAGCTGTACCGAAGCTGCATGACGGCCACGCTACATACTTGGGTTATGGGTGAGATGCAGAAGATCAGACTGGTAGGCACTGTGCTTTCGTGAGGCATGTTCACTTGGTCTTCGTGACCAAGTTCCGACACAGAGTGTTCACCGATGTTCATCTGACGCGTATGGAGGAGATCATGCGGTCCGTATGCGCGGACTTCGAGTGCACGCTGGTGGAGTTCAACGGCGAGGACAACCACGTACACCTCCTGGTGAACTTCCCGCCCAAGGTCACTGTCACCAAGCTCGTCAACTCCCTCAAGGGCGTCTCCTCCCGCCGCCTACGCCAAGAGTTCCCCGGCCTCGTACGCCACTACTGGCGGGCCAACAAGCTGTGGTCCGGCTCCTACTTCGCAGGAACCGTAGGCGGCGCCCCACTCACCGTGGTCAGGCAGTACATCGAACAGCAGAACCGGCCAGTATGAGCACAGCCCGGCTCCGCCGGGACCAGCGATCACGACGCTCCGCACCGCAGGCGAGGAACTGCGGTGTCCGGCTCCGCCGGACCAGACGCGGCGACGCTCCGCGTCGCCACCATCAGATTCGCTTCACCACCGGCCTGGCCGATGCACTGCGAATGAATTCCGGTAGCCGGCAGATGAGCAGCGGCTCCAGCAAAGCCGGCAGCAGTCAGGACGCCAACGACACAGCGTCCATCGGCAACGACAAGGCGAAGACCGAGACCGTCAACCTGCCCGACATGACCGGCAAGGGACTCCAGTCCGCGCAGGACCAGGCCCAAGAGGCGGGCTTCTACAGCCTCACCTCCCACGACGCGCTCGGCCGCGATCGCATGCAGGCCTTCGACCGCAACTGGAAGGTCTGCTCCCAGACTCCGAAGGCCGGCGAGCACCCCTCGGACACCAAGGTCGACTTCGCCACGGTCAAGCTGGAAGAGAGCTGTCCGGCCAAGGACGCGGGTGCAGTGCCCGAGTCAGCTGGAGCCACCATGCCCGACTTCAGGGGCAAGGCCGTCAAGGTCGCCCGCCAAGCCCTGGACAGCTCCACCAGCATCACCGTCAACGATGCCTCCGGCCAGGACCGCATGATCCTCATGGAGTCGAACTGGCAGGTGTGCGCACAGGAGCCGACCGCCGGAGCCAAGCTCGACGGCCAGCCCGTGACGCTCACCGTGGTGAAGTTCGAGGAGTCCTGCTGATCCACACCGCTGACCGGCCCAAGCGCATGAAAGAGCCCCCTCCTGACGGCAAACCACAGGTAGGGGGCTTCTTCAGTCGGGCTTACTTCTTCTTGCCCTGGTTCTTGACCGCCTCGATGGCCGCTGCTGCCGCCTCCGGGTCGAGGTACTTGCCACCCGGGGTCACCGGGTTGAAGTCGGCGTCGAGCTCGTAGTACAGCGGGATGCCCGTCGGGATGTTGAGGCCCGCGATGTCGGCGTCGGAGATGCCGTCGAGGTGCTTGACGAGGGCGCGGAGGCTGTTGCCGTGGGCGGCGACGAGGACCGTGCGGCCGGTGAGGAGGTCGGGGACGATGCCGTCGTACCAGTACGGCAGCATGCGGATGACGACGTCCTTGAGGCACTCCGTGCGGGGGCGGAGCTCCGGGGGGATGGTCGCGTAGCGCGGGTCGTCGGACTGGGAGAACTCCGTGCCGTCCTCGAGCGCCGGCGGCGGGGTGTCGTAGGAGCGGCGCCACAGCATGAACTGCTCCTCGCCGAACTCGGCGAGGGTCTGGGCCTTGTCCTTGCCCTGGAGGGCGCCGTAGTGGCGCTCGTTCAGGCGCCAGGAGCGGTGGACGGGGATCCAGTGGCGGTCCGCGGACTCGAGGGAGAGCTGGGCGGTGCGGATGGCGCGCTTCTGGAGGGACGTGTGGACCACGTCGGGGAGCAGGCCGGCGTCCTTGAGCAGCTCACCGCCGCGGACTGCCTCCTTCTCGCCCTTCTCGTTGAGGTTGACGTCCACCCAGCCGGTGAACAGGTTCTTCGCGTTCCATTCGCTCTCGCCGTGGCGGAGGAGGATCAGCTTGTACGGTGCGTCGGCCATGCGGATGAGCGTAATGGAAGGCTCTGATCCGTTGTACGTCCGCTCGCCAGGCGGACCGCGGAACGCACGGTTGACGGGATCTGTTAATTGAGTGGTCTCCGGCAGCTTCCCCCTCGTAAGTTGTGATCACCGCTTGAGGTACTTACATCGTGGGGGATCCGTCATGTCTGTCGCCGACCTGAGGCGTGCCGCCCGGGAGACCGTCTCAGGGCTCCCCCGTGAGTTCTGGTGGCTGTGGACCAGCACGCTCGTCAACCGGCTCGGCGCGTTCGTCGCCACGTTCATGGCCCTGTACCTCACGCTGGACCGCGGGTACTCCGCCTCGTACGCCGGACTGGTCGCCTCGCTGCACGGACTGGGCGGAGTCGTCTCCTCGCTGGGCGGGGGCGTGATGGCGGACCGGCTCGGGCGGCGGCCCACGCTGCTCATCGCCCAGACGTCGACCGCCGCGTCGGTCGCGCTGCTCGGCTTCGTGCACCACCCGGTCGCCATCGCCGGTGTCGCCTTCCTGGTCGGGATGGCGTCCAACGCCTCACGGCCGGCCGTGCAGGCGATGATGGCCGACATCGTGCGGCCCGAGGACCGGGTGCGTGCCTTCTCCCTCAACTACTGGGCCATCAACCTCGGTTTCGCCGTGTCCTCCGTGGCCGCCGGGTTCATCGCCGGGTTCAGCTACCGTGCCGGGTTCCTGATCGAGGCGGGCATGACGGCGGTCTGCGCGGTCGTGGTGTTCCTGAAGCTGCCCGAGTCCCGTCCCGTCGAGCACCGGAGCGAGCAGGCGGGCGACGACGTCGGCCTCGGTACCGTCGTGCGTGACGGGCGGTTCATGAGCGTCGTCGGGCTGTCCTTCCTGGTCGCGCTGATCTTCCAGCAAGGGGCGGTCGGTCTGCCGGTCGCCATGGGTGAGGCCGGGTTCACACCGGCCGACTACGGCGTCGCCATCGCCGTCAACGGCGTGCTGATCGTCGCGCTGCAGATCCCGGTCACCCGGTTCATCGAACACCGGGACACCAAGCGGCTGCTGGTCGTCTCGTCGCTCCTCGCGGGATACGGCTTCGGACTCACCGCCTTCGCCGGGTCGATCGGCCTGTTCGCCCTCACCGTCTGCGTGTGGACGCTCGGCGAGATGATCACCGCGCCGACCCAGACCGGTCTCGTCGTCCGGCTCTCCCCGGTCCGCGGCCGCGGGCGTTACCAGGGCATGTACACCCTGTCCTGGTCGGTCGCGGCCCTGGTGGCGCCCCTGATGTCCGGCGTCGTCATCGACCGCTTCGGCGCCGCGTGGCTGTGGGGGACGTGCGCGGTCATCGGGACGGGGGCCGCGATCGGGTACGGCGCCCTGATGCGGCGGATGCCGAACGAGGCACCGAAGGAAGCATCGGACGAGGCGCCGGACAAGGAATCGGACGAGGGATCGGACGTGGGATCGGACGAGGAACCGAGTCGCCAGCCGATTCAGGAGCCGGCCGAGAAGCCGACGGCCAGCGCACCGACGGTCACCGAGCCCCCCGCCACCGGCCCCCCGACCCCCGCCGAGCCCGAGGTCAGCGCGGCCTAGACCCCGTCGCCCGTCAGGGGTGCATCCGTGCCCCCTTCAGCACCTTGTCCACCCCGTTGCGCGGCCCGTACACCGCCAGCCCCACCAGATCCAGGTCGCTCGTAGGTACGGCCCGAACCGCCGCACGGTTGTCGCGGTCGTTGCCCGTGGTGAAGAGGTCGCTCGTGAAGAGCGCCCTGGGCAGGGCTCGGGACAGGGCCCGGGTGTGGGCCGCGCGCAGGGTCTCCTTGCTGGCCTCGAAGACCAGGACCGGCTGCCGGATCATCGGCAGATAGGCCACCGCGTCCGCGTCCTCGTACGGCTCGCCGATCACCTCCGGGACCTGGCTGCCGAGGCCGCTGACCAGGAACGCCGTCACGTTCAGACGCTGCCAGGTCTCCAGGTCCTCCCGCAGCAGTACGGCGATCTTGGTGTCGAAGCGCACGGGTTCGGTCGGCGCGGCCTCGGTCGGCGTGGGTTCAGTGCTCATGCCACGAGACTGCGGGGCGTCGTACGGCAGCGTCTTGTACGTTCTTTGCATGGCGGATGAAAAAGGTGTTCAGCGGGAGGTCTCCGCCTGGCGCCCGCGCATCCCCGGTGTCGTGGAGGTCTTCCACGCCCACTTCACCGAGTACGCCTACCCGATGCACGTCCACGACGCGTGGACGCTGCTCATCGTGGACGACGGGGCCGTACGGTACGACCTGGACCGGCACGAGCACGGAACACCGCACGACACGGTCTCGCTGTTGCCGCCGCACGTCCCGCACAACGGCTCCCCCGCCACCCCGGGCGGCTTCCGCAAGCGGGTGCTGTACCTCGACAGCAGTCGCCTCGGCGATGATCTGATCGGGCCCGCCGTCGACGCACCCGATCTGCGTGATCCGCTGCTGCGGCGGCGCGTCGGACAGGTGCACACCGCGCTCACCCGGCCCGGCGACGAGCTGGAGGCCGAGAGCAGACTGACGCTGGTGGGCGAGCGGCTGCGGACGCATCTGCGACCGGCGGACGGAAGTCGCACCCGCCGTCTCTCCCCGCGTCTGTCCGCACGTCCCGACCCCACGCTCGCCCGCCGACTGCGCGAACTCCTCGACGAACGCGTCGTCGAGGGCCTCTCGCTGGACGAGGGCGCGCGGTTGCTGCAAGCCCATCCCGCGCATCTGGTACGGGCGTTCAGCAGCGCGTACGGCATCGCCCCGCACCAGTACCTGAACGCCCGGCGGGTCGATCGTGCCCGTCGGCTGCTGCTCACGGACCACCGCCCGGCCGATGTCGCCGCGCAGACCGGTTTCCACGACCAGGCGCACCTCACCCGCCACTTCAAGAAGCTGGTGGGAGTAACTCCCGGGCGTTACCGGCGCGGCTCCATGTGACTCGGTCCAGCAACCCTTGCAAACGTTCGTTCGAGAGATTCGGCGGAAGCCGTCCGTCCACCGGTCAGGGCCGCTTAGCGTCACCCCATGGACGACTCACAGAACACCCAGAGCACCCAGAACGCCCAGAACATCCAGAACCGTGACACTCAACCGCGCGCTCTGAGACTCAGGCGGGTCTCCACCGCCGTCGCGGGCGCGGCTGCCCTGGTGGCCTTGAGTGTCGGAGCCGCTCTCGCGGCCGCGGACGACGGTCCTTCGCCGTCCCCGAGCCCCAGTTCGGTCTTCACCGAGCCGCCGACCACCGACCCCGGCGACGAAGGCGGCGACCCGGCCGACACGGCCGGCGCCAGCGGCGGCGACACCGGAACCGACCCCGCCCCCAGCCCGACCAGCCCCGACGATCCCGATCAGCCTTCCGAGCCCCCGGCCACCCCGCCCGCGGGCACCGACCTGGAGGAGCTCAACCGGCGTGTCGCGGAGCTCGACCGGAAGGTCGACGAGCTGCCCACCAAGAAGGAACTGGCCGACGCCCTGCGCGCGTTCGCCGACAAGCTCGACCAGCCCGACCAATCGTCCGGCGGATCGTCCGGCGGGTCCGCCGACGACCCCGACCCCACCGACGGGCCCGAGCCGGGCTCCTCCCTGCCGCCGGAGCCGGACCGGAACTGACGTGGCAGCCCGGGGTCAGTCGGCCGACCGCTGGGTGAGGTGCGCGAAGGCGTCCAGGTTGCGCGTCGACTCGCCCCGGGACACCCGCCACGCGTACTCCTTGCGGATGGCGGAGGCGAACCCCAGCTCCAGAAGGGTGTTGAAGCTGCCGTCCGCCGCCTCCAGGACCTGCCCGAACAGGCGGTCGATCTCGTCGGCGGTGACGGTGGCGAGGGGGAACTTGCCGGTGACGTAGACGTCGCCGAGCGGGTCGACGGCGTAACTCACGCCGTACAACTTGAGGTTGCGCTCCAACAGCCAGCGGTGGACGCCGGACTCGTTCTCGTCGGGGTGGCGGATGACGAAGGCGTTCAGGGACAGGGAATGGCGGCCCACGAGGAGGGAGACAGTCGTCGACAGCTTGCGGGTGCCGGGGAGTTTCACGACGTAGTTGCCGGGCTGCGGGCTCTCCCAGTCGAGTTCTGCGTCCTTCAGGAACCCCTCGATGACCTGCGCCGTCTTATCTGCATCAGCCATGGTGGGAGCGTACGCGACGGCGGTACGACTGGGTCGCGGCCGTGTAGACGTCCGCCGTGGCGGCGGCCGCGGTGTCCCAGCCGAAGGACTGCGCGTGCCGGGCGGCGGCCTCGCCCATCCGCGCCGGGCGCGAGGGGTCGTCGGCGAAGTCGCGCAGCACGCGCGCGTAGTCGGCGGGGTTGTGTCCTCGTACGAGCACGCCTGTCTGTTCGTCGCGTACGGCCACCGGAAGTCCGCCGACCGCGGCGGCGAGCACCGGCGTTCCGGCGGCCTGTGCCTCTATGGCGACCAGGCCGAAGGACTCGCTGTAGGACGGCATGACGAGCACCGACGCGGCCCGGAACCAGTCGGCGAGCTGCTCCTGGCCGACGGGCGGCTGGAACCGTACGACATCCGCGATGCCGAGCCGGGAGGCCAGCTTCTGCAGGCCCTCCGGCTTGGCGAGACCGCTGCCGCTGAGGCCGCCGACGACCGGGACGACGATCTGCGAGCGCAGGTCGGGACGCTCGTCGAGGAGGACCGCGACCGCGCTCAGCAGCACGTCCGGCGCCTTGAGCGGCTGGATGCGGCCGGCGAAGAGGGGGACCAGGGCGTCCTGCGGGAGGCCGAGACGGGCGCGGGCGGCGGCGCGGCCGTCGGCGGGGCGGAAGCGGTCGAGGTTCACGCCGGGGTGGACCACGGCGACGTCGGCGGCGTCGGCGGCGTAGTGCCGTACGAGTTCCTCGCGCTCCTCGGCCGTGTTCGCGATCAGACGGTCGGCGGCGGCGACGATCTGAGTCTCGCCGATGACGCGGGCGGCGGGCTCTGGGGTGTCGCCGTCGGCGAGGTTGGCGTTCTTGACCTTGGCCATGGTGTGCATGGCGTGCACCAGGGGGACGCCCCAGCGCTGGGCGGCGAGCCAGCCGACGTGGCCGGAGAGCCAGTAGTGGGAGTGCACCAGGTCGTAGTACCCGGGGCGGTGGCCGGCCCAGGCCTGCATCACGCCGTGCGTGAAGGCGCACAGCTGGGCGGGGAGCTCCTCCTTGGCGAGGCCCTCGTAGGGGCCCGCGTCGATGTGCCGGACGAGGACGCCGGGCGCGAGTTCGACGGTCGGCGGAAGAGCGGCCGTCGTCGCGCGGGTGAAGATCTCCACCTCGATGTTGATCGCGGCGAGGCGCTGCGCGAGCTCCACGATGTAGACGTTCATGCCGCCGGCGTCGCCGGTGCCGGGCTGGTGGAGCGGTGAGGTGTGCACGGAGAGCATGGCGACGCGGCGGGGGCGACGGTGCGGTAGCCGCAGTCGCGTGGGTGCCGCCACAGAGCGTCGCCCGAGCCTGCTGACGTACTGGCTCACGTGGCTCCTCCTAGCTGCGGGCAGGCCGAACGGAGGGTGCGGTGCACTCTCCAAGGACGGCAACACCGGAGTGAGGGGTTCCCATTCCGGGCGGGAGGGTTTTTGCCGAGGTATTACCGGATCTCGCTCAACCGTTCGAGGGTGGGGTGCGTGGGGGTTGCGGGTAGGGCCCTGCGCCCGAGCCAGTGGGCCGAGTGCCCTGCGCCCGAGCCAGCGGGCCGAGTGCCCTGCGCCCGAGCCAGCGGGCCGAGTGCCCGTACATGCGGCCGCATACCCTCTTAGCCATGACATCCCGCGCAGCGACCCGCCCCGTGGGCACGGTCACGCGTGGGACCACCAATCCCAATCGCCTCCGCCGCATGGACCGCTGGATCGCGGCCGCGCACGGGGCCGAGCTGCGCCGCGCCGTCGACCCGGTGGCCGTCGACCTCGGCTACGGCGCCGCCCCCTGGACGGCGGTCGAACTCCTCACCCGTCTGCGCACGGCAGCGCCACGCGCCCGGGTGGTCGGCGTCGAGATCGAACCGGCGCGGGTGGCGGCGGCACGACCGTACGAACGGGACGGACTCGTCTTCCGGCACGGTGGCTTCGAGATCCCGGTGTCCGGGCGGCCGCTGCTCATCCGGGCCGCCAACGTGCTGCGCCAGTACGACGAGGGCGAGGTCGCCGCCGTGTGGGAACGGCTGTGCGCCCGCCTCGCCCCGGCCACCGGGAGCTCCCGTGGGGGGCTGCTCGTCGAGGGGACCTGCGACGAGATCGGGCGCCGGCATGTGTGGGTGGCGCTCGGTCCGCAGGGACCGCGCACGGTCACCTTCGCGACCCGGCTGGGTTCGCTGGAACGCCCCTCGGACCTCGCGGAACGGCTGCCGAAGGCGCTCATCCACCGCAACGTCCCCGGTGAACCGGTGCACACCTTCCTGCGCGACTTCGACCGCGCCTGGGCGGCCGCCGCACCCTACGCCTCCTACGGCGCCCGCCAACGCTGGCTCCGGGCGGTGCGGGACCTCACGGCCGACTGGCCGGTGGCGGACGGGCCGGCCCGCTGGCGGCAGGGTGAAGTGACGGTGGCGTGGGAGGCGTTGGCGCCTCGCACCTGACCCGGCCGGCTTTCCGGCGCGCCGGGAACGATCTCCACGAGCCGTTCGTCACACAGGCGGGGAGAGGCCACGGGGGACGGGGAGGGGGAGGAACTCGGTCGGTCGACGCGCGCGACGACCTCTGTCGTTCTGCACGCCTACGTGACACGATCCCCTGGCGTCCGTATGTTACTGACGGTAAATCAGTTTTTGGGGGCACACGTATGCGAGCGGGCAAGCGAGGGTTGATCACAGCGGCCGTGACCGTCGTCTGCGCGGTCACCGTGCTGTTGGCGCCGGGTACGGCGTTCGCGGCTCCGGCACCCACACCGACCCCGACCGCGACCCCGCCCTCGGCGGCCCCGCGGGACAAGGACCTTGAGGCCGTACGCAAGAAGCTGGACAAGCTGTATCACGACGCGGCGGTCGCCACGGACGCGTACAACGCCGCCGAGGAGAAGGCCGAGAAGCAGTCGGCCGACATCGTGGCACTGGCCAAGAAGATCGTCGAGGGCCAGAAGAAACTGGACCGGCTGAAGGACCGCGCGGGCGCCGCGGCCCGCTCCCAGTACCGCGGCGGCGGACTGCCGGACGAGGCCCGGCTGATGCTCAGCGACAACCCCCAGCAGTTCCTGGACGGTGCGGGCCGGGTGATCCAGGGCCACCGCGCGACCAAGGGCCTCATCGGGGACATGTCCCGCACCCAGCAGGACCTGGAGCAGTACTCCAAGGATGCCTCCGCCCAGTGGAAGAAGCTGGAAGCGGGCCGCAAGGCCAAGGCGGCGGCCAAGAAGGAGATCGAGAAGCAGATCTCGGCGGCCGAGAAGCTCGAGTCCCAGCTGGAGAAGAAGGAGAAGGAGCGCCTCGCCGAGCTGGAGAGGAAGGCCGCGCAAAAGGCGCAGACCGCCTGGGTGGACTCCGGCATCCTCGAGGAGATCAAGGACGACGTCTCCGCCCAGGGCGAGAAGGCGGTGAAGTTCGCCACGGCCCAGATGGGCAAACCGTACGAATGGGGCGCGGAGGGCCCGAACACGTACGACTGCTCCGGACTGACCTCGCAGGCCTGGGCGAGCGCCGGCCAGGCGATCCCGCGCACCTCGCAGGAGCAGTGGAAGCAGTTGAAGCACGTACCCGTGAAGGACATGCGCCCTGGAGACCTGATCATCTACTTCGACGACGCCAGCCATGTCGCCCTGTACGTGGGCGACGGCGCGATCGTGCACGCGCCGCGGCCGGGGCGGACGGTGACCCTCACCGGGGCGGGGACGATGCCGATACTGGGTGTGGTGCGGCCGGGCGCGTGAGCGTGCGCGGGGTGGTGCGGGTGGGCGCGCGAGCGGGCGCGGGGTGACATTGCCGGGGGCGTGAAGTGGTGCGGCCGGGTGTGTGAGGCGGTGCGGCCGGGTGTGTGAGCGGGCGCGGGTGGCCTGTCCCACGTGACCTGGCGCACCTCAAACCTGTCGCCGACGTGACGTTCGTCATTCCGGCGCGGCAGCCGACCTGTCCAACTGCGGTACGGAACGCGGCATATGACAGCGGCCAGCGTGCGGGCAGCGTGCCGTACGCCATTCCGTTGCGGCGCCGACTACCGCTATGGTCCCCGTCGGTAGGTCGAGGTCCCTCGCCCTGCCATGCCCTCGGGGGGAGGGAAGGAACCCAAGACGATGCCCGTACCCGTACCGCGGCAGAGAGCGATCCCGGCCGTGGAGAGTGGTCAGGCGCAGCCCGCGTCCTCAGGCACCGGCCCTTCGAAGGAAGGGGCCCCGCGTGAGTCGGCCCCGCCCGGGAGCACCGCGACCGAGCCCACCGGCCGCACCGCTGCCACCGCCACTGCCATGACCGGCCCTGACGGCTCGGCCGTCCCGAGCGGCTCCGCCGACGGCACAGGCCAGTCCGGCCAGATCGACGCGACCGGTCAGCCCGGCGGTCCCGTCTCGGTCGGCGGTCCCGGCTCGGTCGGCGGCTCCACCGGCACCGGCACCGGCACCGGCACCGGCACCGGCACCGGCACCACCAAACCCACCGGCGTCATCGCCCCCACCGGCACCAGCCTCACCCTGCTGGTGATCGAGGACGACCCGGGCGGCTCCACGGCGGTGCCCGAGCTGCGGGACTCGGCCGGCAAGCCGATCCGGGTACGCACCGCCCGCAACCTCACCGAGGCGGCGCGGCTGCTCACCGATGATGTCCACTGCATCCTGCTCGACCTCGCGCTGCCCGCCGCCGGCCGGGCCGAGGGCGACGACGAGCTCGCCGTACTCCGGCGTGTGCTGGAGCTCGCGCCCCGGCACGCCGTCCTCGCGCTCACCGCGTCCGGCGACGCCGAGCGCGGCGCCGAAGCGGTGCGGGTGGGCGCCCAGGACTATCTGTTCCGGGACGAGCTGGACGGCCGGCTGCTGAGCCGGGCGATCCGGTACGCGGTGGAGCGGAAGCGTTCCGACACGGCCGAGCGTCGGCTCGCCGAGGGCCGGTTGCGCGCCCAGGAGAACCGCCGCCTGGAACGCGGCCTGCTGCCCACGCCCCTCCTGGAGGGCTCCTCGCTCCACTTCGCCGCCCGCTACCGGCCGGGCCGTTCCCGCGCCCTGCTCGGCGGCGACTTCTACGACACGGTCCGCACCCCGGACGGCACGGTCCACGCGATGATCGGTGACGTCTGCGGGCACGGCCCGGACGAGGCGGCGCTCGGCGTCGAGATGCGTATCGCCTGGCGGGCGCTGACGCTGGCCGGTCTCTGCGGCGACCAGCTGCTGGGCACGCTCCAGCAGGTCCTGGAACACGAGCGGTCCGACGACGAGATCTTCGCGACGCTGTGCACGGTGGACATCGCCCCCGACGGGCGCCGCGCGGGCATGTGCCTCGCCGGCCACCCGGCCCCGCTCATCGCCCGCCCCGGCCGACCCGCACGACTGCTCCCGTACGAGAACAACGGCCCCGCCCTCGGTCTGCTCCCCGGCGCCCGGTGGCCGCGGACGCAGGTGGAGCTGGGTCCCGAGTGGAGCCTGATGCTCTACACCGACGGTCTGATCGAGGGCCACATCGGCCAGGGCCGGGAGCGGCTCGGCGAGGACGGCATGGTGGAGATGGTCCGCCGTCAGCTCGCCGCTGGCCTGCGCGGGGAGGCACTGCTGCGGGCCACGGTGAACGAGGCGCGCCACCTCAACGGCGGCGAGCTGACGGACGACGTGGCGGTGCTGCTGCTGGACCGGACGGGCTGAGCGAAAGCCGCCGTCGCCTCGCCCCTCAGCCCCTTCGGCACGTCCCCTTCGGCACGTCTCCGTCGGGACGCCCCGTCGGAGACGCCCCCGTCGGAACGCCTCAGCGCCCGCCGTTGTAGGGACCGTACGGGCCGTCGCTGCTGGAGCCACCGCGTCGGCTGCGGCCCCCGCCGGGCAGGCCCCGCAGGGCCGGTCGTACGTCGACCATGTACACGATCGTCGCGATGAGACCGATGATCGGCAGGAACGACAGGATGTTGAAGATCAGGTTCACCACGAAGGCGAGCCCCAGGATGATCAGCCAGAAGGGCTTGGTCTTCTTGTCGGCCGCGCGGTAGGCGTCCTCGCGACGCGTGGCGGCGTCGATCAGCGCGAAGCCGCTGAAAAGGATCAGGGCGACGCTCAGCAGCCACATGAACCCTGCGAAACCCTGCATCAGCACTACGTCCACCACCAGACTCGGCTTGTCGTCACGCGGTCACCGTACCGGTTTCCCGGAACGCCGCTACCCGCAGAACGGGCCGGGCACTCCAAGAGTGCCCGGCCCGTGATCCGTACCGCGATGCCTCACTTGGCGGGCGGCGTGGTCTTCTTGGCGGTGCTGGTCGGGGTGGCCTTGCGGGCCGGGGCCTTCTTCGCCTCCGGCTTCTTCACCTCGGACGGCTTCGCCTCCGGCCGCTTCGCCGGCGCGGGCACCGTCTTGGCCTCGGTCGGCTTCGGCACGGACCTGACCACGGCGGGCTTCGGCTCGGACTTGACGGCGGCCGGCCTCGGCTCGGGCTTGGCCGCGGCGGGCTTGGCCGCGGGCGCCGGCTTCGGCTGAGCGCTCGGCTCGGCGTTCGGCTCGACGGCGATCGCCAGTTCCTCGATCTCCTCGGCGGCCTCGCCGCGCCAGGTCCGCACGGTCTGCTCGCCGTGCTCGGCGACCTTCTCGTAGGTCTCGCGGGCCTTGACGGCGTACTCGGCGGCGACGCCGACACCGCGCAGGGCGAAGTCCTGGGCGCTCTCGCCGAGCTTCTTCAGGTCGGCGTCGAGGGTGCTGCCGAGCTTCTTGAGGTCACCGTCGAGGGTGCCGAGGAACTCGCCGACCTTGGACTGGAGGCTCTCCTGCGCCTCCTTGGCCTTGGCACTGGCCTCCTTGGCACGGGCCTGGGCCTTCTCCTGCACGGTCTTGGGGTCGGTGTTGCGCACGGCCTCGATCCGCGCAGGGGCCTCGGCGCGCAGCTGCTCGACCAGACCGGGCACCTTCTTGGCCTGCTGAAGAGCCAGGTCGGCGGTGCCGGCGGCGAAGTAGAGCGGAGTCGGGTCGCTGAGGGTCTTGCGCAGGTCGTCGGTGATGGCCATGGTGTTGGTCCTCCCGGATTCGCTTCGGCTGAGGGTTTTGGTGGTCCGCAGTCAGGCGGCCGGTGCCCTGGTCCGGCTCAACTGGCCGTCTGCTGCGGATCGGCGTCGCTGGCGCCGGTGGTGCGGGTACGACGGAGGGACTCGCGTCCGTCCGCCGGACCGGTCTCTCGTACGACGGGGTCGCCGTCCTGGGTGCCCAGGACACCGTCACTCAGAGCATCGTCACCGGGAGCGGCGGCTTGAGCAGGTTCATCCGCCCAGTGGGCCACGCCCTCGTCACCGGCTTCGCCGACCCCGAACCCGTTCTCCTTGCGGAACGACTCGTAGATCTGGAGCAGCACCTGCTTCTGCCGCTCGTTCAGCGTGGGATCGGCGAGGAGGACCGCACGTGTCTCCACCTCGTCCCGGTCCCGCTCGGCGTCGAGGATGCCGGCCCGCACGTACAGCGTCTCGGCGGAGATCCGCAGGGCCTTGGCGACCTGCTGCAACACCTCCGCGCTCGGCTTGCGCAGCCCGCGCTCGATCTGGCTCAGATACGGATTGGACACCCCGGCGGCGTCGGCGAGCTGCCTGAGCGAGAGCTGCGCGGTGCGCCGCTGCTCGCGAAGGTAGTCACCGAGGTTGCCGACGTTGAGAGATGCCATACGTCCACCTTGCACCACCCGCGCTAACTATTGCAAGCACCCGCTTGCAATAGTGCGCCACGCCACGCCGAGGTCCACCCGAGTGCCCCAACCTCACCCCGCGACGCCCTCCCCCAGCCTCCGCCACCGCCCCCAGCCCTCCGGCCCCTCCGGCCCCTCCGGCTCACTCCACCGCCGGACCGCCCACCGGCCGGTACGCCCGCCAGTACTGACGTCGCCTCTCGTCCCGCACCACGACACCGAGGCGGGCCAGCTCCTCGCGGAGTTCCTGGACGTCGTCATCGCCGGGCCCCTTCTTCTCCAGCGACTCCTGACGGGCCCGCAGGACCGCGTTCGCACTCTCCGACAGGCCGGGAGTGCCCGGCACCCACCGCCGGAACGCGTCCCGGTGCGGGTCGGCGTCCGCCCACGCGTACCCGTACCTGGTGAAGGCGTCGGCGACGCGGCCCGGGTTCAAGTCGCATTCCTGGCGGGCGAGTTCGCCCTCGTCGTGGCCGAGCAGGACGAGGTGCTTGCCGTCCCGGAACACCACGGCGACGTCGCCCCGCGCGAACTCCCGCTCACGGCCCTTACGGGTGAGTACGACACGGTCGCCCGACAGACGGATCACCAACTGCTCGTACTGCGCGACGAGTCCGAGTGCCAGCCCCGCCACCGCGCCGACGGCGGGGAGCACCGGCTCGGGAAGGGACTCGACGAGACCGGCCGGTTCCCGCAACGGCGCCACTGGCAGGGTCACCCACCAGCCGGCCAGGACGTCGACCAGCAGTCCGAGACCCGCCCCCGCCAGGACGAGCACGACGTAGACGCAGACCGTGCTCCACACCGGAGCGCGGAGCACGACACCCTTCCGCGCACCGCGCTCGGACGTCACATCCCTGTCCATCCCTGTCTCCCCCATGGTCCTGATCCCTTGGCGACTGGCGACCCCAATAATAAACCGAGTGCTCAGTCTAGTTATATTGGTCGACGAACGAACCGAGAACCGCAACAACCGCCAGAACCAGAAGGAGACGGGCCCCGATGAGGACGGTCGACCCCGCCAGGCATCGGGCCCGGCGCCGGCACATCATCAATGTCGCCGCCGAACTCTTCGCCGCCAAGGGCTTCGAGCGCACCACCACCGCGGAGATCTGCAAGGCCGCCGGCATGAGCGCGGGCAACCTGTTCCACTACTTCCCCAACAAGCGCGCGATCTTCCACGCCGTCTTCGAGGACGACGAACCCGAGGACGACGAACCCGAAGGCGGCGCCACCAAGGCCGAGCGGCTCGCCGCCGCCCGCACCGCCGACGACCCGTGGACCGCGCTCCTCGACACCGTGGACCTGCTCGCCGCGCCCGCCACCGAGCCGCACGTCCCCGCCCTGGTCATGGAGGCGATGGTGCAGGCCTACCGCGACCCCGAACTCGACGCGCTGCTGAGCCGTGACAACGACGAGGAGCGGTCCACCGTCACCGCTCTGCTGCGCCGGGCCGCGGCGGCCGGACAGATCGATCCCGCCCTGGACCCGAAGGACACGGCGGCGTGGGTCATGGCGCTCATCGCCGCCCTCTACACCAGCACGGCCACCGACCCGTCCTTCCGCCCCGCGGAACAGCTCCCCACCCTGCGCCTGATCCTCGAACGCTTCCTACGGCACCCCTGACACGAGGGACCGTCGGCGGTCTCAGCGCATCCCCTCGAACCCGCCCCTGGAGAGGATCTCGTCGATCCGTGACCGATGAGCCCTCTCCCAGTCGTCCAACGTCTCCGTCGCCTCCTTGGCCAGCTTGGCGCGGGCCGCGGTGAGGATCTCCTGGCGGCGGGCCCCGGGAACGGCCACCACGCCCTCCTCGTCGGCGACCACCACGTCACCGGCGTCGACCGGCACCCCGCCGCAGCGCACCTGCTCGCCGAACGGCGTCACCGCGGACTTGGCGGCCGGGATCGGGATGACGCCCCGGGCGAACACCGGGAAGCCCATCTCCCGCACCTCGGCGAGGTCGCGGATCAGCCCGTCCGCGACGAAGCCCGCGATGCCCCGACGCCGGGCCACAGCGCAGACGTTGCCGCCGGCCAGCGCGTAGTCCAGGTCACCCGACTCCACGACGATCACGGAGCCGGGCTCGGCCCGGTAAATCGCCGCGTGCAGCATCAGGTTGTCGCCAGGCGGGCACCGTACGGTGAACGCCGGCCCGGCGATCCGCGCTACCGGCTCCCACAGGGGCCGTATGCCGATGTCCATGACCCGCTCGCGGCCCAGCAGGTCGGCCAGGGTGGTCGTGGGGATGTCCAGAAACTCCGTGGCTTCGATCACGACGAGGACGCTACCGTGCAGCCATGACTGCCGGGTCGGCCTTGTGCCGTGAGCGAGTTGGGTGCCCGGCCTCTGAGTGAGGCCGACGGGGGTCCCCCCGCTTGAGCGAGTCCGCACGTCGGGCAGGGCCAGGGGCCCGCCTCTTTCTCCGCGCCACCTTCGACGTTCCGAAGATTCCAGCGACCGAGAAAGAGAAAGAAGACAGCGTGCCCAACCCGTTCAATGAGCAGATCATCGAAGAGTTCCGCGCCAACAAGGGCCGTATGGGCGGCCACTTCGAGGGCGCCCGGCTGATCCTCCTCACCACCACCGGCGCCCGCACCGGCACCCCGCACACCGCCCCCGTCGGCTACCTCCCCGACGGCGGCGACCGCATCCTCGTCATCGCCTCGGCGGGCGGTGCGCCTCACCACCCCGACTGGTACCGCAACCTCCTCGCGCACCCCGAAGTCACCGTGGAGAACGGCGCGTTCACGTACCGGGCGCGGGCCGAGCCGCTCACCGGCGAGGAGCGGGACCGGGCCTTCGCGCGGGCCGTGGAGGCGGAGCCGGGCTGGGCGGCGTACCAGGAGAAGACGGACCGGGTGATCCCGGTGGTGGCCCTGCACGAGATCGCCCAGGACGGCCCCCCGAACATCAACGCCGGTTCCTTCGGCGAGGCGATCAAGGTCGTGCACGACGCCTTCCGCCGTGAACTCACCCAGATTCGCAAGGAGATGAGCTCGGGTACGTCCACGCTCGGCGCCCAGCTCCGGGTGAACTGCCTGACGTTCTGCCAGGGCCTGCACAACCACCACAACGGCGAGGACCTCGGCATGTTCCCGCTCCTCGCCGACCGCCACCCGAGCGCCGCCCCCGCGCTCGCCCGTCTGCGCGAGGAACACCAGCGGATCGCGGCCCTCGCCGAGGACCTGCGCCGCGCGGTGAGCGCCGAGGACACCGACCGGGACACGGCCCGTGCGGAGGTGGAGCGCCTCACGACGGAGCTGGAAGCCCATCTGACGTACGAGGAGCAGCAGTTGATCCCGCTCCTGGACGCCACCACCTGACCCGACGCCGTCGCCCAGGACAGGACAGGTCCCGTTTTGGGCGACGGCGAACATCCCCTAGAACGGCAACGGCCGCCCGTGCACCACGTCCAACCGGGACACGGCCCGCGTCAGCACCACGTACAGCCGGTGCAGCCCTCTTCGTTCCGCCTCCGCGATCGCGGCCGGTTCCACGGCGACGACATGGTCGTACTCGAGTCCCTTCACCAGGCTCGCCGGGACGACGGTCAGCCGGGCGCCCAGCTCCTCGGGGCCCGCCGCCACGATCCCGGCCGCGTCGAGCGCGGCGCGCACCCGGTCCACCTCCGTGTCGGCCGCCACGACCCCGACCGACCCCTCGCGCGCCAGCGCGTCCCGGGTGGCGTCGACGACCACGTCGAGCAGCCCGCCCGCCGTCGCCTCCCGGATCCGCAGCTCCCCGTCCCGGCGCAGCGACCGCCCCGCCGGTACGTCCACCTCCAGACTCCCCAACAGCCGGTTCGCCAGCGTCACCACCGCCTCCGGCACCCGGAACCCGGTGGTCAGCGGCACCACGGCCGCGTCCGGTTTCCCGAGGTGCCGCAGGACCGTGTCCCACGACCGCGCCGCCCAGGGCGTGGTCCCCTGCGCCAGGTCACCGAGGACCGTGAGCGACCCGAAGGCGGCCCGGCGGGCGATCGCCCGGCACTCCATCGGGGAGAGGTCCTGTGCCTCGTCGACGACGAGATGCCCGTACCCCTCCGGATGCTCGACGAGCCCGCCGACCTCGTCCAGCAGGACCAGGTCCGCGGCCGACCAGCGCGCCGACTTCCAGGACCGCGGAGGCTTCGCCCACAGCAGCGCCCGCTGCTCGTCGGCGTCCAGCAGTCCGTCCGCCGCGGCCGCCAGCACCGCCGGGTCGGTGAGGAGTTCGGCCACCACCTCCTCCGGCCGCACCCGGGGCCATACGGCGTCCAGGTACGCCCCGACCGCGCGCGACCGTGAGATCTTGCGCACCCAGGCGTTGCTCTGCGGCCCGGCCCGCCGCTCGGCCTGCGCCTGCACCCACCGCACGATCCTGCCGCGCACCCGCTCCCGCCCGATCGCGTACGGCGGTTCCTCGGTCCGTACGTCCCGCAGGATCCGGGCGAGTTCGCCGCCGGGCACCCGCCAGCGATACGTCCCGTCGGGCACGACGAGGGCGACGCCGGCGCCTTCCCCACCCTCGCCCCCACCGCCCGACACCCGCGCGTACAGCGCCCGCCGCAGCACCTCCGCCATCCGGGCGTCGTGCTTGACCAGGGCGGTCCGCTCGTCGTCCACCGCGGGGCCGGCCGTCCGGGCCGCCGCGGTGGTCCGGCGGTTCGCTGCGATCTCCTCCTGGAGGGTGGACTGCCGCACGCCGGTCTCGCCCAGCGCCGGCAGCACCTCCGCGATGTAGGAGAGGAAGGTCCGGTTGGGCCCGAGGATCAGCAGTCCGCCGCGGCGGATGCGCTGCGGGTGGGTGTAGAGCAGGTACGCGGCCCGGTGCAGTCCGACGGCGGTCTTCCCGGTGCCGGGGGCGCCCTGCACGCACAGCGAGACGGGCAGGTCCCCCCGTACGAGATCGTCCTGCTCGGGTTGGATGGTCGCGGCGATGTCCCGCATGGGGCCGACCCGGGGCCGCTCGATCTCCTGGGCGACGATGCCGCTGGCCCGCGACTCCCCCCGGCCCAGGTGCTCGTCCTCCAGCCCGGTCAGGTCGGCGGACTCACCCCGGCTGCCGGGCGCCCAGCCGAACCGGCGGCGCACGGCCACGCCCTGTGGCTCATGGGCGCTCGCCTGGTAGAAGGCGCGGGCGACGGGGGCCCGCCAGTCGACGACGAGGGGCGGCACAGCCGGGTGCTCGCTGATCCTCAGGCGGCCGATGTGGTACCGCTGCCCAGAGTGGTCCCCCGCGTCCGGGCCGAAGTCCAGCCGCCCGAAGAACAGGGGCCCTTCGGGCAGTTCCCGCAGCTGCTTGGCCTGACTGCGCAGGCGGTACCCGAGAACCTCGGCGTCGGCCCCGGAGGCGGAGACGTCCACGGCGGTGACGACGTGTTCCTGGGCCCCGTCCACCATGGCGGCGAGGGCGGTGCGGCAACGGTCGTGGTGGCCGCGTTCCTGACGGAGGGAACCGTGGAGGGTGTCCTTGAGAGCGGGGTCGGGTGACGTCATTCCACCGAGCGTACCGGAATATCGTTACCGAGTAACATTCTTTACTCAGGCTCACCCAGGGGATTACTCGGACTCGCTCATGCGAGATCGGGCAACCCGGCCGCCAGGCTCCCGAAGGCCCGCTCGGCCGCGGCCACCGCGTCCGGCCGTACGTCCGCCACCCGCTCCCCCGCGGCGATCCGCTGCCAGTTGTCCAGCGCGAGGATGCGGCGCACGGCGATGATCTGCCCGGCGGCGAGCCGGGCCTCCAGTCCGCCGCCGAGCGCCTCGGCGAGCGCGGCCTCGGACCGCTCCTGGTACGCGTACACACGGGCCGCCAGCGCGGGAGTCCCGTACAGCAGCGTGTGGAAGGCGAGCACCCGCGGATCGTCGTTGAGCCCGGTGACCGGATCGTGGCGCTCCAGCCCGTCCAGGAAGTGCCGCCGCAGCGCCCCGAGCGGAGAGTCCTGCCCGGCGACGACGCGCGCCGCCTCCTCCTCGTGATCGGCGATCCGGTACAGGACGAGGTCCTCCTTGGCCGGGAAGTACCGGAACAGGGTCGGCTTGGAGATCTCGGCCGCGGCGGCGACCTCCGCGACGGACACCGCGTCGAACCCCTTCTCCAGGAAGAGCCCGATCGCGACCTCCGACACCACCTCGTACATCCGCCGCTTCTTACGCTCACGCAGACCGGTCTCGCTCATGTGGTGAGCGTAACCACCGACCGGCCCCCCGCGACGGCCGCCTACGAGGCGTCGGGAAGGGGCTTCGGCCGGGTGCCCGTCCGCGTGCCCGTCTGCCGGTGCCAGTGCACCAGCGCCGCCACGATCTGCGGATGGGTGGGTACGGTCCTCGATCCCAGCGGCTCGGCGGCCGCGGTCAGGATCCTGTGCAGTCTGGCGGCGGCGAGGGGCAGCCCCGCCCAGTTGAAATCGTCTCGCTGACGCAGTTTCAAGGACTCACGGATGACATCGGTGAACACCGACTGCACCCTCTTGAACTCGAGGATCCGCGGCAGGTCCTGTTCCCACCCGAGGGAAGTTCCGGGGCGGACGCGGTCGACGACCCGACACCATTCCTGGATCATCCGGTTCTCCTGATGGGCCGGGTAGCGCATCAGGTAGAGATGGGTGGCGAGGTCGTAGAGCGGGTCGCCCAGCATCGCCAACTCCCAGTCGATCACCCAGAGCCGTCCCTGGCGATCGACGATGAGGTTCTTCCGGTGCAGATCAGCGTGCAGCAGACAGAAAGGCCGCCGGGTCAGGCCGTACACACGCTTTCGGAGCCGGTCGAACGACTCGTCCCCTATTCCCAGCTCCTGGAACAGCTTCTCGAACACCGGTCGGTTCGGTTCGTAGACCTGCTCCTGCATGAAGACGATCAGGCGTTCCAGGAAGCTGTCGGTGTCACCGTCCTCGGGACGGTCCTCGGACTCGCAGCGCCGCTCGGCCTTCAGCATGTCCGGCCTGATCCGTACCGTCTCACGGAACAGGTTGACGAGCTGGTCGAAGATCGGGTCGGGTACGCGTCGGCTCGACCACCACCGTCGGGCACCGACGGTCCGCCCCTCGATGAAGGCCTGGACGTCCACCCCGCCGAGGTCCACGACGTCCGGCACGCACTCGATCCGGTGTTCCTTCAGGGCCCGGAGCAGTTGCTCCTCCGACTTGAAGCACCTGCGGTCGAACCACAGCAGTTCCGCGCGCGGCTCACGGCACTTGACCCAGGTCCGGTCCTCCAGCGGCCACACGTGCAGCACATGGTGATGTCCCTTCAGCGTGCTGCTGACGAGGCGTGGACGGGCGCTCCACTCGTCGGCTCGCTGCCGGTCGTCGGGGACCGAGGGGGATGTCATGTGCTGGTTTCAGGCCGTTCTGGTCGTGCTGCTGGGGTTGGGGGGACGCACGTTACTACCACACAGTCAAGCGCTGGGGTAGAACTCCGGCAATCAACGGGCCGACTCGCTCCCTCGGACCAAACGGCGGGCTAACCCCGCAGCACCCGCAGCAGGGGCTCCAGGGACCGGACGACGTCCTTGGCCCCGGCCTGCCTCAGGTCCTTCTCCTTCCTCTCGTTACGCGCGTAACCGAGGAAGGGCACCTCGGCCTCCAGCGCGGCCGCGAAGTCCGAGGGCGTGTCACCGATCATCAGGGCGTCGGGCGGGGCGGCACCCAGCGCGTTCAACGCGCGGTTGAGGCAGTGCGGATCGGGCTTGAGGAGGCCGAGGTCCCGGGTGCGGCCGTAGATGTGCGGGGTGAAGCAGGAGAGCAGGCCACGGCTCTCCAGGTATTCACGGACCACCTCGGGCGAGTTGTTCGTCGTGACGGCCAGCCGGGAACCCACGGCTGTCCAGGTACGGATCAGGGGGTCCGCCCACGGGGTGGGCATCGCGCCGGGCGCCGCCTTGAGCTCCTCCTGGGTGAGACGTTTCTCCATCTCCACCACGAGGTCACTGCCGTAGTGCCGGCTGTCGACCGCGCGCAATACGGCCTGTGGGTCCTCGTTCTCTCGTTCCGCCTCGGTGAGGAGATGGGACAGACCGAGGGTGTCCAGCCACTCCACGAAACCCTCGGCGATGCGTTGCGACGAGTGCTGCGCGAACAGCCCGCAGATCGGCCCGTCGAAGTCCCACAGGACGACCCGTGCGCGCGCGACGAGGGCCCGCAGCCGCTCCATGTCGTGCTCGGTCTCCGCTGCCATGGGTTCAGTCCGCGTCGTATCAGAAGTCACTAGGAGAGTGTCAGGTCCCTCGTGATGGTTTCCCAGAGGGCGTCGAACCACTTCTGGGATTCCTCCACGAACGCCGCCTCGCGCCTACCGTCCTTCTGCACGAAGGAGAACAGGAGGGACTCGGTGCCCAGCACGTCGTACATGTCGAGCGTGCCCCTGTCCGACGACTCCTCGCGGCGCGTGATCATGTAGTACGCGATCAGCGCCTCCTGTTCGTTCAGCAGGTACAGCTTCACCGGCGGGGTGAAGGGCAGCGCGCGGAACCTGACCTGGACGTCGATGCCGTGCGAGGAACGCAGGGCGCGGAGGTTGTGCTGGAGGACGTGGCCCTGGGCGTTGCGTTGGGCCAGCCAGCGCTCGTGGACCGGGTCGTCGTCCTCGCCCCGGCCCTCCACCGGGACGGGGAACGCGAGCGGGATCTCGCGGGAGGGCAGCAGGATGCGGACGTCGATCGACTCGGGGCGGATGCGGCCCTCGTGGATCAGGCGGATCGGCGCCGCCAGGGCCAGCATCAGGGACTCGGCGGTGAGGCAGGCCGCGGCCACCCGGACGTGCGGGGCCGCGAACGCCTCGGTCAGGCGGGGCGCGAGGCCCACCATCGTCGGCTGCGGCTGCTCACCCGTCGCCCGGGGCGGTTCCGCGATGCGCGGTGGGCTGCCCTTGCTGACGTTGCTCAGGAGGCCGTCGTCCTGGAGGACGCGCAGGGCCTGACGGACGGTGCCGCGTTCCACGCCGAACTCCTCGGCGAGTTCCGCCTGGGTGGGCAGGCGGTCGCCCGCCTTGAGGTCGCCGGTGCGGATCCGCTCCCGCAGGACATCGGCGATCTCCTGGGGCGAGAGCCTTCTGCTGCCGTTCACTGCCACGTTCTCCTGAGTCACGACCAAACGCTACAACTTTGATCCATCTATGTGGAGTTGTTTGAAAGTTGTTTATGACTAGGGACCAAGTGGGGACAACTACCTTAGAGTTGGTTACCAACTTGATCCCGGTTGGCGAGTGCTTCGCCTCCTCTCGCCAGCAAGGCCCCTGCCGGACCGCCTGAAGGGGGAACCACCGTGCCAGTCATCGCCCTCCTCGCCGCCGTGTTCGTCGTCGGTGTCGAACAGACCGTCAAGTGGAAGTACGGAGCCGTCGGTGTCGTCGGCCTGCTCCTGCTCACCATAGGTATCAAAGCCAGGAACCCGACCGTCAGTTCTCTCGGAGCCGTCGTCCTCGCACTGCTCGTCGCGGGGCCCGCCCTATGAGTCGACCATGTCGACGGCACCCCGCTCGGTCCACTGTGGGAGACATCAGCTCGTGAGCGTCAGCTCCGAACTGATCGTCTCCCACAGTGCGTTGAACCACAGGTGGGACTGCTCCACGAAGGTCGTGTCCCGCAGGCCGGCGCCCTGCTCGAAGGCGAACAGCATCGACTGGGTGCCTTCCGCGTCGTACGTCTCCAGGTACTCGTGGTCGATCTCCGCCTCATGGCGGCCCAGCGTGTAGTAGGCGAACAGCGCCTCCTCCCCGTTGAGCAGATACAGCTTCACCGGCGGGGTGAAGGGCAGCGCGCGGAAGGTGACGCGCACGTCGATGCCGTGCGTGGCGCGCAGCGCCAGCAAGTTGTGCTTGAGCACCAGACCCTGGGCGTTGCGCATGGCCAGCCAGCGTTCGTGCACCGGGTCGTCGTCCCCGCGCCCCTCCACCGGCACCGGGAAGGCGAGGTCGATGTCCCGGCTCGGCAGCAGGACCCGGACGTCGACCTTGGCCGGATTCAGTCGCCCGGCGTGGATCTCGCGCAGCGGTTCGCCCATGGCGAGGGTGAGGGAGACCGAGGTCAGACACAGGGCGTCGATCTCGACGTGCGGGGCTGCGAAGGCGGCCGCTATCCGGGGCGCGAGGGCCACCGTGGTGGGCAGCGGGGGCGCGCCGGGGCCGACCGGCATGCTGCCAGGTCCCGGATCCGGCGCCACGGTCGCGGGGCTGCCCTTGGATACGTTGGTCAGCAACCGCTCCGACTGCAGGATCTGCAGCGCCTGCCGTACGACTCCCCGCTCGACCCCGAACTCGTCGGCCAGCTTGGCCTGGGTGGGCATGCGCTGGCCCGACCGCAGCTGCCCGGACCGGATCCGGGCGCGCAGTTCGTCGGCCACCTCGTGATGTGACGTCTGTGGCCGCTGTGCCCTTTTCCGCCCATTGACGGCGGCGTGTTTCGGGTCCACGACCAAACACTACAACTTCCCGCCATCTTTGAGCAGATCACCGAAGGGTGGTTATGAGACGTATCCAAGTGGAGATAAGTACTATGAAGTTGGTCGCCAACTTAGGCAACATGGTCAACGTGGTCAAACTTTTCGAGAGGTTGGCCAGGTGGCGACCGACGGGGACCACCGCCCCGAAGGAGGACCGACATGCCGCTGATCGCCCTGGCCATCGCCGCCCTCGCCGTCGGCTTCGAACAGCTCGTCCAGTGGCAGCTGGGCACCATGGGCATCGTCGCCCTGGTCGCCCTCACCGCCGGGATCAAGTCCAAGAGCATCGCGATCGGCGGCATCGGAGGGGTGATCCTCGTGATGCTGCTCGCCCAGTCCGGCTGACCGGGCTCCCTTCCGGAGGGGAGCCGGGAGCCCGGTCGGCCCGCACAGCCACAACTGAACACGGTCGACACCCAGCACAGCCACAACTGAACACCGCCGTCCACGAGGACCGCGGCAGCACAGCCACAACTGAACAGCCACAACTGAACAGCTCGCTACGGATGCGGAGCAGCACCCCTGTCCCCGGCAGGAAGGAGCGTCAGAACATGTCCGGGCACCAAGGACGCCTGGACGTACGCAGCAGGGCGTCGGCCGACCGGCCGGCGCCCGCTCGTTCTTCCCGCACCCGCCCCAGCGCCGCCAGCCGCACGGCCGACTCGTCGCCGAGCCACAGCGCGGCCAGGTCGCCCACGTCGAGCGTGAGGTCGGCGTCGGCGGTGGTGCGCGTGCAGGAGCCGCCCTCCGAAGAGGTCTCCAACCGGTAGCGGCCGCCGGCCAGTCGGTCCCGGTCGGTCACCTCCAGCACCAGCGCCCCCTCCCTCTCGTACGTCCGCGTCTCCAGCGCCCGTACGACGTCCAGGATCCGCACCCACAGCCAGTCCGACTGCGCGGTGATCCTGGCCGCCCTCGGGTCGGGCAGGAAGAACGGGAGCAGGTCGTCGGGGGCTCGCCAGCCGCTCTTGACGTGGGTGATCCAGTCGATCGAGCAGAGGTAGCGCCACAGGGCCCGCTCGGCGGCCGGGGTCGAGGCGATCAGCTGTTTCACGGTCGCGGTGTTGTGCGGCTGCTTGTCGTGCCAGTTGTCGTCGGCCGTGTACGTGACCAGCCCCTCCACCTCGCCCTCCGGCGAGCGGTACACGGCGTAGAACGGCTCGGTCCACGCCGGGTCGAACCGTACGACACCCGTGTGGACCCGCCACCACAACTCCTCGCGACTGATCGCGCCCGGCTGGGTCAGGCGTACCCGCTCGTGGAGTTCGGGGCCCAGTTTGCGGACGTCGTCGCCGTCCACGAGGTCGATACGGCCGCCGTCGTCCGGGACGGGGAGGCGCGGGTCGAGGCCGGTGCGGGGGACGTCGATCGTCCACTCGCTCATCCAGGTGGCGGGGCCGAAGCCGTAGCGGCCGTAGATGGGGTATTCGGCGGCGATCAGGGTCGCGACGACGTCTCCGCGGTCCTTCGCCGCGGCCAGGTCCTTGGCCATCATGCGGGTGAGCAGGCCGCGGCGGCGGTGGGTGGCGGTGACGGTGACGGCGCTGATCGCGTTGGCGGGGACGGTCGCGCCGCCGACGGTGGTGAGCTGTTGGTCGAAGGAACGGAAGGTCGCGACGCACCTGCCGCCGCTGTCGCCGTCGAACGCGCCGAGGAACCGGGCCGGTTCGAACTGGGTGCGGCGGGCTTCGAGCTCGTGGTCCGGGACGGTGGGGGCGCGCAGGAACCCGGTGTTCACGGCGCGGAGCCAGTCGGCGAGTTCGGGTTCGGTGATGTGGCGTATGTCGGGACCTGGGTGGGGGTGCGGGTGCGTCATGGGGTCACGGTAGGTGGGCGGGTGCGGGTGTCGCGGGGATTTTTCCTCGCCCCCGCCGCCCCTACCCGTCCCATCCCCAGGGGCTCCGCCCCTTCGACCCCACCAGGGGCACCGCCCCCGGCCCCCGGCGAGGACTACGACCCCCGCACCCCTGCCCAGGCACCACGTTCAACCCCACCAGAGGCACCGCCCCGGCCCCCGGCGGGGACTACTACGTCCCCTGCACCCCTGCCTGTGCGCCGCCCTCAGACCCTCCCGGTCAGAAAGCCGCCCGGATCTCTCCCACCTCTTCCGCTCCCCCCATCAGCGGTGCCCGGCCGATTCGTTCGACGACTGAGGAATCGATGCCCATGAGGTTGAGGGCGCGGGCGAGTACGGGGCCCAGGGAGCGGAGGCCGCCGTCTTCGACCTTGAAGGCGAGGGCGCGGCCGTCGGGGAGGGCGAGGGCCTGGACGGCCTCCGCGCCCATCTTCGAGAGGGCGCCGGGGACTTCGCGCATCAACCAGGTGTCGGGGCGGCGGGTGCCGGCGACGTACTCGGGGTGGGCGCGCATGGCGGTGGCGACGCGGTGTTCGGGGGTGTCCGGGGCGGCCAGGGCGAAGGAGCGGTAGGCGCGGGCCAGGCCGGTGAGGGTGATCGCCAGCAGGGGCGCGCCGCAGCCGTCGGTGCCCACGGCGGTCACCAGCTCGCCCGCCGCCTCCTCCACACCCCTGTGGATGAGCTGCTGGAGAGGGTGGGCCGGGTCCAGGTAGGAGTCCAGCGGCCACTCCCGCAACGCGCACGCGGCCAGCATCGCCGTGTGCTTGCCGGAGCAGTTCATGGTCACGCGGGAGCGGACCTCGCCCGACGCCAGGTACGTCTCCCGTTCCTCCGCGTCCAGCGGGAGGTCGGGCGGGCACTGGAGCAGTTCCTCGTCCAGCCCGTACTCGTCCAGCATCTTGTGGACCAGGTCGCGGTGGAAGGGCTCTCCGGAGTGGCTGGCCGCGGCCAGTGCGAGGCGCTCGCCCGCCAGGTCCAGACCCGCCCGCAGCACGCCCGCCGCCTGCATCGGCTTGTTGGAGGAGCGCGGGAAGACCGGGACCGTCACATCCCCGAGGGCCAGTTCGACGTCTCCGTCGGCATCCAGTACGACCAGGCTGCCCCGGTGCCGCCCTTCGACGAACCCGGAGCGGACGACCTCAGCGAGAACGGGCGGCACGGGCGATATGGGCGGCGACACGGAAGCGGAGGCGGACTTGGCGGCGGACGCGGACATCGGCGGTGGCCTTCCGGAGAGAGGGGACCCGCCCCGACAGCGGGTCCGGGATCTCCGGTACGGCCGCCGTGTCAGATGAGCAGGTCGTCGACTTGGGCTTCCCCTTCACGGTACCTGCGGGCGATCTCCGCGCTGCAGTCGTCCGCCGTCCGCTGCAACCGCTGCCGACGCCGCGACACCCGCTGCTCGTACCGTACGAGCCGTCCCATCGCCGTGCTCAACTCCTGGTCGGTGCGCGCCTGAAGGTCCGACAGCTCGACCTCGGCGAGAGTCTCCGCGGCCAGCAGCCGGTACTCCTCGCTGTGCGGCGTGCCCAGCGTCACATGGCGGGCGGAGGAGCGGTGCCGGGCCGGGGCGTCGGTGAGGATCTCCGACAGCCGTTCGACCAGGGAGGCCTCGTCCACGGTCACGACGGCGGCCGCCTGCGTCGGGGAGCGCCGCCCGAGCTCCGCCCGCAGGATGTCGATACGGCCCTGCAGCAGCCGCCGCAGGTAGCTGAGGTCGGCCTCGTCGCGCTGCGCGTCCCGGCGCAGGGTGCGCAGTTCGGGCAGGCTCAGCACGTCAAGGCCGGGCTCGGGCGGGTCGGCGGGCATCCGCGGACTGTCGGTGCGCTGCACGGGCGGCCGCTTAGTGCCCAACTGCCCGGTAATCGGTGTGCTCATGTGCCTCTACCGTCCCCTCGACCGGCGTGTGCAAGCATCGTGCCACCCCAAGTGGCCACTATGTGACCGAGTGCCCCCGATCCGCCCCAGATGGGGGGTAAGCAGCAAAAAAAGAAGGCCCGTGCGGAGCACCGCCGGCCACCCGGCATGATGGTCGGATGCGTGCGGTGGTGCAGAGGGTGGACGGCGCGAGCGTCGTCGTGGACGGCGAGACGGTCGGGGAGATCGACGGCGAGGGGCTGTGTGTCCTCGTCGGGGTGACCCACGAGGACACCAAGGAGAAGGCGGCCCAGCTCGCCCGGAAGCTGTGGTCGATCCGCATGCTGACGGACGAGCGGTCCTGCAGCGACATCGACGCGCCGCTCCTCGTCATCAGCCAGTTCACCCTGTACGGCGACGCCCGCAAGGGCCGCCGCCCCACCTGGAACGCGGCCGCCCCGGGCGACGTGGCCGAACCTCTGGTCGACGAGGTGGTCGCGCAACTCCGCACGCTGGGCGCGACGGTGGCGACGGGCCGCTTCGGCGCGCAGATGCGCGTCTCACTGACGAACGACGGCCCGTTCACCGTGCTCATCGAGATCTAGACGCCCTGACCCGCCGGGTTGTGAACCACTACGGCTGCACGACGGCTTCCTGGGCCGCCGCCGTCGTGTCCGCCACCAGCCGCGCGTCCAGCGGCACGTTCCGCTTCACCAGGGCCAGGGCGACCGGGCCGAGCTCGTGATGCCGTACGGACGTCGTGATGAAGCCGATCTTGCGGCCGTCGGGCTCGTCGTCCGCGAGGCGGATCTCCGTGCCGGCCGGCGGCAGATGGACCTCGCTGCCGTCCAGGTGGAGGAAGACCAGCCGGCGCGGGGGCTTGCCCAGGTTCTGGACGCGGGCGACGGTCTCCTGGCCGCGGTAGCAGCCCTTCTGGAGGTGTACCGCGCTGCCGATCCAGCCCAGCTCGTGCGGGATGGTGCGGTGGTCGGTCTCGAAGCCGAGGCGGGGCCGGTGCTGCTCGACGCGGAGGGCCTCGTGGGCGAGGATGCCGACCGGGGGGCCGGCCTTCTCGGCGTACGCCTCCAAGTCGGCCCGCGGGAGGAACAGGTCACGGCCGTACGCCGTCTCGCGTACGGCGACGCCCTCCGGGACCTCGGCTATCGAACCGGCGGGCAGGTGGACCACCGCGAAGTCCGCGGTGCGGTCGGCGACCTCGACCCGGTAGAAGAACTTCATCGACTCCAGGTAGGCGATCAGCGCGTCCTGGGTGCCGGGCTCGACGTGCGCCCAGACCGTGGAGCCGTCGTCCACCAGGTACAGGGCGTGCTCGATGTGGCCGTGCGCGGACAGGATCAGCGCCTCGGTGGCCTGTCCCGTCGGCAGGTCGCTGACGTGCTGGGTGAGCAGCAGGTGCAGCCAGCTCAGCCGGTCGTCGCCGGAGACGGTGACGACTCCGCGGTGCGAGAGGTCGACGAAGCCGGTGCCGTCCGCGAGGGCGCGCTGCTCGCGGAACAGGTCGCCGTAGTGGGCGGCGACACCTTCGTCCACGCCTTCGGCGGGGACGGCGCCGGGCAGGGTCAGCAGAGGGCTTTTCATATGCACAACCCTACGACTCGGTAGTTGAACCCTTCAGAGAACAGTCCGCGCACCGGCCGAAGATCGCGAAGTGCTTCATGTCGGTGTCGAAGCCGAACTCGCTTCGGAGCTTGGCGGTGAACTCGGCGGCGACACTCACATCCGCCTCGATCACGTTCGTACAGTCCCGGCAGACCAGGTGGATGTGATGGTGCCGGTCGGCCAGGTGGTACGTCGGCGCGCCGTGCCCGAGGTGCGCGTGGCTGACCAGCCCGAGCTCCTCCAGCAGCTCCAGGGTCCGGTAGACCGTGGAAATGTTGACCCCCGACGCCGTCTTCCGTACTTCCACGAGGATGTCGTCGGGGGTCGCGTGTTCCAGAGTGTCCACGGCTTCGAGCACGAGTTGCCGCTGCGGCGTCAGCCGGTAGCCGCGCTGCCTGAGGTCGCTCTTCCAGTCGGTGCTCACCACAGCACCCAGTGTATGAGCCCGACGCCGGTCACGGACCGGGCAAGAGCGGACCGGCGCCTACTTGAAGAAGGCGATGCCGTCGTCCGGCATGTCGTCGGGCAGGGCCTTGGCCCAGCGTTCGACGTCCTCCGGGGTGACGACCTTCTTCAGGTGGGCCGACATGTAGGGGCGCAGCTCGACCTCGGGGGTCTGCTTCTCGCCCACCCACATCAGGTCGGACTTGACGTAGCCGTACAGACGCTTGCCGCCGGTGTACGGGCCGGAGGCGGCGGTGCGGGCGACCGCGTCGGTGACCAGGTCGATCTGCGGCTTCTGGTGCGCCAGCTCGCCGTACCAGATCTCGACGACGCCGTCGTCGCGGGTCATCGTGACCTCTACCTTGCGGTCGGCGTCGATGCGCCAGAAGCCGGACTCCGACTCCAGCGGCCTGACCTTGTTGCCGCCGCTGTCCAGCACCCAGGTGTGCGAGCGGTACTCCAGGAAGTCCCGGCCGTCGTGGGCGAAGGAGACCTCCTGTCCGAAGTTGCACTTCTCGGAGCCGGGGAAGTCGTGCACACCCGCGCCGGCCCAGTTGCCGAGCAGGAAGGCGAGGGGCACGAGGTCCTTGTGGAGGTCGGACGGGATCTCGATCATGAGTGGCAGTTCCTAGACGTGGGTCAGCGCTGGCCCTGGTACAGCTTCTTCACGGTCAGCCAGGCGAAGCCGAGCACTCCGACGCAGACCAGGATCAGCAGGGCTTCGAAGAAAACCTCAAGCACGGAGTGCTCCTCGGACGATCGTTATGGGGCGGTACACAGAGCCGGGCCCCAGCTTACGCGGCCGGGACCCGGGCCTCTGTGGGAGGTAGGCCTCCGTGCTCAGCACGGCAGCGGCGGTCCCGGGCGGCAGCCGACGGCCCGTGGAGGGGGTGACTACGATTCAGGCATGGCGAAGAAGCTCGTGATCAAGGTGACGGCCGGGGCGGACGCCCCCGAGCGGTGCTCGCAGGCGTTCACCGTGGCGGCGGTGGCCGTGGCCAGCGGTGTCGACGTGTCCCTGTGGCTGACCGGCGAGTCCGCCTGGTTCGCGCTCCCGGGGAAGGCCGCCGAGTTCGACCTCCCGCATGCCGCGCCGCTGCCCGACCTGCTCGACTCGATCATGTCGGCCGGCCGCGTCACCCTGTGCACGCAGTGCGCGGCCCGCCGGGACATCACGGAGAAGGACGTCATCGAGGGCGTGCGCATCGCCGGCGCCCAGGTCTTCGTACAGGAGGCCCTCGGGGACGAGACACAGGCGCTCGTCTACTGAGACGGCGGGGACGACAGGGACGTGTGCTGAGACGCCCCCGGCGGGGTCGAGCAGGGCACGCGGGCCTGCTTAACGCGGCCCTTTCCGGCCGTCCAGCTCGTCCCACCACTCGTCGGACTTCGGGTCGCCGGAGGGGTCGTCCCACCAGCGGTCGTCGGGGCCGCGTCGGTTCGCGACCATCGCCGCGAACGGTGGGATGAGCATCGCGACCAGGCACATCCCGACGGCCACCGGGACCGACCAGATGCGGACGACTCCCCAGGCCAGGACGAAGAGCGTGATGCAGACGCCCATCATGGCGAAGTACGTGTGACGCCGCCGTGCGTACATACGTCCAGGGTAGGCCCGGGGCGGCCGGGCAGGCGTGCCGAAGGGCCGCGTCCCAGGTGTCCAAACCCCTGGGGCGCGGCCCTTCAGTGCCCTGTTCGCCGGGCAGTCGTCAGACCGCGATCGCGACCTCCGCCAGGCCGCCCTGCTGGGCGACGACCGTGCGGTCGGCGGTGCCGCCGGGGACGAGGGCGCGGACCGTCCAGGTGCCCTCGGCCGCGTAGAAACGGAACTGGCCCGTGGCGGAGGTGGGGACCTCCGCGGTGAACTCGCCGGTCGAGTCGAGCAGACGGACGTAGCCGACCACCGGCTCGCCGTCGCGGGTCACCTGACCCTGGATGGTGGTCTCACCGGGCTTGATCGTCGAGGCGTCCGGGCCGCCGGCCTTCGCTCCACACATGTCGTACTCCTGAAGAGGTCTTGAAAGGTCGGTCGGTGGGACTACTTGTTGGCGCCGAGCTCGATCGGCACGCCGACGAGGGAGCCGTACTCGGTCCAGGAGCCGTCGTAGTTCTTGACGTTCTCCACGCCGAGCAGCTCGTGCAGGACGAACCAGGTCAGCGCGGAGCGCTCACCGATGCGGCAGTACGCGATGGTGTCCTTGGCGAGGTCCACCTGCTCCTCGGCGTACAGCTCCTTGAGCTCGTCGTCCGACTTGAAGGTGCCGTCGTCGTTGGCGTTCTTCGACCACGGGATGTTGCGCGCGGACGGGACGTGACCCGGACGCTGCGACTGCTCCTGCGGCAGGTGCGCGGGGGCGAGCAGCTTGCCGGAGAACTCGTCGGGCGAGCGGACGTCGACCAGGTTCTGCGAACCGATCGCGGCGACGACGTCGTCACGGAAGGCGCGGATGGCCTTGTTCTGCGGCTTGGCCGTGTACGTGGTGGTGGGGCGCTCGGGCACGTCCTCGACCAGCTCGCGGGCGTCCAGCTCCCACTTCTTGCGGCCGCCGTCGAGAAGCTTGACGTTCTCGTGGCCGTAGAGCTTGAAGTACCAGTAGGCGTACGACGCGAACCAGTTGTTGTTGCCGCCGTAGAGGATCACCAGCGTGTCGTTGGCGATGCCCTTCGCGGAGAGGAGCTTCTCGAAGCCCTCCTGGTCGACGAAGTCACGGCGGACCGGGTCCTGCAGGTCGTCGGTCCAGTCGATGCGGATCGCGCCTCGGATGTGGTTCTTCTCGTAGGCGGACGTGTCTTCGTCCACCTCAACAATCGCGATGGTGGGGTCGTCCAGGTGGTCCTGGACCCAGTCGGCGTCTACCAGGACGTCGCTGCGGCTCATGCTCTTTCTCCTCCGGGGCAGTTGCGGCGGGGCGTGCGAGTGAGAGGGGTGCGCGGTCGGGCCCGGATCGGCGCGGGCGCACGGATGCCCTGCTGGGGGGCGGGGTGAATGCGGAGGTCTGCGCTTCCGCTCAGAAGATGCGACAGAGCATGGCGGCGACGCGGCACAGGTCTACTGCCCGCCGCTTCGTGAGATCCGCCTGTCGCTTCATAGGTGTCGATCGTAGGGACGGACAGGCGGCCATGTCACCGGGGTGTCGTATGCTGAGACGCGATCGTCCGCGATGTGAGAACACAACAACGCCCGGGCCGTGTTCCCACGGTTCCCGGGCGGATGCGGCCGTCTCCACATCTGTTCTACGGACTGAGGCGTCTCGCCAATCGGACGGCCCCTCGGTCACCTGCGACCGGTCCCGTCCCCCGCCCGTCCTACCCCGCGAGCTTGACGTTCGAACCCTTCACGGTGATCTCCACGCCGCTCTTCGCCGCCTGCACCTTGTCGAGCTGGATGCCGCCGGGCAGCCCCTCGATCTTCTGCTCGAAGTCGGTGATGGCCCGGACCCGGTTCTCGGCGAGCTCGACGCCACCGAACGACGGCAGATTGTCCGCGTGCACCCGCACGGTGTCGCCCTTGGCGGTGACGGTGCTGAGCACGTCCACCGGCTTCGGCAGCTTGGTTCCGAAGACTGTCGCCTCGACAGCGACCTTGATCTTGCCGTTGCCGCCGTCGGAGAGCCCGACGATGTTGGCGGTGACGCCGGGGGCGACCTGGGTGGGCTCGGCCTTGGCGGCCTTGAGCAGCTCGTCGTAGGTGACGGACGCCGTGCCGGTGGCGGTGGACGCGGTGGCGGAGCTGTAGTCGCCGGAGAACTCGACGCCCTTCATGTTCGCTTCGAGGTCGTCGATCCGGATGGTCTTGCCGTTCGTGCCGGTGTCCGCCTCGTAGTCCGGGATACCGACCTGGACGTCGTCCAGAGCGCCGCCGACCACCTGGGTGAGGAAGGGGAAGCCCTTGATGGAGACGTCCGGGGTGGTGTCCAGGTTCTCGCTGGCCTTCAGCTTGTCCGCGACCTCGCCCTCCGCGAAGTTGACCGCGACGCGGTCGGCGATCACAAAGAGGCCCCCGAATATCACGACAAGTATCAGAAGTATTCGCAGTGCGCGCATGCGGTGTCCCCCACGACGGCGGTCAGACGACAGTCGGTTGACGGACCGGGTGGCCGCCGAGCGTGAGAGTAACCCCGGGCCCGTAAGGGATCGGCAAATTGTCGATCATTCGTGACAGGACAGACCCGGGGCCGGGAGGAGTGCGGCCGGGCGCGCCAGGTAGGTGCCTGACCAGCGCCCGCCGCGAAAGCGTCAGCCCAGCGCCCGCCCCAGCAGGTACACCGCGGGGGCTGCCGCGGCCAGCGGCAGGGCCACTCCGGCCGTGAAGTGCACGAACCTCGACGGGTAGTCGTAGCTCGCCACCCGGTGCCCGATCAGCGCGCACACCGCCGCGCCCGCGCCCAGCAGCGCGCCCTTCGCGCCGAGGCCGGTCATCCCGCCGACCGCGATGCCCGCGCCCGCCGCGGCGAGCAGGGCGACCACCACGGAGGCCGGGGTCGGCAGGGGCAGCGCGCGGGCCAGGACGGCGACCGCCACCGCCGCCGCGCCGACCGTCACCGCGTCCGGGTCGGCCGCGAGGTGTCCGGCCGCGACGATGGACAGCGCCGCCGAGGCGACGCTCGCCATCAGCCCGGCCATCCGTTCGTCCGCGTCGGCGTGCGAGCGCAGCTGGAGAACGAGGGAGAGCAGGACCCACACGCCCAACGTGCCGAGGATCGCGGCGGGCCCGTTTTCCCGCCCGGCCCCGAGCAGCACCGCGTCCGCCACCAGCGCCCCGAGGAACGCCAGCGCGATGCCCTGCCGGGCCGGCCACATGCCGTTCAGCCGGAACCAGCCCGCGGCGGTGACCGCCTGGAGGGCGACGAGGGGAATGACGAGGGCGTACGAGCCGACAGCCGCCGTACCGGACAGCAGCAGACCGAGGAGCGCGGTGAGCGCGGCGGGCTGCATGCCGGGCTCGATGACCGGCGAGCGCCCCTCCAGCCGCGCCCGCTGGGCGTCGGTGATGCGGGCGTTGCCGGCGACGGAGGCGGGGCCGTACCCGGAGGCCGGCCCCTCGGCGGCCGGAACGGGCTCGGGTGCCTGTGCCGGAGTGTGCGTGTGGGGGTGGGCCGGTGCGCCGGGAGCCTGCGGCTGCTGCGGCAGGTACGCCGTCTCGGCGGCCGACACCGGCTGGTGCACCTGGGTCTCCCAGGTCTGACCCTGCCACTGCTGCGTGTACTGCTGGGCCGCCTGCGGATCCTCGTAGGCCTGCTGCCAGTACGGGTCGTAGCCCTGCGGGGTGTGGCCCTGCGGGGTGTGACCCTGCGAGTCATAGCCCTGCCCGGTGTGGCTCTGCGGGCCGTACCCCTCGGGCGCATACCCCTGAGGCTGCTGCCCGTGCGGCTCCCCCTGGTACTGCTGCTCCCCCTGGTACTGCTGCCGGCGCTGGTACTGCTGTCCCTCGTACGGCCCGTCGTACGGCCCCTCGTACGGCTGGTTGGTCATCGTCACCCTCCTGCGAACGGCGGGAGCACCTCGACCGTGCCGCCGTCGGCCAGCCGTACCGTCTCATGTGCGCGGGTGCCCACGGGGTCACCGTCGACGAGGAACGAGCATCGGCGCAGGACACGCACGAGTTCGCCGGGGTGTCGCCCGCGCACGGCGTCGAGCGCCTCGGCGAGGGTGTCCGCGTCGAACGGCTCCTCGGCGATCTGGGCCGCGGCCTTCGCGGCTGCCCAGTAGCGCACCGTGACCTTTGCCATCCCGTTCCTCAATCAATCGGCGGTGTACACGGTCAGGCTAGCCCGCCCGACCGACAGCCCAGTCCCCGATACGGGCCAGCAGGGCCTCCGTTGCCGCGTGTTCGGCGTGGCCCATGCCGGGCTCCAGCCAGAGTTCGCCGTGGTCGCCGGCGGCGTGGGCCAGCATCCGGGGGTGGTCGACGGGGAAGTAGCCGTCCTGTTCGCCGTGCACGATCAGCAGCGGCGTCGGCGCGATCCTCGGGACGGCCTCCACGGGCGACAGCGGCACCGGGTCCCACCCGAGGTGGTGGATGCGCGTACGGAATCCGTAGCGGCCCACCAGTCGGCCCTCGGGACGGCTCACCAGCCAGTGGAGTCGGCGCATAGGAGCCGTGCCCCGGTAGTACCAGCGGGCCGGGGCACTCACCGAGACCACCGCGTCCGTCGCCGCGTACGAAGCCGCCTCCGCCGCCCGTCCCCTCGCCGCGTCCACGCGACCCTCGCGCACCGGCCCCTCCTTCGGGGGATTCGGGCCGTACAGCGCCGCGTGTCGCAGGGCCACCGAGCCGCCCATGGAGAAACCGACGGTGATCACACGGGGGTGCCCCAGCGAACGGGCCCACTCGACCGCGGCGGCGAGGTCCAGCACCTCCCGGTCGCCGACCGTGGAGCGCCCGCCGGAGGCGCCGTGCCCCCGGAAGGAGAACGTGACCACGGCGCCGTGGCGCGCGAACGCCCTGGCCACTCGCCGGACGTGCGGGCGGTCCACGTCGCCGGTGAAACCGTGGGCGATCACGAACACCGGGCCACCGGAAGGTGACGCCGAGGCGTCGTATACGGCGTCACCCGGGTCGTATACGGAATCGATCGTCACGCCGTCGGCGGCGTGCAGAAACCTCCGCAAAGGTGTAGGTCTGCTGGTATCGGAGTGCGGACGATCGGTGGATCGCGCCACATGACCTGCCGGACCGGTACTCATGTGGGCTATTCTGCTGGGCAGAGGACTCGGGCAGCGTAGCCCCCGGGTCCTTTTGTGCTTTCGGAAGCGTTGTATACGGCGCGGGAAACCGCAGGTGTACGGGGCCGCCGGGATCGCAGAGCAGTGCCGCACCGCACACGTCCTCGCAGGGACCGAGGAGGAACCAGACAAATGAGTTCTCTGCTGCTCCTGACCAATGCCCTCCAGCCGTCGACGGAGGTGCTCCCCGCTCTCGGTTTGCTGCTGCACAACGTCCGCGTGGCCCCGGCGGAGGGCCCCGCCCTCGTCGACACCCCGGGTGCCGACGTCATACTGATCGACGGGCGCCGCGACCTGCCGCAGGTCCGCAGCCTGTGCCAGCTGCTGCGCTCCACCGGGCCCGGCTGTCCGCTCGTCCTGGTCGTGACCGAGGGCGGCCTCGCGGCCGTCACCGCCGACTGGGGCATCGACGACGTACTGCTCGACACGGCCGGTCCGGCCGAGGTCGAGGCCCGTCTGCGCCTGGCCATGGGCCGCCAGCAGATCGTCAACGACGACTCCCCGATGGAGATCCGCAACGGCGACCTGTCGGTCGACGAGGCCACCTACTCCGCCAAGCTCAAGGGCCGGGTTCTCGACCTCACCTTCAAGGAGTTCGAACTCCTGAAGTACCTCGCCCAGCACCCGGGCCGTGTCTTCACCCGCGCACAGCTCCTCCAGGAGGTCTGGGGCTACGACTACTTCGGCGGCACCCGGACGGTCGACGTCCACGTACGACGGCTGCGCGCCAAGCTCGGACCCGAGCACGAGTCGCTGATCGGAACCGTCCGGAACGTCGGTTATCGATTCGTTACTCCCGAGAAGGCCGAGCGCACCACGGACGACACCAAGGCCAAGGCGACCGCGACAAAGACGGACAATGAGGACGAGGCGGGCGCTCTGGACGCCGCTGAGGTCGCGGCCGAGGCGTAGGGGTACGTGACCAGGTCATCACGCGCGTACGCTCCCGCTCGGGCAGGCCTCCGCACGCCCTGCCCAGAGCGGGTCCATCCGCGTAGACTCCGCGCGTGGCCAAGGTAACCAGGGATGACGTGGCGCGACTGGCGGGGACGTCCACCGCCGTCGTCAGCTATGTCATCAACAACGGACCCCGGCCGGTCGCCCCGGCCACCCGCGAGCGTGTCCTCGCCGCGATCAAGGAACTGAGCTACCGGCCCGACCGGGTCGCCCAGGCGATGGCCTCGCGGCGCACCGACCTCATAGGTCTGATCGTGCCGGACGCCCGCCAGCCCTTCTTCGGGGAGATGGCGCACGCCGTCGAACAGGCCGCGTCCGAGCGCGGAAAGATGGTGCTGGTCGGCAACTCCGACTACGTCGGTGAGCGCGAGGTCCACTACCTGCGTGCCTTCCTCGGCATGCGGGTCTCCGGCCTCATCCTGGTCAGCCACGCCCTGAACGACAACGCCGCCGCCGAGATCGACGCCTGGGACGCCCGGGTGGTGCTGCTGCACGAGCGACCGGAGGCCATCGACGACGTCGCCGTCGTGACGGACGACCTCGGCGGCGCCCAGCTCGCCGTCCGCCACCTGCTGGAGCACGGGTACGAGTACGTCGCCTGCATGGGCGGCACCGCGGAGACCCCCGCCGTCGGCGACCCGGTCTCCGACCACGTCGAGGGCTGGCGGCGCGCGATGCAGGAAGCCGGGCTGCCCACCGAGGGCCGGGTCTTCGAGGCGCCGTACAACCGCTACGACGCCTACCGCGTGGCGCTCGACGTCCTGTCCGGGCCCCAGCGGCCGCCGGCGATCTTCTGCTCCACCGACGACCAGGCCATCGGCGTGCTGCGCGCGGCGCGTGAGCTGCGGCTCGACGTGCCTGGCCAGCTGGCCGTGGCCGGGTTCGACGACATCAAGGAGGCGGCGCTGGCCGACCCGCCCCTGACCACGGTCGCCTCGGACCGCTCCGCCATGGCCCGGGCCGCCGTGGACCTCGTCCTCGACGACGGGCTGCGGGTGGCCGGCTCCCGGCAGGAGCGGCTGAAGCAGTTCCCGTCGCGGCTGGTGCTGCGCAGGTCCTGCGGCTGCGTGTGAGAGAGCGCGCGCTTCAACGAAGCTGCTGTCCGGGGTCTTTCTGAGGGCTTTCTGAGGGCTTTCTGAGGGCTTTCTGAGAGAGCCCCGCGAGCTGCGAGACGCGTCTTTACATCGGACGAACGAGGTTCTGCCGGGCTTCTCAGCCGGCACTCAGCAAGCTCTCATGGTCGCCGGACAAGCTCAGTGTCATGACCGAGAGCTTCCGCCGCAGCGGCGAGTACGAGAACCCCGAGCAGGCCCAGGGTCACGGCGAGCAGGCCGCGTACCCCCAGCAGCAGTACTCCCAGCAGCAGTACGCGCAGCAGCAGTACTCCCCCTCCCCCGTGAACCCCGAGTGGCCGCCCCCGCCGGCCCAGGCGCCGACCCCGGCGCCCGCGTCGGCCGGGTTCGCGACCGAGGGCGCCTACGGCGGCGGTGACGGCGGCGGCGGTACGGCCGTGATGACGGCGGCACCGGCATCTGCCCCGGCCCCCGCCCCCAAGAAGCGCACCCGGGGTCCGCTCGCCCTGCTGGCCGCCGTGGCGATCGTCGCCGCGGCGATAGGCGGCGGGACCGCGTACGGCATCCAGGAGCTGACCGGCAATGACGCCGCGGTCACCTCCAGCAGCACCAGCACGAACGTGGTGCCGTCCTCCGCCAAGGGCACGGTCGCCGGGGTGGCCAAGGCGGTCAGCCCGAGCATCGTCGAGATCAACGCCAACTCGAACGCCGGCGAGTCCACCGGCTCCGGCGTGGTCATCACCAGCGACGGCGAGATCATCACCAACAACCACGTCATCGCCGGGGCCACCACGATCAAGGCGAGCACCAGCGACGGCAAGACCTACACCGCGAAGGTCGTCGGCACCGACAGCAAGAAGGACCTGGCCCTGATCAAGCTGGAGAACGCCTCCGGTCTGAAGACGGCCACCCTCGGCGACTCCAGTGGTGTGCAGGTCGGTGACACGGTCGTGGCGATCGGCTCCCCCGAGGGCCTGACCGGCACGGTCACCAGCGGCATCGTCTCCGCCCTGAACCGCGACGTCACCGTCTCCACGGACGAGGGCCAGCAGCAACAGCAGCAGGGCGGCGGCCAGTGGCCGTTCGAGTTCGGCGGCCGGGAGTTCAACGGCGACACCGGCTCGTCCACCACCACGTACAAGGCGCTCCAGACGGACGCCTCGCTCAATCCCGGCAACTCCGGCGGCGCCCTGATCGACATGAACGGCAACATCGTCGGCATCAACTCGGCGATGTACTCGGCCGCCTCCGGATCGTCCTCGTCCGACGCGGGCAGCGTGGGCCTCGGCTTCGCCATCCCGATCAACACCGTCAAGGCGGACCTGGCCACGCTGCGGGCCGGCGGCTCCGACAGCAACTGACCCCGCACCCGGCCTCAGCGGTCCTTTCAGGGAGAACGTCATGATCGAGCAGGTTTCGCACACGGTGGTCGGCACCGACCCGGCCGGGCTCGCCCTGGCCCTCGCGGTGGCGTACGAGCTGCACGAGCCGGCGCCGCGGGCTCCGGAGGTGGCGCTCACCCCCGGCACGGGCCGCCGCTCCACCGCCGCCGCCCGCGGCCGACGCCGCAGCACGGTACGCGGCTGATCGCACCCACTCTTCCCGCAGCACCAGCTCTTCCCGCAGCATCAGCCGGGAACCGTGCGAGGCTGAAAGCGTTCATTCATGTCAGCCCCGCCGTCCCACCGCACCCGAGGAATCCACGCCCATGAGCCCCGCCGAAGGCGACCGTGACACCCAGCGCATCCTGATCGTCGACGACGAGCCTGCGGTACGCGAGGCGCTCCAGCGCAGCCTCGCCTTCGAGGGCTACGACACCGAGGTCGCGGTCGACGGCGCGGACGCCCTGGAGAAGGCGACCGCCTACCAGCCCGACCTGCTGGTCCTGGACATCCAGATGCCACGCATGGACGGTCTGACCGCCGCGCGGCGCATCCGCGGGGCCGGCGACACCACGCCGATCCTCATGCTCACGGCCCGCGACACGGTCGGCGACCGGGTCACCGGGCTCGACGCGGGCGCCGACGACTACCTGGTCAAGCCCTTCGAACTCGACGAGCTCTTCGCCCGCGTCCGGGCGCTGCTGCGGCGCAGTTCGTACGCGGCGTCCGCGGCGGGCGTGGTGGAGGACGACGAGGCCCTCACCTTCGCCGACCTGCGCATGGACCTCGCGACCCGTGAGGTGACGCGGGCGGGGCGGCCGGTGGAGCTGACCCGTACCGAGTTCACGCTCCTGGAGATGTTCATGGCGCACCCGCGCCAGGTCCTCACGCGTGAGCAGATCCTGAAGGCGGTGTGGGGCTTCGACTTCGAGCCGTCGTCCAACTCGCTCGACGTGTACGTGATGTACCTGCGCCGCAAGACGGAGGCGGGCGGCGAGCCGAGGCTCGTGCACACGGTGCGAGGTGTGGGGTACGTGTTGCGGCAGGGCGGCGCGGAGTGACGAAGGTCGTTCGCCGGTTCCGCACCCTGCCGATCCGGTCCAGGCTGGCGCTGCTGGTGGCGGCGGCGGTGGCGTTCGCGGTGGCGGCGGTCTCGGTGACCTGTTGGTTCATCGTGCAGGGGAAGCTGTACGAGCAGCTGAACAACGACCTGCAGAGGGGGATGAAGGGGCCGGGGCAGATGGGGCAGATCCAGCAGGCTCAGCTCGCCCTCGCGAACTGCTCCGCGACCCCGCAGGGCACCGGTTTCTTCCGGAACAACTACTCCCAGGTGGTCACGGAGACCGGCAAGATCTGTGTCACCGACGATTCCACGGGCACCATCAAGGTCACGCAGTTCGACAAGGACAAGATCAAGGACGGGGACACCGACCAGATCTACTTCCGCAACGGCACCGACGAGGACGGCAACGCGGTCCGCGTGATGACCCGGGCGCTGGGCGCCACCACCACCGTCACCGGGGAGACCGGACCCAACGTCGGGTTCGTCGTCGCGGTACCCCTGAAGAGCACCGAGTCCACCCTCAACGAACTCGCTCTCATCCTGCTCCTGGTCTCCGGCGTGGGAGTCATCGGTGCCGGAGCCGCCGGCCTCATGGTCGCCCGCGCCGGCCTGCGGCCCGTGGACAAGCTCACCGATGCCGTCGAACACGTCGCCCGTACCGAGGACCTGGGCATCCGCATCCCGGTCGAGGAGGACAGCGAGGACGAGATCGCCCGCCTGTCCCACTCCTTCAACTCGATGACCTCCGCCCTGGCCACCTCCCGCGAACTCCAGCAACAGCTCATCGCCGACGCCGGCCACGAACTCCGCACCCCCCTCACCTCCCTCCGTACCAACATCGAACTCCTCACCCGCAGCGAGGAGACCGGCCGCCCCATCCCCGCCGCCGACCGCAAGGCGCTGCTCGCCTCCGTGAAGGCGCAGATGACCGAACTGGCGGCGCTGATCGGCGACTTGCAGGAGCTGTCCCGTTCGCAGGGGCAGCAGGGTGAGCGGGTCCAGGTGATCGCGCTGGCGGACACCGTCGAGTCGGCGCTGCGCCGCGCACGGCTGCGGGGGCCCGAGCTGACCATCACGGCCGACCTCCAGCCGTGGTACGTCCGGTCGGAACCGGCCGCGCTGGAACGCGCGGTGGTCAACATCCTGGACAACGCGGTGAAGTTCAGCCCGGAGGGCGGCACGATCGAGGTGCGGCTGAACGAGGGTGTGCTGACGGTCCGCGACCACGGCCCCGGCATCCCCGCCGAGGAACTCCCGCACGTCTTCGACCGTTTCTGGCGCTCCCCGAGCGCCCGCGCGCTGCCCGGCTCGGGCCTCGGTCTGTCGATCGTCGCCCGCACGGTCCAGCAGGCCGGCGGCGAGGTGACGCTGGCCCGCGCGGAGGGGGGCGGCACGGTGGTCACGGTACGGCTGCCGGGGGCGCCGGTGCCGCCGCCGGAGGTGCCGTGACGCGGCTCGGTGGAAGCCGGGCCGCCGCGTCGACGACGTCAGGACATCAGGAAACGCCCTTCGCCGCGTCGTTCACCGAGGGCTTCACCCACGCCTGCCAGTCCGCGCTGGTCGCGATGTCGGTGAGCTGGGCCAGGGTCAGGGGCGGGGCGGCGACGTCCGCAGGGCCGCGCTTGGTGTCCGTGCTGTTGGAGGTGACCACGACGATCCGGGTGCCGTCCGTGCGGAGCAGGTCGGCGGTACGCCGGGTCAGCGCGCCGGACTTCTCCTCGTAGCTGATCAGGACGGAGCCGTCGTCGAGGTTGCGGGCCCGGCACGAGGACTGGGTGGCCTTGGCCTGAGCCCGGTCCGCGCAGGAGTAGAACGTCTGGAGTTCCGCCTTGGTGGCGGGGCGGGCCTTCTTGCCCGGCTGGCCGTCGGCGGCCTCCTTCGCCGCCGCGGACTTGTCCGGTGCCGTCCGTCCGCTCTTGTCCGGCTCCCGCTGCCCGGACTTCCCGGCCGCCTCGCGGGCCGCGTCCTTGTCCAGCGCGTCGAACGCGGTGAGCTGGAAGGCGCCCTGGACGCTGACCGTCGTCTCGGCCCGGCCCTGAACGAGCAGTCGTCCCCCGGCGCTGACCGAGTCCGCGCCCTGCTTGCCGTCCCACCACTGGTACCCGCTGGTCGTGGGCTTGCCGGGCAGCAGGTCCCGCAGGGTCGCGACGGTCGCCTTGCCGGTGACCGCGACCTTGCCCGCCGGCGCCGACGTGCGGGCCGCCGCCAGGGAGAAGTCCGGAATGGTCACGGCTGTGGCGGCGGCCTGGTTGTTCCTGCCGTCGCCCGAACCGTCCGGGATGACCCCGGCCAGCACCGCGCCGCCCGTGAGTGCGGTCGCCACGGTGAACACGGCCGCTCCCCACAGCGTCTGCCTGCGTCTGCGCAGCCGTCGGCCGCGGGCGAGTCCACCGCCCACCAGATCCGTTGCCGGAGCGGGCAGTTCGTCGGCGTACGCGTCGAGCATGCTCCCCAGCCGGGGGCCGAACTCCCGCTCGTCGCGCTCCATCTGCCCCATGTTCTCCATGAGATTCCAGCCCTTCCCCACCGAGGTGGTGCCGCGGCGATGATGTGATGCCGGTCAGCGACCGGCGAGAACGTCGTGCTCGCCGCCCAGCGACGTACGAAGCGTCGACAGTGCCCGCATGCTGCGGATGCGCACGTTCCCGGCGCTCAGACCGAGTTCCGCCGCGGTCTGCGCGACGCTTCTGTCCTCCCAGTAGCGCAGCACCACCACGGCCCGGTCCTGCGGCGACAACAACGCCAGCGCCTGGGCCAGCGCCAGCCGCAGGGCCGGGTCGTGGGTGGTGGCCGGCTGCTCCGGCAGCTCGCCCACGGGTCTCTCGTACGTCCGATGCAGCCGGACATGCGAGAGATACGTACGCATCAGGATGGTGCGCACATAGGCGTGCGGGCTGTCGGCCTTGCGGACCCGGCCCCAGGAGACGAACGCCTTGCCCAGGGTGGTCTGCACCAGGTCCTCCGCAAGATGCCAGTCGCCGCAGACCAGCAGTGCGGCACGGAAGAGGCGGGGGCTCACGGCCTGCATGAACGCCTCGATCTCCTCCGACCGGTGCGACGATCTGGCCATGTGGGTTCCCCTCCCGGTAACACGTCCGCGCTCACATGTCCTTGACGCTCCAGGCCCGCCGTCGCGTTACACCCGGGACCGAAAAAAGGCAGGCCCCCGGATACGGGAGCCTGCCTCGCGGACGGTGGGGCGCGCTACCTGCGCAGCGCCTCGGCCGGTTGGATCCGTGACGCCCGCCAAGCCGGATAGAGGCCCGCGACCAGACCGGTGACCAGACCGATGGCCGGCGCCGCCGCGACCGTCGTGGGATGCACCACGGGTGTCCAGTCCCGGGCGATGGCGACCCCCACCACCGTCAGGGTGCCGAGGCTGGTGCCGATCAGTCCGCCCAGTGCGCCCAGCGAACCGGACTCGGCGAGGAACTGGATGGTGATGTGCCCGCCGCGCGCACCGAGCGCCCGCCGCAGCCCGATCTCACCGGTGCGTTCCAGCACGGCGACCAGGGTGGTGTTGGCGATCCCGACGGCGCCGATGACCAGGCAGATCGCGGCCAGCAGCAGGAAGAGCTGCTGGAGGTCGTCGGTGACGTTCCCGCGCAGGGTCTTCGGGTCGGGCGGCGGCACCGCCTTGAAGTACTCGGGGTGGTCCGGCCGTAGTGCGGTGGGCGCCAGTTTCGCCACCTGCTGCGCGGCTCCGATCTTCGTGGAGACCAGCATCTTGGCACCGCCGGCGGCCGGTTCGCCCCACATCTTCTCCGCCGTGGAACGCGGCACCACGACCGACAGCAACAGGTCCGCCTTGCGTTTCACGTCGTCGATGATCGCGACGACGGTGAACGGCTGGTCGCCGATGAACAGCGCGGGGCGCGTCTGCAGGGTGGTGATGCCCAGCCGGGCCGCCATGCCCGAGCCGATCATGACGACGGGTTGCGCGGTCCGCTCGGCGTAGGCGTCGTAGATCCTGCCCTGGACCACGTGCGGTACGGCCGCCTCGATGACGCCCGGTGACGCGGCGACGATGGCGGCGCGTTCGCCGGTGGAGTCGTCGCCGACCGGCGAGGACCGGATGGCGGCGTTGGTGGTGCGGGTGTCCACCGTCCAGTAGACCCCGGCGTGTTCGACCCCGCCGAGCCGCTGCACGCGCGCGTCGGCGTCCTTGGGGAAGGCCAGCGGCACGAACTCGTTCTGCTCGATCCCGATGTCCTCGACGTTGACCTCGGTGGCGGTCAGCACGTTGAAGCGGGAGTCGATCTGGGACGAGGTGGTGGCGGTCAGCCCGAGGATCGCGACGAAGGTGCCGACGCCGAGGACGGTGCCCAGGGCGGTCAGCGCGGAGCGGGCCGGCCGTTGCAGCATGCCGGCGAGTGACTCGCCGAGCAGATCCCGCGGCGCGAAGACGGAGGGCTCCACGGCGGCCGTCCGCGCGCGGCTCCCGCGCGAGGTCAGCCGCCGAAGGCGCCCAAGGCCGCGCGGACCCGTTCTGGGCCTGCGGTGGCTCATACCGCCACCTGCTCGCGCAGTACGCCGTCGCGGATGGCGACCGTGCGCACGCCCCGGGAGGCCACGGCGGGGTCGTGGGTGATGACCAGCACCGTCATCCCGGTGCCGTGCAACTGCTCAAGCAGCCCGAGGACGGACTCGGCGTTGCGGCTGTCCAGGTTCCCGGTCGGCTCGTCGCACAGCAGCAGTGAGGGACGGGACACCAGGGCGCGGGCGATCGCCACCCGCTGGCGCTCACCGCCGGACAGCCGGGTCGGCAGGGAGTCCAGGCGGTGTCCGAGGCCGACCTGCTCCAGGGCCTCCTGGGCCCGCCCGGCGCGCTCGGCCCGGGGCGCGCCGTTGTAGACCATGGCCAGTTGGACGTTCTCCCGGGCGCTGCGGTGCGGCAGCAGGTGGAAGGACTGGAAGACGAAGCCGATCCGGCGTCCGCGCAGGGCAGTGCGGTCTCCGTCCTTCAACGTCCCGGTGTCGATGCCGTCCAGGAGGTACGTCCCCTCGGTCGGGGCGTCCAGCAGGCCGGCGATGTTCAGGAACGTCGACTTCCCTGAGCCGGAGGGGCCGATCACGGTCACGAACTCGCCCTGCTCGATGGTCAGGTCGCAGGGCCGGAAGGCCGGCACGGGCGGCGGGCCGGGGTAGGTGAGGCCGACCCGGCGGAACTCGATCACCGGGGGCCGGTGGTGCGGGCCGGGTGCCGGCAGCGTGGGGTCGGTCATCGTTTGCCCCCCGCGGTACCGGAGTTGACGCCGGTGACGACCTTGTCGCCCTCGGCCAGTTCGGCCCCGGCGGCCGGTCTGACCTCCACGTAGCCGTCGCCGGTGGTGCCGGTGGTGACCTCCACCCGCCGCTGCCGGTCACCGGACTCCAGGACGGTGACCACGGTCTTGCCGTCGGATCCGGCGGTGATCGCGGTCACCGGTACGACCAGTGCCTTGCCCTTGGTCGACGCGGCCTCGACGGTCAGCCGGACGTCCTGGCCGACGGTGTTCGACGGCAGGGCCTTGTCGGGTTCGACGACCACCAGGTAGCCCTGGGCCTCGGCGGCCGCGTTCCCGCCCTCGGCGGCCCCGCCTCCCTGGGCCTGGTCGGTGGTGGTCGGCTGCTGTCCGGTGGCCATGGTGTCCGCCACCGAACGGACCGAGGCGGTGACCTTGACCCCCGTCGTCTCGGACAGGATCTCCACCTTCTGCCCGACCCGGACGAGGCCCTTCTGGGACTCCTGGAGGTATCCGTTGACCGCGAGTTTCCCGGCGGAGACGGTCATCACCTTGCCGGTGGGCGCGGATCCCAGCACGGCGTTCACGCTGTCCACCCGGGCCGGGAAGCCGGAGAGGTAGACGACCTCGGACGCGGGCAGCATGGGCCCGGCCGCCACCTGCGCCTCGGTGAGCCGGGTGCGGGCCCGCTCGAGGTCCTGCGCGGCACGGTCGACGGCCTTCTGCGTCTCCTCGTTGGAGGCGTCCCGCCGCGCGTCCTCGGCGTCCTGCCAGGCACGTTCGGCGGCGGTCACGGCGTCCTGCGCGTCCTGGACGGTGGCGGTGCCCTCGGCCTGCGCGGAGACCGGGTTGTAGCCGATCGAGGCGTAGAACGCGGTGAGCGCGGCCTTGGTGCCGGCGCCGAAGGTACCCCGGGCGTCGTTGCCGGTGCCGTGTCCCAACGCGGCCAGCGCGGACTGGAGTTGGGCCACGTCGTCGCCGGTGGAGCCCGGCTTGAGGTCCCGGTAGACGGGCACGCGGCCCTTCAGCGCGAACACCGGGCGGCCGGAGATCTCCGCCAGGACCTGCCCGGCCTTGACCTCCGTGCCCACCGGCTTGGGCGCCTTGGTGACCACCGCGCCGGTCGTCCCCTCGCCGCTCGCGCCGGACGGGGCGACGTCCACCGACTGGCCCGCGACCACGGTGCCGCGGATGATGACGGAGTCCTTGAGCACGCGGTTCTCCACCGGCGCCGTCAGCACGTCCTGCGGCGGCGGCTCGGCTTCGGCCGCCGCCTGCGCGGGCGACTTCACCACGAACGAGGCGGCGATCCCGGCGCCGGTCAGCAGCACCGCGGCCACCGCGACCGCGGCCACCCACTTGCGCTTCTGCGACAGCCCGGAGTCCGCGGCACGGCGGGACCTGGAGGAGGGTTCCGCCCTGCCGGACACCTCGGTTCCATCGGGCATCCCTACGCCGCCGGGCATCCCGACACCGCCGGGACCCCCTACTCCGCCGGATGTCCCTAATCCGCCGGGTATCCCTGCTCCACCGGGCATCTCGGACCCCGGCGTCGGGACGGACTGCTCTGCTTCGGACACTGCGTCTCTCCGGGGCCGACTGGTTTTCTTGGTGGACGCGTTGCGGGGCACCGGGCGTTACAGAACCTCGGCCATCAACTTCAGCTGCTTCTCCTTCGTCTTCTTGACCTCGGCGAGCGCTTCCGCGTTCTGCTCGATCATCTGTTCCTGGTAGGCGGCGTCCACGGCGTACCAGGTGCCGATGACGTTGTACTTGGCCTTGCAGGCGACGTCGGCCGAGGCGACCTGCTTCTCCTTGGCGGTGGCGAGGGAGGTCTCCTGCCACTGCGGGTCGTCGTTGGCCTTCATCGGGTCGGCGTAGGTGTAGCCCTTCTCCTTCATGCAGGCCGACCACTTCCCGAAGACGGCCTTCACCCGCGCGTCCTCGTACGACTTGGCCCAGCTGTCGGTGTTGACCTTGTCGGCGATCGGCGGGGCGCCGTCCTTCGACGGCTCCTGGTCGGCCGAGTAGCCCAGCTTGGTCTTCGCCTCGCCGATGCAGCCGCCGACCGGAACCTTCTGGCCGTTGTAGTCCTGGCCGCCCTTGGCTGCGGCGGACCCCGGCTTCACGTTCGGGTCGGTGGTGCCGTTGAGCACCATGGTGGCCGCCGCGGCGAGTTCCTGAGGCTTGGGCTTGACCACGGCCTTCTCGGAGCCCGCGGGCTTGTACCCATGTCCGGCCACATCGTCGGCGTCCGTGGGGCCGTAGCGAAGCTGGGTGATGCTCTCAGGCACGAACACCGAGGTTTCCGGAACCTTGTAAGCGATGCCGAACCTGGCCATGCACCGTTCCCTGAGGATGTTCTCGGCGTCCGACAACTGCTCCTCCTGCTCCGCGTCCAGCAGATACGCCTCGACCGGCAGGGACTTGCCGGTCGCCGAGGTCAGCTTCGGGAACGAGGACACGGAGGGGGCGCCCGTGCTTCCCGCCGCCTTGCTCTCTTCGTCGGAGCCGGACGCGGAGGTGCATCCCGCGACGGCCGAGAGCGCCACGGTGGCGCAGAGGACGGACAGAGAGACGGCGAAGCGACGGGTATACATCGAGATGCTCTTCCTTGGATAGCCGAATAGCCGGTTCTGTGCTGGTCGAGGACCGCTCGCTACACTCCGAGCGCGGGGGTGCGCTGCCCAGCTGCATTGGGCAGCGCACCCCTTGCCTGTAACGGTGACGGAGGGCTCGGCCCTCGCCGTGCCGGCGGCCTAGTAGAACTTGCCGGACGCGTTGTCGTTCTTCAGTGAGGCGTTGAGATTCGCCTGGCCACCCTTCGGGATGGACTGGGAGACACCGCTGTAGTTGCTGTTGAAGTACTGGCGGATGCCGAAGTCGAAGTCCCAGTTGTCCACCGAGGCGGTGTTGTTCTTCACCGGCAGTCCGGCACCGGCACTGCCGGCCGCGCTGGCGCTGAAGTAGTAGCTCGCGTAGTTGGGGATGTCGAAGTACTGGCGGTAGAACGCCCCCTTGTAGTCGCTGTTGTAGTACAGGCAGGCGTAACCGGGCGTGCAGGACTCGGCGGTGCTCGCGGCACCGGCGGTGCCGGCGGCGCCGAGGGATACACCGAGGCTCGCCAGAGCGACCGCTCCGGCGGTGGCCAGGGTTCTGATGCGCATGAAGTTCCCTTCGTAGGTTCATACCGACATGACGCTCCGGACACCGCGGCGCGTTACAAGGACCGTGGCGTCCGCTGCGATCGGAACGTACATAGCTCGAACGTCTGACTGAAAGGCGATAAGCGGGGGTGACCAAAAGCCGACCCCTGCCACCCTCTCCCTCACGCGGAGTCGCCGAGCCGTCACCGATCCGCTGGCCAGCGCCACGGAATTCGGATAAGGGGAAGCCGGGAGAACCCGGTCCAAATATCCCTGATATCAGAAAAAGCCGTACTTACCGGGACTGTGGAACATATAATTCCACCCCATATTTCCCAGCGAGCTTGGCCGGTTTCACCCGTCACCGCCGCCGAACGACCACGGCACGCGCCGCCCCGGGGCGCGTAGGGTGCCCGGATGATCCCGGTACCGGAGACCTTCGTACGCAGCACCGTCGAGCGCGAGGGAGAGCGAGGTGCGGACTGGATCGCCCACCTCCCGGACACGGTGGACGAGTTGCTGGACCGTTGGGACTGCGTGCCGGACGGCGCGGTCTCCCACGGCGGGGTCGGCCTGATCGTCCCGGTGCTGCGTCGCGTCGCCGGAGCCACCGCCGTGCTGAAGGTCTCGTTCCCGCACCCCGGCAACGTGCACGAGCCGGACGCGTTCGCCGCGTGGGGCGGGCGGGGCGCCGTCCAGTTGTACGAGCGGGACGACGACCGGTTCGCGATGCTGTTGGAGCGGGCCGGCACCCGGACCCTCGCGGAGGTCGAGGCCGGCGACGAGGACGTGATCGTCACGGTGGCGGGGCGTCTCAGTCGCCGGCTGGCCGTGCCCGCGCCGGTCGGGCAACCGTGGCTGCCACGGCTGCGGGAGCGGACCGAGGCCTGGGCGGAGGAACTGCACAGGGACGCGGGCGACTTGAGACACGAGCTGCCCCAGCGCGTGCTCGACGCCGCGCTGGCGACCGTCCGTGAGCTGGGCCCGGCGCAGCCGGACCTCCTGGTCCACGGCGACCTGCACGCCCGGAACATCCTGCGCGCCGACCGGGAGCCCTGGCTGGCCGTCGACCCCAAGGGCTGTGTGGGCGACCCGGCCTACGACGGCGGCACCCTGCTCAAGTCGCGGGCGCTGGCGCTGCTGGAGGCGGACGACCTGGGCCGAGCCGTGCGTCGCGCCGTGGACGTGTTCGCCGAGGCGGCGGAACTCGACCGGGAACGGGTCCGGCGCTGGGCCCAGCTGCACGCGGTACAGGCGGCTTTCCACGCGCGTCGGCACGGGTTCCGGGTCGCTCGGGGCGGGACCCTGCTGGACTGGATCACCCGGTTCACGGACGAGGTGGCGTGCCTGCTCACGCCACCCTCCCCGTACGGGGGTTGAGCCCCCGGCTCCGGCCGCCGCTGGGCACACCCGCCGGGTCGCGACGGGAGCGCGGCAACGTTTCCGTCATCGGCTGCGACTGCCAAGTGCTGGTACCCGCCCCCCACTTGATCGGAAGCAGCCGTGAACGAACCCCGCAGCAGGACCCGTCGCCGCAGAAAGAAGACCGCGCTGGCGGCGAGTCTGCCCGTCGCACTGACCGCCGCAGGGACCATGGCGTTCGGCACCGACCTCGGTGTCCTCGGCGCGGACGCGCGGATGACGGCGTCCGCCGCCACGGCCGCCCCCGCCTCGGCCGCCGCCGCCTCGGCCGCCGCCCCCGCCTGGGCCGCCGCGACCGCCGACGGCTTCGCGTCCGTCAACGCCCTGGGGCAGAACGGCACCTACGGCGGTCGGGACGGCAAAACCGTCACCGTCAGGACGCTCGCCGAGCTGGAGAAGTACGCGACCGCGCCCGAGCCGTACGTGATCGTCGTCGCCGCGGCCATCACCATGGACCCGGTCGGGAAAGAGATCAAGGTCCAGTCGGACAAGACCATCGTGGGCGCCGGCACCTCCGGGCACATCGTCGGCGGCGGCTTCTTCCTCGGCCAGGGCGTGCACAACGTCATCATCCGCAACCTGACCATCCGGGACGCCTACCAGGGCGTGTGGAACGACAAGGAACACGACTTCGACGCCATCCAGATGGACGGCGCGCACCATGTGTGGATCGACCACAACGACCTGCGGCACATGGCCGACGGACTCATCGACAGCCGCAAGGACACCACGTACCTGACCGTCTCCTGGAACAGACTGAGCCAGGAGAACAAGGCGTTCGGCATCGGCTGGACCGACAACGTCACCTCGGACATGACGATCCACCACAACTGGATCCGCGAGACCGAGCAGCGCAATCCCTCCACGGACAACGTCGCCCACGCGCACCTCTACAACAACTACCTGGAGGACGAGGCGGGCACCTCCATCACCTCCTCGTACGGCAACTACGCGCGCGGCAGGACGAACATGGTCCTGGAGAACTCGTACTTCCAGGGCATGAGGAACCCGGTGACCCGCGACGCCACGGCCACCGTCGTGCAGCGCGGCAACGTGTTCTCCGGCACGAGTGGCCGTAACGAGAGCGGCGGCAGCGGTGCGGCCTGGGACCCGCGGACGTACTACGCGTACACGCTGGACAAGGCGGCCGCCGTCCCGGCGCTGCTGAAGTCGGGCGTGGGACCGCGCACGTCCATAGGAACCACGGCCACGACCGAGGCGGCCGCGGCCACGACGAAGGCAGCCGCGGCCACCACCCTCACCGTCGCCAAGGACGGCAGCGGCCAGTACACGACCGTCCAGGCCGCCGTGAACGCCGTACCCGCCAACAACGCCTCGCGCGTCGTGATCGCCGTGAAGCCGGGCACGTACCGCGAGCTGGTCAAGGTCCCCTCCAACAAGCCGCACGTCACCATCCAGGGGACGGGGGCGAGCCGTAAGGACACGACGATCGTCTACAACAACGCCTCGGGCACCCCCAAGCCCGGCGGCGGCACGTACGGCACCGGCGGCAGCGCCAGCGTCGCCGTCGAGGCGGACGACTTCCAGGCCCGCAACCTGACCATCTCCAACGACTTCGACGAGGCCGCGCACCAGGACATCGCGAACCAGGCCGTCGCCCTGCGCACCTCCGCCGACAAGGTGTTCCTCGACGGCGTCATCGTCAGCGGCGACCAGGACACCCTGCTGGTGGACACCGCGTCCAAGGACAGGCTGGGCCGCGTCTACATCTCCAACTCCTACGTCGTCGGCAACACCGACTTCATCTTCGGCCGGGCCACCGCGGTGATCGACAAGTCCGTCATCACCCTCAAGAAGCGCTGGAACGGCACCTCGGCCGGCTATGTCACGGCCCCCAGCACGGCCGCGAACCGCAAGGGCATCCTGATCGCCAACTCCACGGTCAACGGTGACGTGTCCGACCGCAGCTTCCACCTCGGCCGCCCCTGGCACGCGGGCGGCGACGCGAGTCTCGACCCGCAGACCACCGTCCGCAACACCTCCCTCAGCGCCGCGATCAGGACCACCCCGTGGACCGACATGAGCGGCTTCTCCTGGAAGGACGACCGCTTCGCCGAGTACAAGAACACCGGAGCGGGCGCGGGCGCCGCGAGCTCGGACCGCCCTCAGCTGACCGACGCCCAGGCCACCGGCCAGGAGGTCGCCGACTGGCTGGGCGACTGGACTCCCACGGCTTCTTGACACCGACTCCTCACTGACACCCATCGCTCCCCCAGCGGTCCGCGATCGATCTAGGCTTGGGCCGGATCATGGAATCGGGGAACGACGGGGGAGCCAGACAGTGCGAATAGAGCGGCACCGGGTCGGGGAGGCGGCCGTCGCGGCGGCCCGCGAGGACTTCGCCAACCGGATCGGCTCGCAGGTGCGGTCGATGTCGAAGGCCGGTCCGGTGACCTCGTACGAGTGGTGGCTGCTCGCCGAGGAGTTCGTCGAGTACCTCGGCGCGCTCTCCGTCGAGACGCCCGACCTGCACACGCCGGAGGCGAAGGCGGTGCTGGAGGACGCCGTGGAGGCCGCCGCGGGGGCGGTGGCGTACGCGGCGTACTTCCCGCACAACCACTTCCAGGTCTTCCTCAACTACGTGAACTGGGGCATGGTCTACGACCCCGAGCCCGAGGGCACCCCGGAGTCGGTCCGCGCCGGCCAGTGGCTGGACGCGTTCTGTCTGTCCGTCCTGGGCGCCAAGGCCGAATGGCACGGCGAGGCCTTCCACTTCGCCCGCGAGGCCCCGCAGAAGGGCCGTGCCGGACGGCCCGACACCGAACTGATCAACGGCTTCATGGCGTACGTCATCGGCGACACCGGGGACGACGAGGCGAACTACCCGCCCTCCCGCGAGGAGAAGCTCGCCGCCATCGACGCGGCGATCGCCCGGATCCGGGCCCTTGAGGCGGAGACCGCCGAGGACCTGGTCGACCACCCGCACGGCCTCGGCCTGCACGCCCTGCGCGCGCTGACCGCGGGCGACCAGGAGGCGTTCGGTTCGGCGGTGGTACGACTGCTGCTGCCGCTGGCCGACATCCCCGGCCCGGGGGCGCGTCCGGGCAGTCTGCTGCCGCTGCTGCCGCTCGCGCTGACGGCGCTGGCGTACCGGCGCGAGGGCTGGCAGCCGCCCGTCGACTCCGGGTACCTGCCGCACGCGCTGGTCACCGGCTTCGAGACGCCACCGCCGCGGGTGGGGGCGTACGGTCGTGACCGGCGCCCCGACGCGGTCGCCGAACTCGCCTGCGGAGTGGTGGAGTTGGAGCGCCCGGTGGACCCGCAGCCACTGAGCGCGGAGAGCGAGGCCCAGTTCGAGAGATACACCCGGGAGGCCTTCACCCCGGTGCCGGGGGAACCACTCGCCGCCTGGGAGCTGGCGCACGCCGTCACGGACCAGGAGATCCTCTTCAAGACCCGCGCCTCACACTCCGCCGACGCGAGCGACCTCCAGTTCGGCAACCTGCGGCTCGCCGCCGAGCTGGGCGCCGCGCTCTTCCGTACGACGCTGGCGGAGCCCGGCACCGAGGTCGAGGTGACGATCGACGGGACGACCGTCACGTACCCCGCCTGCCGTGACGAGGACGCCGGGCCGGGCGCCTGGCACCGGGCGGTGAACCTCGCCCTGATCACGGGCCGCCGGGAGGACCTGGCGCCGCTGGTCCTCGCGGGCCCGACCTGCGTCTCGGCCGACGGGTCCCCCTTCGCCTCGTACCGGCAGGCCCTGCACGACTACCTGCGCGGCGAGGACCCCGAACCCGCCACGGACCAGGCCCTGCTGGACTGCGCGAAGGCCCAGAACCAGGCGTTCCTGCCGCCCCCCGCGGTCCTGTTCTCCCAACTCGTCGAAGGCGACGAAACCTCCTTCAACCTGGCCCTCCTCGACGCCCTCGAGGCCCACCGCGACCACCACCGCGTCGCCGACCGCGCCACCGACTGCGACGCCGCGATCAACCTCGACATCCTGGCCCTCGTCTGCCACGCCCGCCGCCGGGGCTGGCAGATCAGGGTCACGTCCCCCTACCTGCCGGCTCGGATTTTGGCGGCGGCGGAGCCGTTCTAGGGCGCGGGCAAGAGTCGTGAACGCGGAAGAAGAAGAAGGGGAAGGGATTGACGGGGTGCGCCGATTAGTTGGCGTGGCGGTGGTGATGGCGGGGATGGCTCTCGCGTTCTGGTTGGCCCTGGGGCCCTCGACCGAGTGGGAGGGCGGCGTGAGAATCGTTCGCTTCGCCATCGTGCTGAGCTGCTTCGTGGTGATCAGGTTCGGGGTGAAGCTGATCTTCCCCGACAGGCCCGAGGACGGGCTCGCTGAGGACGGGGGCCAGGGCGAAGCTTGATGACCCGATCACCTTGCTCACCGCGACCGCCGACGACCCGCACCAGTCGATGACCGGGATCCAGCTGTTGGCCTACGTCATCACTCCGGCCTGGTGATGAGTTTTCGCGCCCGCACCCGTCACACCTACGAAGGGACGCGACGAGGCGGAGGATGACGTGATGAGTGCGGACACACGGCTGGAGGAGCTGGGCGTGAACGGGCTGGACGAGTTCGACGAGCCGGCGTTCTCGGGGCTGGCGGAGCGGCATCGGCGGGAGCTGCACGTGCACTGCTACCGGATGCTCGGGTCGTTCGAGGACGCCGAGGACACCGTGCAGGAGACGTTCCTCCGTGCCTGGCGGAGGCGGGAGACCTTCGAGGGGCGGTCGACGTTCCGGGCCTGGCTGTACGGGATCGCCACCAACGCCTGCCTGGACCTGCTCGCCAAGAGCCGCCCGGAGCCCGCGACCGGCGGCGAGGTGCTGTGGCTGCAGCCCTACCCGGACCGGTTGCTCGACGAACTGCCCGCGGGCGAAGCGGACGAGCCGGAGACCGTCGCCGTCGCGCGGGAGACGATCGAGCTGGCGTACCTGGTCGCAGTCCAGCACCTCGCGCCGCGCCCGCGGGCCGTGCTGATCCTGCGGGACGTGCTCGGCTGGCCGGCGAAGGACGTCGCGGAGGCCCTCGGGGACTCCGTCAACTCCGTGAACAGCGCGCTGCAGCGGGCCCGCGCCGGCATGCGGGAGCACCTGCCCGCCGAGCGGCAGGACTGGACCGGCGGCGAACAGGACCCGGAGACGCGCGAGCTGGTGCGCCGCTTCACCGAAGCGAGCGTCGCCAAGGACGTCGACGGTCTCGCTGCCATGTTGCGGGACGACGTCCGCTGCTCGATGCCGCCCACCCCGGGCCTGTCCGTCGGTCGCGACACGGTGGTGAACAACTGGGTCGAGGACGGTTTCGAGGACCTGGGGCGCCTGCGCTGTGTCCGCACATCGGTGAACCGGCAGCCCGCCCTCGCCTTCTACCTCTGGCGGGAGCAGGAGGACGCGTACCTGCCGCTGACGATCGACGTCCTGCGCATCACCGGCGGGGCCATCACCGAGATCGTCACTTTCCACGACGACCAGTTCCCGCGGCTCGGGCTGCCGGAGCGCCTGCCGGCGAACGGATCGGAGTAGTCCCGGTTCGGCCCGACGTCGCGCCGCGCGTCGCAGGGTCTGGGAGCGTGCGGCCCTCGCCAGCCTCCTGGTCGCCGCACTCGTCATCGCCGTCGTGGCCGTGGCGGAGTTCTGAGGTTGCCGGGCAGGAGGTTGTTGACCGTCCCGACTCCAGAAATGCATGCGTTTCACATAGACTTTGGCTATGGAGTCAGCACTGGAAGCAGCCATCAACGAGTGGCATGCGAGTGTGAACGACGGTGACCTGGAGCGGTCGGCGAGGGCTGTCGGTGCTCCGATAGTCGTCCTGGGACCAAAGGGGGCCGGTCCCCTTACGCCCGAGCAGTTCGCGGAGTGGGTGGAGCGGTCGGGGATCAAGCTCATCCCGCGGTCGTGGCACCCGGTCAGTGAGAGCCTCATGGTTGTGGAGGAGGACGCCACTTGGCCGGAGAGTACGGCGCCGACCCGGGTGGCGACGCTCTTCCGGGTGGCCGGCGAGAAAGTGACCGCCTCACTGCGACTCCCCGATCTGAAGTCGGCGTTGGAGCTGGCTTACATCTGCCGTGAGATGGCGGCCACCGAATGAGCGGCCCCGGACCGGGTCAGGTCTTGTTCGCGTTCGTCCGGCACTGGTCGCGCCGGTCGTTGGAGAGCGACCACATACCTGCCGAGCAGGGCCGGCTCGTGCTCGTCACCGAGGCTGTCTGTTCCCTGACGCAGCGAGGGATGTCGGCCACGGTCAATGCCGTCGCCGACGAGATCGGCATTGACCAGAGCGGAGCATCGCGACTGGTCAAGAGCGCGACAGAGGCGGGGTACCTGACCATGCAGCCCTCGGAGACAGATGGCCGTCGCCGTCAGGTGACAGTCACCCCATCCGGCCACCTCAAGCTGCAGCAAGCTCATGAGTGGCAGGAAAGGGTCTTCGACCGGCTGACCGAAGGCTGGGGTGATCAGCAGCGTCGGGACTTTCAGCAGGCGATGACGCACCTGATCGACCGGTCCCATGTGTTGGACGCTTGACCACGCCGACCGTCAGTCCCGCCTACCGGAATGACCGTCAGGACCCGCCCACCGACAGCCCCGCCCCCTCGATCCGCACCTGGATCCCGTCCTCGCGCACCCGCACGTCCCGCAGCCGTACCTGGCCCTGCTCCGGCTCGGGTATCTCGAAGCCCAGGGACAGCTGGTCGGCGAGGACCGGTCGGGTCAGGCGGGGCAGGGCGTCCAGGAGGGCGGGGTCGAAGCCGAGGCGCTCCAGCAGCTCGGGCTGTTCCACGGCCAGATCGACGAGGTTGAGGCCCATGGCCTGCCGTACGAAGCTCGGGCGCCCGGTCAGCCGGGACAGTGCGGCGTCGGAGCGCTCCGCCTCGCGGACCTCGGAGTCGGGGACGCCCAGCACCCGTACCACCGACGGCACCGCCAGCAGTGCCTTCGCCTTGCGGGTCTCCTGGGCGAGGTCGGCGGCGGCCTCGCGGGTCAGATGGAGGCCCTCGGATGCCGAGGTTCCCGGGCGGTAGGTCGCCAAGTCGCCGATGTCCAGGCGCATTCCGTCGATCTCGGTGGCGATGCCCCGGTCGCCCTCCTGCCGCAGGCGCGCGTCGGCCCGTAGCCGCAGATCGTGTCCGGCGACCGGCAACGTGCCGCGTGCCAGCACCCGGTCCTGGCCCTGGCCGGTGAACTTCACCTGGGACGCGCCGAGTTCACGGTTCAGATCGTCGAAGGAGAGCAGCACTTCGCCGTCGAACCGGGGAATGTCCGCTCCCCGTATGGCGGTCAGCCCGTCCGCGTTCAGACGGACGTCGTGCGCGGTGGCCGTCACGCGGGCCAGCGAGACCCGGTCGGCGGCGACGTCCGGCACGGTCAGCCGTACCGAGTCGAGCCGTTTGTCGGCGACCTGCGTGAGGAAGGGGAATCCGCCGATCTCCACCTCGGGCGCCGCGCTCAGCTTCAGCCGGTCCTTGAGGGTGTCCGCCGCCCGGCCCTCGGCGTACAGCAGGGCCCAGCGGTCGGCGACTGTGAGGAAGGCGGCGAGGACGACGAGGCCGCAGACCGCCTTTACCGCGAACGGAAGTCCGGCGAACCGGCCCCGCTTGCGACGGCGGGTGCCGCTGGCGCTTCGGCCGTGGTGCGGCGGAGCCCAGGAGTCGTCCTCGGAGCCCTGCTCGGAGCCCCGCTCGAGGGCCTCCTGCAGTGGTCCGTGTGGACCGGTCGGGCCGTCGTCACCGAGGGCACCGAGCTCGTCGTAAGGATTTGCATACGCATGTGCGGGGGGATGCGTCGGGTTGTGATGGGGGGCGCGCATCGATCCATCCGACCATGCGCGTACCCCCCACCCGCAACTTGAACCGGCGCTCTGCGACTCAGCTCACGATCCGCGGACCCGTTGAACGTTCGCTACTGCACGATCGTGATCCGGTTCGTCGTCGGCGGCGCGATCGGCGCGGACGCCGAGGAGTTGGCCGTCAGGTACTGCTCCAGGGCGGTCAGGTCGTCGGTGCCGACGAGGTCGCCGGTGCCCTGGCCCAGGGTGGTGAAGCCGTCGCCGCCGCCCGCCAGGAAGCTGTTCGTCGCGACGCGGTAGGTGGCGGCGGGGTCGACCGCCGTGCCGTTCACCTTGATGGAGTCCGTGACGACCCGGTCCGCGCCGGTCTTCGTCAGGTCCAGGGTGTACGTCAGGTTCGCGGACGGCTGAAGGATCTTCGGCGCGGCCGCGTTCACGCCGCTCACCTGCTCCTTGAGCACCTGGATCAGCTGGGCGCCCGTGAAGTCCTGGAGGTTCACCGTGTTGGAGAACGGCTGCACGGTGAAGCCCTCGGCGTACGTCACCACGCCGTCGCCCTCACTGCCCTTGGCCGCGTAGGTGAGGCCCGCCCGGACGCCGCCCGGGTTCATCAGCGCGAGGTCTGTCCCGGCGTCCAGCTCACGGCCGTACCAGAGCTGCGCGTCCGCGATCAGGTCGCCCATCGGCGACTCGGTGCCGGTGCTCGGCACGTCGGCGGAGATGTGGCCGATGGCGCGGTTGCCGATGGGCGCCGCGAGGGTGTTCCACTTGCTGATCAGCGAGGTCATGTCCGTCGCCTTGGGGACGGTCCGGGTGACCACGTGGTTCGCCGACTTCACTGCCGTACGGGCGATGTCCCCCGTCCACCGGTCGTACGTGAGCGTGGTGTCCGTGTAGAGACGGCCGAACGACGCGGCCGAGGTGACCATGCGCGGCTTGCCCGCCGGGTCGGGGATCGTGCACACGTACGCCGCGTGGGTATGGCCGGTGACCAGGGCGTCCACCGACGGCGTGATGTTCTTGGCGATGTCGACGATCGGGCCGGAGATGCCGTCGCCCGCGCCGCCCGCGTCACAGTCGTAGTTGTACGAGGAGGAGGCCGGCAGCCCGCCCTCGTGGATGAGGGCCACGATCGACTTCACGCCCTGCTTCTGCAGCACCTTGGCGTACTTGTTGATCGTCTCGACCTCGTCCTTGAACTTCAGGCCCTTGACGCCCTCGGCGGAGACGACACCCGGGGTGTCCTCCAGGGTCACGCCGATGAAGCCGACCTTGACGCCCTTCTTCTTCCACACCCAGTACGGCTTGAGGATCGGCTTGCCGGTCTTCTCGTCCAGCACGTTGGCCGCGAGGTAGGGGAAGTCGGCGCCCTTGAACCTCTTGTCCGTGTAGCAGCCGGCGGTCGGGTGGCAGCCACCGTTCTGCAGCCGCTTGAGTTCCTTGGCGCCCTCGTCGAACTCGTGGTTGCCGACGGAGGTGACGTCCAGGTCGAGCTTGTTGAGCGCCTCGATGGTGGGCTCGTCGTGGAACAGTCCCGAGATCAGCGGCGAGGCGCCGACCATGTCGCCGCCGGCCGCGGTGACGGAGTACGGGTTGCCCTTGCGGGCCTCGCGCAGATGGGTGGCGAGGTACTCGACGCCGCCCGCGTCGATCGTCTTCGTGGTGCCGTCCGCCTGGAGTTCGGTGACCCGGCCGGAGGAACCGGACGGCGGCTCCAGGTTGCCGTGCAGGTCGTTGAAGGACAGCAGCTGTACGTCCTGGTAGCGGCCCGGCGCGTGACCGCCCGGGCGTCCCTTGCTCTCGCCCGCGCTCGCGGCGGCCGGCAGCGCGGCGGCCAGCGCGCCGACGGTGGCGACGGCGACGAGACCGGAGGCAGCGGCGAGGAACCGGCGGCTACGAGGTCTGCGGCTCGCGTCTCGATCCGGGTGCGGGTGGGATGTGGCTGGCATACGCCCCCCTGTGACTCAGGTGTGGAAGTGGCCCCCGCGAGCAGGTGTGCAGTGGGGCCTCGTCCGGCGCAGCCTAGGGTCAACGCGCGTAGCGCGACAGAGGTTTCCCGGTTACAGCCTGGTTGCTTCTTTGCCGCCACTTTGCCGGGACCTCCCCTTACCCTCGTACGCATGACCAGCGACGACATCGCACGCACCGGTATCCCCCGCTCCATCGAGACCCGCACCGAGCTCTCCCCGGACCAGACCGAGTCGGTGCTCGCGCTGCTCGCGACGGCGGCGGAGGGCGACGGGCAGCAGGCGGTGTCGGAACAGGGCCGGTTGCAGTTGCGGGGCGGCCCGCGCCCCGGAGTCGCCCATCTGCTGCTGACCGTCGGGGACGAACTCGTGGGCTACGCCCAGCTGGAGGACACCGACCCGGTGGAGGCGCCGACGGCGGAACTCGTCGTCCACCCCTCGCACCGGGGTCACGGCCACGGCCGGGCGCTGGGCTCCGCGTTGCTCGCCGCGTCCGGGAAGCGGCTGCGGGTGTGGGCGCACGGAGGCCACTCCGCCGCCCGTCACCTGGCGCAGGTCCTCGGCCTGACCCTGTTCCGTGAACTACGGCAGATGCGGCGGTCGTTGGGCGACCTGGACCTGCCGGATCCGGTGCTCCCGGAGGGCGTGACGGTACGGGCCTTCGTCCCCGGCGCCGACGACGCGGCCTGGCTCGCGGTGAACGCGGCGGCCTTCGCGCACCATCCCGAGCAGGGGTCCCTGACCCAGCGGGACCTCGACGACCGCATGGCCGAGCAGTGGTTCGACCCCGCGGGCTTCTTCCTGGCCTTCCGCGGCGACGAACTCGTCGGCTTCCACTGGACGAAGGTCCACGCGGCGGAACAGCTCGGGGAGGTGTACGTCCTGGGAGTCCGGCCCGGCGCCCAGGGCGGTGGCCTGGGCAAGGCGCTCACCACCATCGGGCTACGGCACCTCGCGGATCAGGGGCTGCCGACGGCGATGCTGTACGTCGACGCCGACAACGAGGCGGCGGTCTCGGTGTACGAACGCCTGGGCTTCCGGACGTACGAGACGGACCTGATGTACCGCACGGAGAGCTGAGCCAGGAGGGTGTGAGCGAGGGGACGTGGCCGGGCCCCGGACCGCGTGACCGGGCGCGGTCAGGTAGTGGTGCGCGCCGGTTCCGGCGAACCCGCCGCCCGCCGCCGTCGCCGCCGCCGCCGTAACGGCTCCGTCCCGCACACCCCCCACACCAGCAACGCCGCCACCAGCAGCACCCCCCACCGCTGGTGCGCGGACGCCCACCGCTCGTCCGTCACCGTCACGACGAGCGCCCAGCGGTCCGGCAGCAGCAGCCAGGACAGGACGGCCCCGGTGAGCAGCACCGCCGTCACCCCCGCCCCCGGCCGGGGTTCCTCACGGAAGCGGACCGACGCGGCGGACAGGGCGAGCGCCAGCGCGAACGCCGTCGCCGCCTCCAGGGTGACCGCGCCCACCGGAGGACGAACACCCGCCGGCACCAGCAGGACGGCGGTGGTCCACAACAGCGCGGTGAACGGGACCATCATCGCGGCCCGCAGCAGTTGGCGGACGGGCCGCCGTACCGGTACCGGTGTCGTCGTGTGGCGGGCCGGGTCGTCCAGGAGGAACGCCCCTCCCGCGGCGAGGGCGAGGGCGGCTACCCGCAGCAGGTTGAGCGCCAGCCAGTCGGAGGGCTGGTCGCCGAGCAGCCGGGGCACGGCGGCCAGCAGCAGACCCACCGCACCGGCCGCGCCCAGCGTCCGCCACGGCATCGTCCGCGCGAGGGGGACCAGCAGCACCCGTACGGTCGCTGCTACAGGCACTTGTCCGCCTCCTTCGGCGCCTCGACGCCCAGCAGCCGAGCCACCTCGGCGGTCGTCACCTTCGGCGCGGTCAGCTCGGCCCAGTGCGAGGTCACACGCGCGGCGACCGTCCGCCGGGGCTGGTCGAGCAGCTGCCGTACGACACTGGTCTGGCCGTCCGTCATGTACAGGCCCGTGGTCGGCGACAGGACGAGCGCGGAACCGCTGACACTGTCGTCGAGCCGGACCCGGGCCAGGTCGCCCATCGGGTCGGGCCGGCCGGCCAGGCCCAGCCACATGATGGTGACCATCCGGCCGTCGCACAGGTCGCGGGTCGCCGTCTTCTCGCTGCCCGTGACCAGCACTCCGGCGACCGCGACCGAGAACTCGGGGACGCGGTTGCCGCCCCAGGTCGTGCCCACGGTCACCTGGTGCGGGGTGGTGGACGGGTCGATCGTGCTGCCGGTGTTCAGGCCGTAGCGGGCCTCGATCCGCTGCCGGACGAGGAGTTTCTGGTCGTGCGCGGCGCCGCCCGCGAGGGACTGGACCTGCTTGACCGTGTCGGCCCAGGTGGTGGCCCGCGGGATCCATTCGGGGAACGCGCAGTACGTGGACCCGTCCCGCTCGACGCAGGTCTGTTCCTTCTCCGGGGCGACCGAGGCCCGTTCACGCGCGGCGGTCGTGGCGGCCGGGCCGGTCATCTGGGCGAAGGCGCCGAGCACGGTCAGGGCGAGCATGCCCACGAAGGCACCCTGCACGGTCCGGATCCGCCGCCCGCCGCCGAGCAGCACCGCGAGCAGACCGATCGTCAGGCAGAGCGCGAGGAGGTACACGGCGTGCCAGGCGGCGGGGCGGCCCAGCAGGTCGGACGGGAAGGCGTTGCCGCCGCCGAATCCCTCCATGACCACCGGGTACAGCCAGCGCGTGCCGCCCTCCTCATCGCCGGAGGACGCGCCGAAGAAGAAGAGGATCAGGAAGAGGAGGAAGACGATCAGCAGCGGCGCCGCGGCCACCGACGCCACCAGTCGGGCGAGCAGAACCCCGGCGGCCCCGAACAGCAGGACCGTCAGTGGGCCGACGAGCAGTTCGCCGACCGAACCACGGCCGATCGCCCCCGGCTTGAGAGCCTCCCAGGTGAACTGCCCGGCCACACACACCGCGACCACCGCGGCCACCGGCACGACGGACAGCAGGTGTGCGACCGTACGCTGCCACGGCTGCACCACCAGGACGGCGAAGTGCCGTTCGGTGTCCCTCCGTTTGGCGCGCAGCACCGCGTGGTTGACGCCCAGCAGCACCGCGAGTGCGACGAGCACCGGCGGGCCCTGGGTGGCGCGGTCGACGTCCTGAAGGGCCGGGTAGCCCTCATAGGAGTCCGGGGTCCGCCACACGATCCAGGCGACGTGGACGAGGAGGGCGAACAGGACCAGGACCCGCGTCAGCAGTTCGCGCGCCTCGAAGAGTGCCAGCGCCACCACGGCCCGCCACGACGGTCCGGGCTCAGTGGGCGCCACAGTCCGTGGTGCTTCCATGACCGCACTCATGCCGCCGTCACCTCCTGGGCGTCCTCGCCGTCGAGGGTGAGCAGGTAGCCGTCCTCCAGGGTGGGTTCGAGGAGTTCCGCACCGGGCGGCGGATCACCCACGTTGCGGAAGCTGCCGGTGCCGGTGCGCCAGCCCGCCTTCGCGGCCGGGGCACGCTCGGCGGCACTCCACACCCGGCCGGCCGCCCGTGCGGTCAGTTCGGCCGGGGTGCCGTCGAAGCGGACACGGCCGCCGGCCATCACCAGGACGCGGTGGCAGAGCATCGCCACGTCCTCCGTCTGGTGGGTGGACAGCAGCACCGTCCGGCCCTCTCCCGCCTGAGCGATCAACTCCCGGAACCGCATCCGCTGTTCGGGGTCCAGGCCGACGGTCGGCTCGTCGAGGGCCAGGAAACCGGGGTCCCCGACGAGGGCGGCGGCCAGCGCGACCCGCTGCCGCATACCGCCGGACAGCTTCTTGATGCGTCTGCCGCGCACCTCGGCCAGGTCCACCTCGTCCAGGACGCGCCGCACCTCGCGGTGGCGTGCGGTGCGGTCGGTGAGCTCCTTCAGGATCGCCACGTAGTCGACGAACTCGAAGGCCGTGAAGTCCGGGTGGAAGCCCGGGGTCTGGGGCAGGTAGCCGAGCACCCGCCGCACCTCCTGCCGGCCGCGCGCGGTGCCCGGGTCGTGGCCGAGCACGGTGAAAGCGCCGCGATCGGCGGGCACGGCCGTGGCCAGCACCCGCAACAGGGTGGTCTTGCCCGCCCCGTTGGGCCCGAGCAGCCCGGTGACGCCCGGCACGAGCCGCAGCGACACGTCGTCGAGGGCGCGCGTACCGCCGTAGCGGAGGCTGAGCCCGGAGGCGGAGACGGTGGGGGTCATACGGCGCTCCCAAGAGGATGGTCGAAGGTTGCGGAAGTCATCCACGCGGCCGTCGCCGCGGTCCCACGGCCATGCCGTGGAGCAGGAGAAGCCGCGATCACACGGCCCTCGGTCACACGGCCCTCGGTCACACGGCCCTCGGTCACACGGCCCTCGGTCACACGGCCCTCGGTCATACGGCCCTCCCCAGGAACCGGTCGAAGCCGTCCCGGCCGGCGAACAGCAGCCCGGTCGCGAGCGCGGCCACCGCGGCGGCCACTCCCTGCCCGAGCGCGGTGAACGGCACCAGCGCCCCGTCGGCTCCCGGATCGGCCACGCGCGCGGCGAGCAGGAGCGCGATCCACGCGCCGCCGGCCAACGAGGGCGCGCGCACCGGGCCCAGCCGGGGAGTCAGTGCCAGCCCGGTCGCGGTGAGGGCGAGCGCGGGCAGCAGCCAGGCGAGGGCCCGCAGCCCGTACCCGGGCAGGGCGAGCGTGGCCAGGCCGTCGAGGCCGAGTCCGGCGACGAGCACCGCGACCGTCCGGATCATCAGCAGCCGGAAGCCGTGCAGCGGGGCCACCACGGCCATCTCGTACGTCGGGTCCAGCACCGGCCCGAACGAGAGCGCGACGCCGGCCAGCGGCAGCAGCGGGGCCAGGGCGAGGAAGAGCGTGGGCGAGTCTGTGGTCCGCAGCGCACTGCTCACCCAGACGCTGATGCCGAGCACGGCGAGGACCGCGCCCAGCCACGACCCGCGCAGCACCGGGGTGGCCGCGAGCAGCCGCGCGATGTGGTCGGGGACCCCCGCCCGCACCAGCAGCGACTCGGCCAACCCGGGCCGGGGCGCGTCGAGTTCGGCGTCCAGACGCTCCCATCCGGCGTCCAGGGCGGCCGGGTCTCCGACGTCGGCCAGCACGGCCCGGCACCGGGCGCAGGCGCCGAGGTGGGTGTCGGCGGCCCAGAGCACGGGCGGCGCCAACTCTCCGCGCGCGTAGGCCCGCAGATCCTCTTCGCTCACATGCCAGGTCATGCGGCCACCTCCCACCGTCGTCCACCCGTCCTCATGCCGGTCCTTCGCGATCGTTCGCCCGTCCTCATGCCAGCGCCTCCCGCAGTTGCCGGCGCGCGCGCATCGCCCGGGTCTTGACCGTGCCCGGCGGGATGCCCAGCAGGACGGCCGCCTCTCGAGTGGTCAGGCCGTCGATGACCGTCGCCTGCAGGACCGCCCGCAGCTCCGGTGAGAGTCGGACCAGGGCCCCCGCGAGGTCCCCGTGCTCCACGCCCGCGAGCACCCGTTCCTCCGCGGACGCCTCGTCCCGGTGCCGCAGCCGGGCCAGCGCCTGCCGCAGCCGCCCCCGAGCCCCGTCCCCGCGCAGCGCGTCGACCAGCCGCCGCGACCCGATGCGCCAGAGCCACCCCGCCACGTCCCCTTCCTGCCGGTACCGGGCCTTGCCCCGCCACACCGCCAGGAAGGTCTCCTGTACGACGTCGTCGACGAGCCCGGGGTCGGCGCACCGGCCGCGCAGCCGTGCCGTGAGCCACGGCGCGAACCGCCGGTACAGCTCCTCGAAGGCGCGCCGGTCCGCGTCCGCCGCGATGGCCCGCAGCAGCTCCCCGTCGCTTCTTGTCTCGCTCACGTCTCCTCATCGGACGAGCCGGGTCGATCGGTTCACGCGATCACGCTTGACTTTCGAACCAGCGGAAACCACCCTTTCCCTAGTTAATTAGTGAAATGGTGGACGCGGACCCGGCGCCTCGGCGGAACCAGCACCCGTCGCGGACCAGCGACCGTCGCGGACCAGCACCCGTGGCCGCCCGGCAGCCGCCCGTCGATATCCGGGAGCCGCCCCCAGATATCCCGCACGCCATGTCGCCGTAACCATTGGTTCAGACGGGCTTGCGACGCTCGGCGAATGAAGCCAGCCGTGCCAGAGCCTTCGCCTCCCCCCGGGGGAACCGCGAGGAACGGGGACGCCCGCGTGCTCGCCGCGCTCCCGCCAGCGCTGTCCGACGCGCCTGTTTCGCTCCCGGCGCGGAAGAATGGGTCCATGAGCCAGCCAAACGCCCAGGCACAGGTCCAGCACGCGCAGCCCTCCGTGGGTTCCATAGCCGCGCACCGCCCGCACACCGTGTCGGCGGCCGTCTCCGACCTGGAACCCGACATCGACGCCGACCTCGACGCGTACGAGGAGGCACCGTTCGACGGGCCCCAGCTTCCGCAGGGGCGCTTCCTCGACCGGGAGCGCAGTTGGCTGGCCTTCAACGAGCGCGTCCTCGAACTCGCCGAGGACCCGAACACGCCGCTGCTGGAGCGCGCGAACTTCCTCGCGATCTTCGCCAGCAACCTGGACGAGTTCTTCATGGTCCGGGTGGCCGGTCTCAAGCGCCGTATCCACACCGGTGTCGCCACCCGTTCCGCGTCCGGTCTCCAGCCCCGCGAGGTGCTGGAGATGATCTGGGCCCGCTCCCGCGAGCTGATGGCCCGGCACGCCGCCTGCTACCACGAGGACGTCGCCCCCGCCCTGGCCGAGGAGGGCGTCCACCTGGTCCGCTGGAACGAGCTGGAGGAGAAGGAGCAGGCCCGCCTCTTCACGCTCTTCCGCCACCAGATCTTCCCGGTGCTGACCCCGCTGGCGGTCGACCCGGCGCACCCCTTCCCCTACATCTCCGGCCTCTCCCTGAACCTGGCCGTGCGGGTACGCAACCCCGTCACCGGCACCCCGCACTTCGCGCGCGTCAAGGTGCCGCCGCTGCTGTCCCGCTTCCTGGAGGTCTCCCAGGGCCGGTACGTCCCCCTGGAGGACGTCATCGGCGCCCACCTGGAGGAGCTGTTCCCGGGCATGGAGGTGCTGGAACACCACGCCTTCCGGGTCACCCGCAACGAGGACCTGGAGGTCGAGGAGGACGACGCCGAAAACCTCCTCCAGGCCCTGGAGCGGGAGCTCATGCGGCGCCGCTTCGGGCCGCCGGTGCGGCTGGAGGTCGAGGAGAACATCGACCGCGAGGTGCTCGACCTGCTGGTCCGGGAGCTGAAGATCAGCGAGGCCGAGGTGTACCCGCTGCCGGGTCCCCTGGACCTCACCGGCCTCTTCCGCATCGGCTCCCTCGACCGGCCCGAGCTGAAGTACAAGAAGTTCGTCGCCGGCGTCCACCGCGACCTGGCCGAGGTCGAGTCGGCGTCCGCGCCCGACATCTTCTCGGCCCTGCGCGCCCGGGACGTGATGCTGCACCACCCGTACGACTCGTTCTCGACGTCGGTGCAGGCGTTCCTCCAGCAGGCGGCCGAGGATGACGACGTCCTCGCCATCAAGCAGACCCTGTACCGGACCTCGGGCGACTCCCCCATCGTCGACGCGCTCATCGACGCCGCCGAGGCGGGCAAGCAGGTCCTCGTCCTGGTCGAGATCAAGGCCCGCTTCGACGAGCACGCCAACATCAAGTGGGCGCGCAAGCTGGAGGAGGCCGGCTGCCACGTGGTCTACGGCCTGGTCGGCCTGAAGACCCACTGCAAGCTGTCCCTGGTGGTCCGTCAGGAAGGCGACACGCTACGGCGCTACAGCCACGTCGGCACCGGCAACTACCACCCGAAGACGGCCCGGCTGTACGAGGACCTCGGCCTGCTCACCGCGGACCCGCAGGTCGGCGCCGACCTCTCCGACCTGTTCAACCGCCTGTCGGGCTACTCGCGCCGGGAGACCTACCGCCGTCTCCTGGTCGCCCCCAAGTCCCTGCGGGACGGCCTGATCGCGCGGATCAACAAGGAGGTCCAGCACCACCAGGCCGGACGTCCCGCGTTCGTCCGTATCAAGGTCAACTCGATGGTGGACGAGGCGATCATCGACGCCCTGTACCGCGCGTCCCAGGCGGGCGTGGAGTGCGACGTGTGGGTGCGCGGCATCTGCGCGGTCCGCCCCGGCGTCACGGGCCTGTCCGAGAACATCCGGGTCCGCTCGATCCTCGGCCGCTTCCTCGAACACTCCCGCGTGTTCGCCTTCGGCAACGGCGGCGAACCCGAAGTGTGGTTCGGCAGCGCCGACATGATGCACCGCAACCTCGACCGCCGTATCGAGGCGCTGGTGAGGGTCACCGACCCGGCCCATCGCGCGGCGCTCAACCGGCTGTTGGAGACCGGCATGTCCGACTCCACCTCCTCCTGGCACCTCGGCCCGGACGGTGAGTGGACGAGGCACGCGACCGACGCCGACGGCCAACCCCTGCGCAACGTCCAGGAGATGCTCATAGACGCCCGGAGGCGCCGGCGTGGCACAGCAACACCTTGACCCGACGGACCCGCTGGCCGGGCCGGTGACCGGGGACGCCCTCGCGGACTACCTGCGGGCCCAGGCCACGGAGTTCCTCCGAGCCCTGCGGCTGCACCGGGAGACCGGCGGCAACGCCGCGAACGGCACGGGCCCGCAGGGCCCCGGCAGCCCCGGGGATCCCGTCGACCCGGCCCGCGCCCTGCGCCGCGCGGTCCGCCGCATCAGCGGCAGCCTGCACACGTTCCGCCCCCTGCTGGACGCGGACTGGTCGGAGTCCATGCGTCCCGAACTGGCCTGGCTGTCCGGCACCCTGGCCATGGAACACGCCTACTCGGCCCGCCTGGAGAGGCTGCTGCTGGCCCTGCACCGGCTGTCCGGGACGGTGTTCCCGACCCAGCCGAAGGGCGCCACGGTGGGCGCGGCGCAGGCCGGCGGCTCCGGTCCGCCGTCCCCTCCAGCGGCCCCGGACCGCGGCAACCTCACGGTGGGCGCGGCCAAGGCGGGCGCCCTGCTCGAACGCCAGCTGACCCTGGCCAGGACCCGCGCCCACTCGACCGCCCTCCAGGCCCTCGGCTCCTCCCGCTTCCACGCGGTCGCCGACAACATCGCGGTACTCGCCAGCGAGGTCCCGCTCGTGCCCACCGCGGCCACCACCGCCCTGCACCCGCACGCCACCGCGGCCCAGGAGAGGCTCACCGACGCGGTGAGTGCCCTCCCCCTCGTCACGGCCGGCCACCCCTACAACGCCGAGGCCCTGATCCACGGCCTGTCCCCCGACCCCGCCCCGCACCCCCAGGACACCTCCTGGCACCAGGTCCGCCTGCTCCTGCGCCTGCACCGCTACGCCCGCGAGGTCCTCCAGGGCACCAACGCCCCCGTGGACGTACGCCTGCTGACCGCCGGCCGGGCCCTGGACCGGCACCGCGACGCCTCCGAGGCGGCCGCGGCCGCGGCGCAGGCGGCCCGCACCCCGCGTATCGCACCGGCGACCGCCTACGCCCTCGGTGTGCTCCACGCGGACCAGCGGCACGAGGTGGAGGCGGCACGTTTCGCCTTCCAGCAGTCCTGGCAGAAGCAGGCGGTCGGCACGCCCTGACCCTTCAGGAGGCGGTGAACGACATGAACCAACCCGAGCAAGCCCCCGAAGCCCCCGTCCAGGCGGCGGGCTGCGTCCTGTGGCGCCGCTCCCCGGTGGACGGCGGGCTGGAGCTCTGCCTGGTGCACCGGCCGAAATACGACGACTGGTCCTGGCCCAAGGGCAAGCTGAAGCGCGGCGAGGACCACCTCGCCGGCGCCCTCCGCGAGGTCGCCGAGGAGACGGGCTACGAGGCCGCGCCGGGCGCCGAGTTGTCCACCGTCTGCTACATGGCGGGCGGCCGCGCCAAGGAGGTCCGCTACTGGGCCGCCGAGGCCACCGAGGGCGTGTTCGTCCCGAGCGACGAGGTGGACCGCATCCTCTGGCTCCCCCCGACGGCGGCCCGCCCCCGCCTGACCCAGCCCCGGGACCGCACCCTGATCGACGAACTACTGGTCCGCGTGTTCGAACGCACCTGACCGCACCGGAAGGCACCTGAAGGCCGCATACGCCCGTGCCCAAAGGGATTGCCCCTCAGTCCCGATAGTGCCCCTCGGCGTCCGCGCGGGCCTGGCTGCGGGCTCTGCGCGCCGGGCCGCGCCAGCCACAGGTACAGCGGGCAAGGCAGAAACGGCCCTGCTCGACCGTCTGCGTGTGGTGGGCCGGTCGGTCGGGAGGTGGGGGAATCCTGTCCTGCTGCGCCACCCCGACAACGTTACCCAGCCAAGGTAAACGGCTGGTGTGCGCGTGACGGGCCCTCATACGAGTCGTTAAGCGGAATGACACGGGGGCCCGTGACGGACATACCGGCTGGGGGTAGACAGGCGATGGCGGAGCGGCAGAAGCGTACCGGCGGTGCGGTCGTCGTGGCGGGGCTCCTGCTCTGCGGATCCCTCGGCACCGCCGGCTGCGGCAGTGGGGCGGCCGTCGAGGACGCCCGCGCGGCCGACCCGGTCAGCACCCTGCGCCGGGTCGCCGACACCCTGGTGGACGCCGGCACCTCGAAGGCCCGTACGTCGATGGAGATGGCCAACGGCGGAACCCGGGTCGCCATCCGGGGCGAGGGCGTGTACGACTACCGCCGGCAGCTCGGGCGGCTGAAGGTGCTGCTGCCGCAGGACCCGGCGGGCACCGTCGAGCACCGGCCGATCACCGAACTCCTCGCGCCCGGTGCCCTGTTCATGAAGAACCGGGGAGCCGGTGTACCCGCCGACAAATGGGTCCGGGTCGACACCGCCACCCTCTCGGACGGGAACCTCGTCACCGGCGGGGCCACCGACCCGCTCGCCGCCGCCGAGGTGCTGCGCGGGACGCGGACGGCGACGTACGTGGGCGAGACCGAGGTCGCGGGGACCGCGGTGCGGCACTACCGGGGGACGGCCGACCTCGGGGCGGCAGCCAGGAAGGCGTCCGCCGGGAGCAAGGGACCGCTGGCTGCCGCGGCGAAAGGGTTCGCCTCGCCCAGCGTGCCCTTCGACGTCTACCTCGACGACCAGGGACGCGTCCGCAAGATCCGCCACCGCTTCAGCTTCGTCGGCGGACAACCGAACGAGGCCGTCGCGGTCGCCTCGACAACCCTGCTCTACGACTTCGGGACCCCCGCGAAGGTACGGTTGCCGGCGGACGGCGACATCTACGCCGGCCGGATCGCCGAGGAATGACGGCCGGCCTTGCACGAACTCGTGACGGACGTCAAGAACTAGCCCGTCCGTGCCATGCGCCGCACGTGGGCCGCTCCCTACTCTAGGAAGCCGGTGACAGCAGAGACGAGGTGATGCGCGTGGCTCCGGTCGGCGGTACGGCAGTTCAGGACCACGTGGCCCTCGCCGAGATAGAACTCTGCGGAGAGTTGATCATCGCGGCCTCGGCCGCCGGCGAGGGCCGGCTCAGCCTGGAAAGCATCGACAAGGTCCTACGAGTGGCCGAGGAACGCGCCTGAGACACACGGGCCGACCGCATCCGGGCCCCTGAACCCATAAGCCGGCCCGGCTCCCTGAACCCATGAGCCGGCCCCGCTACCTGCACCCATGAACCGATGCGACTGCCCTTTTTCGGCCACCCAGTGCGCTCAGGCGCGCTCAGGAGCACTCACGTACGCAGCAGCCGCCCGATCGCCTTCGTCGCCTCCTCCACCTTCGCGTCGATCTCCGCGCCGCCCTTGACGGCCGCGTCGGCGACGCAGTGGCGCAGGTGCTCCTCCAGGAGCTGCAGGGCGAAGGACTGCAGGGCCTTGGTGGAGGCGGACACCTGGGTGAGTATGTCGATGCAGTAGACGTCCTCGTCGACCATCCGCTGAAGTCCGCGGATCTGGCCCTCGATGCGGCGCAGCCGCTTGAGGTGTTCGTCCTTCTGCTTGTGGTACCCGTGCACGCCCCGGTCGTGGTCCGTCACGACGCCGGACTCCTCGGCGGCGGAGGGCGCCGGCGCACCGGCCTCTGTGGTCGTCATCGCGTCCTCCACATCATGGACAGAACCATGAACAGACTTATACCCCTACAGGGTATATCCTACCGAACTTTCCGGGGTAGGAGGCCTGCGGGCGGCCCCCCTGCCGACCACTGTGCACCATGGGCGACACTGGGGGACGGCCCATTAGCCGTGGCCGGATGATGCACCTAGCATCAGCCTGACCGAAACCCATGCACCCCGAGGACCCCTTGTGCGCTTTCGTCTGACCCCCAGGGAGACGAGCTTCTACGACATGTTCGCCGCCTCCGCGGACAACATCGTCACGGGCTCGAAACTCCTCATGGAACTGCTCGGGGCGGACGCCTCCGCCCGGGCCGAGATCGCAGAGCGTATGCGGGCCGCGGAACACGCAGGTGACGATGCCACGCACGCGATCTTCCACCAGCTGAACTCCTCCTTCATCACGCCCTTCGACCGCGAGGACATCTACAACCTCGCGTCGTCCCTCGACGACATCATGGACTTCATGGAGGAGGCCGTCGACCTGGTCGTCCTCTACAACGTGGAGGAACTGCCCAAGGGCGTCGAGCAGCAGGTCGAGGTACTGGCGCGGGCGGCCGAACTGACCGCCGAGGCGATGCCGAACCTGCGCACCATGGACAACCTCACCGAGTACTGGATCGAGGTCAACCGGCTGGAGAACCAGGCGGACCAGATCCACCGCAAGCTGCTCGCCATGCTCTTCAACGGCAAGTACGAGGCCATCGAGGTGCTGAAACTCAAGCAGATCGTGGATGTGCTCGAGGAAGCCGCCGACGCGTTCGAGCATGTGGCGAACACGGTGGAGACCATCGCCGTCAAGGAGTCCTGACCTCTACATGGACACCTTGGCTCTGGTCGTGACCATCGCGGTCGCGCTCTTCTTCACGTACACGAACGGCTTCCACGACTCGGCGAACGCGATCGCCACGTCGGTCTCGACGCGCGCGCTCACCCCCCGGGCCGCACTCGCGATGGCAGCTGTCATGAACCTTGCCGGTGCGTTCCTCGGCTCCGGGGTCGCGAAAACCGTCAGCGAGGGACTGATCGAGACCCCCCAGGGGTCCAAGGGGATGGGCATCCTCTTCGCGGCGCTGGTCGGCGCGATCACCTGGAACCTGGTCACCTGGTACTTCGGGCTGCCGTCGTCCTCCTCGCACGCCCTGTTCGGCGGGATGGTCGGGGCGGCGCTGGCCGGCGGCACGACCGTGTACTGGAGCGGCGTGCTGGACAAGGTCGTCATCCCGATGTTCATCTCGCCGGTGGTGGGACTGGTCGTCGGCTACCTGGTGATGACGGCGATCCTGTGGCTCTTCAGGCGCTCCAACCCGCACAAGGCCAAGCGCGGTTTCCGGATAGCGCAGACCGTGTCGGCGGCCGGTATGGCCCTCGGACACGGCCTCCAGGACGCCCAGAAGACCATGGGCATCGTGGTGATGGCGCTGGTCATCGCGGACCACGAGGACTACGGCGACCCGATCCCGGTATGGGTCAAGATCGTCTGCGCGGTGATGCTGTCACTGGGCACGTACGCGGGCGGCTGGCGGATCATGCGGACGCTCGGCCGGAAGATCATCGAGCTGGACCCGCCCCAGGGATTCGCGGCGGAGACGACCGGCGCGTCGATCATGTTCACCACCGCCTTCATCTTCAAGGCCCCCATCTCCACGACCCACGTCATCACGTCCGCGATCATGGGCGTCGGCGCAACCAAGCGCGTGAACGCCGTGCGCTGGGGCGTGGCCAAGAACATCATCCTCGGCTGGTTCATCACCATGCCGGCAGCGGCCCTGGTCGCCGCAGGAGCCTTCGGCATCGTGAACCTGGCGTTTCTCTAGCAACCCGCGAGCCCTCATTTCAGGTGCCCGCGCACCCGGGACCGGGTCGCCGCACCCGCGCACGGCGCGAAGGGGACGGGTCGGGGGTGTCCGCCCGCAGCGGTTGTCGCGTCAACACCGCCAAGTTGGTGAGAAACCGATTCCGCGACGTTCCGA
>NZ_JBEXRA010000013.1:0-176594 GCF_040612855.1 Streptomyces sp. NPDC006332
AGTACCCGGGCCCCGGCGTCGGCCAGCATCCCCGACACCCGCGCACCGGGCAGGACCGGATCCAGCGGCACGTAGCCGGCTCCGGCCTTCCACACCGCCAACAGTGCCACCATCAGGTCGACGTCCCGCTCCAGCAGTACACCGACCAGCGACTGGGCACCCACACCCAGGTCCCGCAGATGATGCGCCAGACGATTCGCCCGGCCCTCCAGCTCCGCATACGACAGCGACAGCCCGCCACAGGCCACCGCCACCGCATCCGGCACCCGCGCAGCCTGCTCCTCGAACACCTCCACCACCGGCCGCTCCACCACCGGCCCCGCACCCACCGACCACAGCGTCAGCAGTTCGGCCTCGCGCTCAGGCATGACGGGCAGGTCGGAGAGCCGGGTGTCCGGGGCGTCCGCGGCCGCCCGCAGCAGGTGCTGGAACCGGTCGGCCAGGCGCTCCATCGTGGTGGGCTCGAAAAGCGCGGTGGCGTACTCGAAGGCGCCCTCCATGCCGCCGTCGCCGGTCCGGCGCATCAGCAGGGTGAGGTCGGTGTGGGCCAGGCGCCAGGAGTCCACGACGGTGCCGGTGTCCTCCAGGGTCGTGGCGCGGCCGGTGAACTCCTGGTCATGCAGGTCGAAGGCGACCTGGTACAGCGGCGTCCGGGACAGGTCCCGCTCGGGGGCCAGGGCCTCCACCAGGAGGTCGAACGGCAGATCCTGGTGGGCGAAGGCGTCCCGGCAGGCGTCCCGGACGCGGTCCAGGGCCTCGACGAAGGTGAGGTCCGCGTCCAGCCCGCAGCGCAGCACAACGTTGTTGAGGAAGAAGCCGACGACGTCCTCGAGTTCGGGCCGGTCGCGCCCGGCGACGGGCGTGCCGACCGGCAGGTCCCATTGCGCGGTGTGGCGGGCCACCAGCGTGGCGTAGGCGGTCAGCAGCGTCATGAACGGCGTGGCGCCCCGGCTGCGTCCGAGGTCGGTGAGCGCCGTCACGACGGGTGCCGCAACGGTGAAGGCCGCCACCGAGCCACGGCCGTCGCGGGTGGCGGGACGAGGCCGGTCGGTGGGCAGAGCCACCGCGGTGGAGCCGTCCAGAGCGGCGCGCCAGTGGGTGAGTTCCCGCTCGATCACCTCGTCGGTCAGCCGGGCGCGCTGCCAGTCGGCGTAGTCGGCGTACTGCACACCGAGGGGCGGCAGGAGCGGGTCGCGGCCGGCGACGGCGGCGGTGATCAGTTCGTGGAAGTCCCGCTGGAGGACCTGCGTCGACCAGCCGTCGCTGCAGATGTGGTGCACGGCCAGCACCAGGACCCGCTGCCCGTCGTCGAGGGTGCGCACCAGCGTGGCCCGCACCAGTGGTCCGCGTTCCAGGTCGAAGCCGTGCCCGAGCGCGGTGCCGAGCAGGTCGGCGAGCTCCTCGCGGGTGACGTCCGTCTCGCGCAGCGCGACGGGGGCGGGGCTGTCGATGTGCTGACGGGGCTCGCCGTCCACGGTGACGTACCGGGTGCGCAGCGACTCATGGCGGGCGACCAGGGCGTCCAGTGCGGTGCGTATCGCGTCGACGTCCGCTTCCGGCACGACCGGCAGGAAGACACCGGCCACCCACTCGGCGCTGCCCGGGTTCATCCGGTCCAGGGCCCACAGCCGTCGCTGTCCCGAGGAGACCGGCAGGGTTGTGCCGCGGGGGACGGGCGGGATGCCGTCGGGGTCCGTCGGCTGCGCGGTGGGGGCTGCCGTCTCGGCGGGCTCGGGTGCGATCAACAGGGCCTGGGCCTCAACGGTGGTGGCCGTCAGCAGGCCGCGCAGCGGGATGTCCCGCTTGGCCGCGGCGCGCAACTGGTTGGCGAGCCGGGTGAGCTGAAGTGAGGAGCCGCCGAGCTGGAAGAAGTCGTCGTGGACGCTGATGTCCTCGCGCTTGAGCAGCTGCTCCCACATCTCCGCGACGAGCTTCTCGGCGTCGGTGCGGGGCTCCGTGCGTGCCGCGCCGACGTCCAGGCCCCGGGCGGCGAGCGCGGAGCGGTCGACCTTGCCGTGTGCGGTGAGGGGGAACTCGCCCGCGTCCATGAAGGCGGCGGGGATGTGGCTCTCGGGCAGCCGGTCGCGCAGGAAGTCCCGCAGTTCACCGAGGACTTCGTGGGTGTGCGTCAGCACATGGGCGGCGAGCCGGGTGGCACCGTCGTCGGTCTTGACGGGGACGACGACGGCGCCCTTGACGCCGGGGTGGGCGACCAGCGCGGCCTCGATCTCGGCGGGTTCGAGACGGACGCCGTTCACCTTGGTCTGGTCGTCGAACCGGCCGAGGTACTCCAGATAGCCGTTCCGGTTCCAGCGGACCTTGTCGCCGGTGCGGTAGAGGCGGGCGCCGCCGGTCTTCCCGTACGGGTCGGGCACGAAGCGGTCCGCGGTGAGGTCCGGCCGGCCGAGATAGCCACGGGCCACGCCGACGCCACCGACGTGCAGTTCGCCGGGTGCGCCGACGGCGGCGGGGGCGCCGGCCGCGTCGAGGACCAGCACGCGCATGCCGGGGATGGGCCGGCCGATGGGCACCGGTCCGGTCTTGACGGCCGGGTCGAAGCGGTGTGCGGTGACGTCGATGGCGCACTCGGTGGGGCCGTAGGTGTTCCAGATGGTCAGGCCGGGCCGCCGGGCCAGGACACGCTGGGCCAGTTCGGCGTGCAGGGGTTCACCGGCCGAGAACAGCAGCCGCAGCGCGGTGCACTGCTCCCAGCCGGACTCCTCGGCGAGCGCCTGGAGGACCGAGGGGACGATCTGGAGGACGGTCACGTCGTGCTCGGCCACCGCCCGCAGCAGGGCGGCGGGGTCGCGTTCGGCTCCGGCCGGGGCGAGTACCAGCGTGCCGCCGCTGACGAGCGGGGCGAAGATCTCCCAGCAGGAGGCGTCGAAGGTGACGGCCGTCTTCTGCAGAACCCGGTCCCGGGCCCCGAGCGCATGCGTGTCGACCGCCCAGCGAACCCGGTTGGCGATGCCCTCGTGAGTGATGACCACACCCTTGGGCAGGCCGGTGGATCCGGAGGTGTAAATGGCGTATGCCGCCTGGGCCGGGTCCACCTCGGCGGCCGGGCCGTCGGCCGGGCGCTGGGCGAGGTCCCGGCAGGCGTCGACGGATGAGAGGTCCAGTGCGCGTACGCCCGCGCGCTCGACGGTGGGCGCCATCGCCCCGTCGGTCAGGACGAGACCGGCTCCCAGATCCTGAAGCAGCCATTCCAGCCGGGCGCTCGGCTGGGCCGGGTCCAGCGGCGCGTACGCCGCACCCGCCTTCCACACTCCCAGTACCGCGGTCACCAGGTCCAGACCGCGGCCCAGGCAGATGCCGACCCTGGAGTCCGCGACAACTCCGTGGTCGCGCAGGAGGTGAGCCAGCCGGCTCGACCGCTCAGCCAGTTCCGCGTAGGTGAGGCTCTGTGACCCGTCGGTGACGGCGATCGCGTCCGGCGTCCGAGCCGCCTGCTTCGCGACGAGTTCATGGACGGTGATGGCCTCGTCGAGCGAGCCGTTCCGTGCCGACTCGGACTTCATGGGTACTCCTGGGTGGTCAGCGGTGGATGGGGTGCGGCGCGGTGGCGCCCGACTCGCCAGCGGCAGGCCGACGGCGGTGGGGGTGAGGGTCAGGCGCTCGCCTGCTCCATGCGTCGGCGCAGGCTCAGCGGGCGCATGTCCGTCCAGACCTCGCCGATGCGGGTGAGGCACTCCTCGCGGCTTCCCGTGGTACCCGCCGCTCGCCAGCCGGCCGGGATGTCACGGTCCGCCGGCCAGATCGAGTACTGCTCCTCGTCGTTGAGGACTACGTGGTAGATGCGGTCGTCGGCACGCTCGTCGGCCATGACAGGTCTCCTCGTCGGATGATGAGTGGTGCTGACGGCCAGTCGGCCGCAGCGGGCTCCGCGGCCCGGGATCACGTCCGTCAGGCTGCGGGCATCGTGCTGTTCATCCTGTCGAGCGCTCCCATACTCCGGCTCTACCGGAGCTATCTGGCCATGGTGGCGACAGAGCACGGCCCGGCTGCCCCGTGGTGGGGGCGGCCGGGCCGTGTGGTTTCCGAGGGCCGAGGCTCAGACCCGTTCGATGTCCTTCGTCCGGTCCTCCGTACCGCTGTCCGGCGCCGCCTCCTCGTGGTCGGCGGGCGGCTGAGGGGTCTTCTCGGCGGCCACGGCGGGAATCCAGGCGAGCGCCCGTGGCAGCCTCCAGCTGCGATCCCCGAGCAGGGTCAGCGCCGCCGGCAGCAGCACTCCGCGCACCAGCGTGGCGTCCACCAGGATGGCCACCGCCATGCCGAGGCCGAGCATCTTGTAGTCGAGCATGGACAGCGTGGCGAAGATCGAGAACACGGCGATCATGACCACGGCGGCGCTGGTGACGACGCCGGCGCTGCCGCCGATGCCCCGCGTCACCGCGGTCCTCGTGTCGGCGCCGTCCATGCGCAGTTCCCTGATCCGGCTGAGGATGAAGACGTGGTAGTCCATCGACAGACCGAAGAGGATCACGAACATGAAGAGCGGGAGCCAGCTGATGATCCCGCCGTACGACTCGAAGCCCAGCAGGCCGCTGAGGTGGCCGTCCTGGAAGATCAGCGTGACGACTCCGTACGCGGCTCCGATGGACAGGACGTTCAGCGCGATGGACACCAGCGGGATCGCCAGTGACCGGAATGCGGAGACGAGCAGCAGGAACGCGAAGACCAGCACGAAGGCGAAGACGACCGGCGTACGGCTGTCCAGGGCGGCCGCCATGTCGGCCGGGCCGGCCGTCTGGCCGGTGACCGCGTAGCGCAGTCCGTCCACCTCGCCGAGGCTGCGCGGCAGTGCCTTCTCGCGCAGCAGATCCAGCGCCTTCAGCGACTTGGCGTCGTTCCCGGTACCCGCCAGCGGGACGGTGACGACGACGGTCCCGCCGTCGCCGATCTCCGCGGTCCGGACCGGTTCGGCGAGTGCTCCGCCGCTCTTGGCGACTTGCTCGCGCAGGGCGGTGACCGCCTTGTCGAAGGCGCCGGTGCCGACGGCGTCGCCGGTGACCACGACCTGGGCAGGTGCCGGCTTGCCGGGGAACGCCTCCTGGATGGCGACCAGGTGGGAGATCTCCGGCACGCTGTCCGGGAACCGCTCCTGGAGCCCGGGGTCGGCCAGCCGCATCCCGGCGGCCGGCAGCGCGGCCAGTACGAGCGCGGCGACCGCCGCACCGCCCCACACCAGCGGCCGACGCACGACCTGGGTCACGACGGCCGTCCAGACCCGGGATTCGCGGGCCTCGGCGCGGCGTCGGCCGATCCAGGGCAGGCGCAGGCCGTCCACCTTCGGACCGAGCATGGACAGCACGGCGGGCAGCGCGGTCAGTGAGCCCACGACGGCGAGCAGCACCACGGCGATGGTGCCGACGGCCATGCCGGTGAAGGTGTCGATGCCGGTGAGGAAGAGGCCCGCCATGGAGACGGCGACGGTGAGCCCGGAGATCACGATGGCCCGCCCGGAGGTGGCCGCGGTGACCCGCAGGGCCTGTTCCGTGTCGCGGCCGGCCAGCCGTTCCTCCCGCTCCCTACGCAGATAGAACAGGGTGTAGTCGACGCCTACGGCCATGCCGACGAGGAGCACCACGGAGGAGGCCGTGTCGTTCACCGGGAGCCAGTTGGCCGCGAGGGTCAGCAGCCCCATGGAGGCGAGGACGGCCGTCACGGCGAGCAGCAGCGGGATGCCCGCCGCGATCAGCGCGCCGAACACCACGAGGAGGATGGCCAACGTAAGGGGGATGGAGGTCATTTCGGCGGTGCCGAAGTCCTCGCTGGTGGCCTGCTCGACGGCGAAGTCGACGCTGGCGTCACCGGCCTGGACGATCTTCAGTCCCTTGTGGTCCTCGGCGACCTGCGCGATGCGCCGCTGGGTCTCCTCGACGACGCCCGCCGCGTTGTCCCAGCCGTGACCGGGTCCGGCGAGCGAGAACGTGACGAGCACGGAGCGGCCGTCGGAGGAGACCAGGCCGCCGGGTTCGGCGGGTGTCGGGACCACCACGTCCGACACCTTGCCGGTCAGGCCACGCAGCGCCGTACCGACGTCCTGGACGGCCTGCTGAAGCGCGGTGTCGCTGCGGAAGCCCGGGGAGCCGTCGCGAGCCTGGATGAGGACATTCTCACCGGGCGGCCGGGTGTCGTCGCCCGCCTCTTCGACCATGGCCTGGGCCCGGCCCGACTCTCCCGGGTCGTGGTTCTGCGGGCCCTTGCCGCCCACAGCCGCGCCCACCACGAAGGTGAGCACGACGAAGAGCAGCCAGCCGAACAATGCGGTCTTGCGGCGGCGGGCCGACCACGCGGCCACTCTCTCGACCAGGGGTTCCGGCTGACCTCTTCCCGGCTGGGATGGGGTCGTGGGGGTAGCCGGCGGACCGTTGGAGGGCACGAGCGGCTCTCCCTTCTCGTTCGATTCATTCAAGTACCGCGCGGGCGTGCGCGACACGCCTGAGGGCCCGCCGGGGCGCTGTGCGGGAGCCGGCTGACCAGGACGGGCGGATGGCAGGGGTCAGCCGTCGCTGTCCTTCTGCTGCTTCCACAGATGGGAGATCTCCCCGAAGGACGAGCTGACCCACTGGTCCGAGTAGATGGTGTCCAGGTATCTGTCGCCCCCGTCCGGGAAGATCAGAACGCAGTTGGAGTCGGGATCGATGCGGTCGGCGAACTTCTCCAGTGCCGCCACGGTCGCGCCGGAGGAGCCCCCGGCGAGGACCGCCTCGGAGAGCACCAGCCGACGGCAGGCCACGACACAGTCGATGTCGGACACATGCACCACGTGGTCGGCCGCGTCAGGATCCAGGAGCGCCGGCGGAACCGAGGCTCCGTGCCCGGGGATGAGCCGGGGTGCTCCCTGCTGTCCGAAGATCCTGCTGCCCACCGCGTCGACCGCCACGACGGTGGTGTCCATCCCCTGTTCGCGCAGGTACTCGGAGCATCCGCGCAGGGTGCCGAAGGTGCTGACGGCGGCGAACAGGTAGTCCACCTTCCCGTCCAGCGATTCGACGATCTCCCTCATCGTGTTGCGATGTGCCTGCGGATTGTGCAGGTTGGAGTACTGGTTGGGCCAGTAGGCGCCCGGCACGGTGGCCACCAGTTCGCGCACCCGTGCCAGCCGCGCAGCCAGGTACTCGCCCGACTCGGGGTCCGGTGTCAGGACCACCTCGGGCCTGGCGCCATAGGCGTGCAGCAGCGCCAGGTTCTGCTGTGTGGTCTTGGCATCGACGACACAGATGAAGTCGATTCCGTAGTAGCGGCAGATCTGCGCGATCCCGACGGCCAAGTTTCCGGAGCTCGACTCGACGACGACCGAGCGCCCCGGGACGAGTTCGCCGTCCTGGATTCTGCGCAGCAGCATCCCGAGGGCGGACCGGTCCTTGACGCTTCCTCCCGGGTTGAACCTCTCCATCTTGGCGAAGACCCTGGAACCAAGCCCAGGGAAGAACTTTCCCAGCTCCACCAAGGGTGTTTCCCCAATGGCCGCCAGAATTCCGTTGAGCACGGGACGGCCCATAGTGGCTGCCCTCCGCTGCTTGATCGTTTTGTTCCGGGGCCCGTGGGTTGATGCCGCGGGCCGCCGGCTGACGGCGATCAGCCTGGAGGGCGCACCTATCGCGCACCTATCGCCCATCCATGGCAACGACTTCCCACCGGGCGGCACGGGTGCCTGACCACCACGAACGTCCATGTCCCAGGCCCCCCGTCGGTCCGCGCACACCATGGCCGCCGAGGCCGGGGGTGTGGGTTATCTCGCGTTCGGACGGCGAACGCGGCGGCCCCGGGCGGTCGGCCGAGGCACGCATCACCATGGCACACCGGAACCGGCCGGAGGGGGGTGCCCGGTGCGCCCGCGGCGGCAACAACCTGCCACCGCAGGCTCCTGCCAACGCAGTCGCCTGACAGCACTTCCACGGGTTGAGCAGACTTGTCGACTGGGGCCTTGGGGCCTCTGTGCGCCGTGTCACTCAAGGCAAAGGAAACACTCCGTGAAGACCAAGGCTTCCGCCGCAGCAGCACTGACGCTCATGGCGTTCGTAGCCGGCTGCACGTCGGGCGACGAGACGTCCGAGAGCAGCTCGTACACGGTGAAGGAAGCCGTCTCGGCGCTGAGCGTGAAGAGCAACGGCGGCCTCATCGAACTGGTTGCTAGCGACCGCACGACCGTACAGGTCACCGAGAAGTTCCTCTACTCGGGCTCCAAGCCCAAGACCCGGCACGCGGTGAGCGGCTCCACGCTCTCCCTCGAAACCCCCGGCTGTTCGGGGGACTCCTCGCCCTGTGAGGTCTCGTACCGGATCGAGGTGCCGCGGAAGCTGACCGTCAGCCTCAACTCCGAGGGCGGTGACGCCGAGGTCAAGGGCCTGGCCGGAAAGCTCACCGTCGCCACCGAGGGCGGCAGTGCGACCGCGGAGCAACTTGCCTCCACCACCGTCAGGATCGCCAGCGGTGGCGGTGACGCCGACGCCGTGTTCACGTCCGCGCCGGACAGCGCCGATGTGAGCACCGACGGCGGTGACCTGAGCGTACGGCTGCCCGCCGGGTCGTACGCCGTCGACGCGGACGCCGAGGGCGGGGATGAGAAGGTGACCGTCAAGACGGACGCCGCCTCGTCGCACAAGGTGATCGCCAGGTCCGGCGGCGGCTCGGTCTCCATCGCCTCCTGAGGCGCTGAGCCTTGAAGCTCAGGTACGGGACCACCCGCCCGGCAGGGCCTCCGCGGATCTCGCGGTCCGTGCGCACCCGCTGTCCCTTCTCCTCGGCGGAAGAAGGGACAGCGGTTCAGGCCACTTCGACGCGCTCGCTGACCAGTCGCCGATGTGGCCGGCCGGCCCGGTCGAGCGCCGTGTGCTGTTCCCGGCCCGGCTCGCCCCATGTCGCCCGCTCCAGACCGAAGGCCCGGACCAGCCGGTGCATGCGGTAGCCGCGGTTCTCGCCCTCGACGGGCTCCAGCAGGTGGTCGTCGACGAGGAGGTCCAGCACGTCCTGCGCCGCGTCCAGCGGCAGTTCGAGCAGCAGCGACGCGGTGCGGGCGCTGAAGGCGGGGACGTCGTGCCGTGCCAGCATGCGCAGCGCGCGCTGGGCGGGCTCGGCCAGCAGGCGGTAGCCGGCCTCCAGGGTGTCGCGCACCCGCAGATCGGCGAGGCACAGCTCGTCCAGGCTGCGCCGCGGATCGGTCAACCGGTCGGCCAGGCTGCGCGGCGTCCAGTGCGGCCTGGCGGCCAGTCGTGATCCGGCTATCCGCACCGCCAACGGAAGCCCCCCGCACGCCGCCGCGAGTTCCTCGGCCGACTCCGGTTCGGCGGCGAACCGCTCCTCGCCGACCGTGCTGCACAACAGAGCGGTCGCCTCGGCCCGGGTGAAGGTACCGAGGACGAGGGGACGTACGCCTTCCAGGGCGCTCAGCCGGGACCGGCCGGTGACCAGCACGCCGCAGCCGGGCGCGGCGGGCACCAGGGGCCGGACCTGCCAGGGGCCCGCGGCGTCGTCCAGCATGATCAGACAGCGCCGGTCGGCCAGCGTGCTGCGGTAGAGCCGGGTGAGCTCGGCCAGGCCGGGCGGGATGTCCCGGCTGTCGACGCCCAGCGCCCTCAGCAGGCCGGCGAGCGCGTCGGCGGGGTCCAGCGGGGACGACGAGCTACCGCGCAGGTCCACCCAGAGCTGGCCGTCGGCGTAGTCGTCGACGAGTTGGTGCGCGACATGCAGCACGAGCGAGGTCTTGCCCACGCCGGGCATGCCGGTGACCACGCCGACGGCCGGTGTCCCGGCGCGGGGCGGGGTGGCCAGCTGGGTCCGCAGCCGGATGGCCTCCTGCTCACGGCCGGTGAAATCCCAGAGTGCGGGCGGTAGTTCGGCGGGCGCCTGTCTGTGCTCCTCGGCCCGGGGGGCTATCTCACGCGGGGTGGCCAGTACGGGTGCGGCGACCAGAATGGACTGGTACAGCCCCTGGAGCGACGGGGTGGGGTCGATGCCCAGTTCGTCGGCCAGGGTCCGGCGACAGTCCTGGTACACGGTGAGTGCGTCGGCCTGCCTGCCGCACCGGTACAGGGCGGTCATGAGCTGGCCGCACAGCTGCTCGCGGAGCGGGTGGGCGGCGGCCAGGCCGATCAGTTCGGAGACGAGTTCGGCGTGGCGCCCGAGGGCGAAGTCGGCGTCGATGCGTCGCTCCAGGACGGTCAGCCGCATCTCCTCCAGCCGGCCGCGCTCGGCCTCGGCCAGGAACTCGGTCACGCCGCCGAGCACGGGCCCGCGCCAGACCGCCAGCGCCCGGCGCAGCAGGTCGGCGGCGCGGTCCGCCTCGCCCGCGGCCAGCGCGTCACGGCCGAGCGCGGCGAAGTGCTCGAACTCGGCCACGTCGGTGTCCCACGTGCCCTCCTGCCCGGTACCGTCCGGCAGTCGCAGGAGGTAACCGGGGCGCTGCCGGACCACCTCGGCGTGATCGCCGAGCAGTTGGCGCAGCCGCGACATGTAGGTCTGGATCTGGGCGGCCGACGTCGTTGGGGGCTCCTCGCCCCACAGAAGGGCGGAGAGCCGGGAGTCCGGTACTACTCTGCCTCGCGCGAGGACCAACGCGGCGAAGGCGGTTCTCAGCTTGGACCCGCTGAGGGCGATCTTGTGGTGGGGCGTCGTCCACGCTTCGACCGAGCCCAGAACCAGGAATCTCATGTTCTCCCTCTGAATGCATGCGCAAGAGGGGTGCGTCCCCACTGAGGACGCCCGCATGCTGTGGCTGTGGTGCGTACTGGCGAGTGAGCGGGAACCGTGCTTGTGGGGGAGGCTGTCGTTCCGCACGCTCTTGGGCCGGCGCGGCAGGTGGTGGGGGCACCTGCGGCGCGACCGGGGGCATGGCTTGTGGCCGTGCGTCACCGGTGGGAAGGGTCGATCGGGTGGGCCGGATCAGCCGCGCCCGTATCGGTCCAGTTCGTGGAAAAAGTTGTCGACGACGGCCAGTTCGCCACGTCGCTGCATCTCCTCGTAGACGAAGCCGCCGACCGCGAGGTCGAGGACACCGAGGCCGAACGGGGAGAACACCAGGGGCCGGCCGGTGGGCAGGCCGGCCTTGCCGGCCAACACCTCGGGGAGGGTGGCGTGCAGGAACTCCCGGTGCCCGACGCGCTGTTCGGCCAGGTGCGGTGAGGTGTCCGCCTTCAGACAGTGTTCGACGTCGTCGACGACGTTCGTGGCAGAGAGGATGATCTCCGGCGACAGGTCGCGCAGCGACACGTTCAGCACCAGCGGGTTGTGGGCGAACCACGACGGGTCCGTGATGTGCGGTGCCGCCGCGACGGTGGCGCATACCACCAGGTCGCAGGAACGGATCAGGTCCTCGGCGCTGTCGTGCACAGTGACCCGGCTGTCGTCGCCGGTGTTCTCGAGGTAGGAGCGGAAGCCCTCGGCGGACTCCGCGGACAGGTCGTACAGCCCGGTCTCCTCGAAGGACCAGTCAGTGCCCGTGAGGTAGGTGTGGATGTACCGCGCGATCAGTCCGGTGCCGATGAAGCCGACCCGCGTGGGGCGCCGGCTGTCACGGGTGAGGACGTCGGCCGCCAGGGCCGCGGAGGCGGCGGTGCGGGTGGCGCTGACGATGGAGCTTTCCAGACAGGCGAAGGGGTAGCCGGTGTCGTGGTCGTTGAGGACGAGCACTGCGGAGGCCCGGGGAAGCCCGCCCGCGACGTTCTCGGGAAAGCTGGAGATCCACTTCAGGCCGTCCAGCCGCTGCCGGCCGCCGAGGGAGGCGGGCAGAGCGATGATCCGGGCCGTGGGGCGGTCCTGAAAGCGCAGGAAGTAGGACGGAGGATTGACGGTCTGTCCGGCTCCGTGCAGCCGGTAGGTCTCCTCGACCAGTTCGACGATCCTCTTCTCCTGGCCGTGCAGTGCGTCCCGCACCTGCGCGCCGGAGATGACGGCGAACGATGGTGTTGTCACGCCTTTGGACATCCAGGACTCCCCCCACCACCTCGCCGGAGGCGAGGTACAAACAGGTCATGTCGGGGGGACGATCCCGATACAAGTCAGGTTCGTCAGTGCTCGTTCAGAAATGATCAGGCTCGCTCGCGAACCATCAGGATTCCCCCGTCGGTCTGAATCCTGCCGCTCTGACGCGGAACTGTCAGCTCGTCAGACTGTCAACCTCCTGCAATGACAGGACGATGCCAAAGTGATCTCAGGACAGTCTCAGAGCATGTGAGGCGTTGCGGGTACCGGCCACAGGGCGCTGTGCAGCCGGTTCTGTGCGGTCGTGACGGTGACCCCGCGATAGTCCCCCACAGTCTCGGCGAGCCAGAAGTCGGGGCCCAGCCGCGTGGCCAGAATCGTGCGTGGGGCGCCCCCCTGCGTCTCGCCGACGAACTCCGCGCAGACGCTGAACTCCCCGGCGGGCAGCCGGCCCCAGGCCAGTGACCATGGCCGCTCACCGCGCCGGCCGTGCAGCGCCCCGGCCAGCACTCGGCCGGAACCGGCCAGGGCCGGGGTCAGCGCCACCGGTGCGTCATCGGACAGCAGCGCGAGTCCGGGGCGGCCGTCGAACGCCGGGTTCGGAACCAGCCGGACCACGATGCCGCTGTTCGCCAGCACCAGGTCACCACCGGCGCCCGGCGGTCGGACTCCGCCCTGGCGCGGTGCCTGCTCGGCCGCCGGTTCGGGGGCCACCGCCAGGGCGGCCGTCGGCGTCTCGGTCATTACGGCGTTCCTGAACACGGAGTTGTCCTTCCAGCCGGGGCTGCGGGTGGGGGCTCTGCGGATGAGTTCCTAGAGACGTATGACCGGGTGGCGTCGAGTCACTCGACGTCCTTGAGGACTCGCTCGACGCCCTTGACCCGGTCGCTCATGTCGTTGAGCTGGAGGCGCACCTCGACCAGTTCCCGCTCCATGTCCTGCTGGGCCATCACCGCCTTCTCCGCGATGCTCTTGTAGTCGCTCTCCCTGGACATCACGGTCTTGGCACGCCACACCGCGATCGTCGGCCAGATCACGAGCACCGCGCACACGAGGATGAATCCCATGGACCCGAAGGACCAGATCATGCCGTCGTCGTAAGCGGCCAGCTGCACAGAGCTCATTTACGGTCTCCTTGACTTTGGTCAGCGGTGAGTGAGAGCGCGGCCACTGCGAGGGCCTCGGGCGTGAGGTGCAGCGAGAACGGCTCGATGTCGTAGTACTTCATGGCCTTGCCGTCCTCGGAGAGCACGAGTCTCGAGGTGACCAGCCCTGCCGCTTCCAGCTTGCGCAGGTGGACCTGAAGCAGCGCACGGCTGATCCCCATTTCGCGCGCCAGCCGGCTCACGTAGTCCTCGCCGCCCGCCAAGGCGGCCAGGATGCGCATCCGGTGCGGGTTGGCGAGCGTGGCCAGGATCTGCACCAGCCGGTCACCCGTCACTTCGGAAAGCTCCATGCTCCTCCTCCATCTGCAAACAAATACTTGCAGGTGCTAGAGCAAGGTGTCAACTGCCTCGTGGAGTGAGCACATGCAATGACTGCGTCCAGGGAACGGCGAAGGGCGCCCCGCCGACCGGCGAGACGCCCTTCTGGTGGTGGTGCGGATCAGCTGCAGCGCCAAACGGCAGGGAACCGCGGGAAGGTGCTGCCTGCGCGGGCCTTCGCCCCTGCCAGCGTCCCGTCGTCGGCGAGCGCGTAGAGCGAGCCGTCGCTCGGGGCGGCCCCCACGCTGGTGGTCAGCTGCCATAGGCTGGCGACCAGCCTCTGGTCGGTGCCGAGGATCAGGCCCTGGCTGTTGATGGCGGAGGCGCTCTGACCCTTCGGCAGGGCCGTCGCCTTGCCATCCTTGTTCCACAGGACGGCGGACGGGTCGAAGTCGGAGGTCAAGGCCTTGCCGATCACGTAGCCGTTCGAGATCCCCGTGACCTGGGCGTGCGCCGCGCCGGCCGGGATCGGCAGCCGCTTGGCGACGCCGTCCTTCCACAGGTAGGGCAGCCAGGTGCCCTTGGGGTTGTCGACGACTGTGATCGCCACCGTGCCGTCGCTGTCGACGCCCTCGACCTGGCTGCCGCGGGGGAGGCCGGGCAGCTTGACCACGGTGCCCGGCTGGTCGGCCGGCCACTTGTAGACCTCGGTGTAGTTCGGGTCGGCGCCGTAGCCGTGGCCGTAGATGTCCCCGTTCTCCGCGATCGCGCTGGTGTGCACGTCGTGGGTGTTGGGGAGCACCGGAAGCTTCTCCAGCTTGCCGTTGCGGGAGACGACCGGGAACCAGGACCAGGTCGGGAAGCCCTCCGTCGAACCGGTGATCTGGGCGCCCTGCCCCACGACGGTGCCCTTGGTGTTCACGTCGCTGACCATGAGGTCGAAATCGGCGCCGGCTGCGGGCCCCAGGTCGGTGACCTTACCGCCCGACCAGAGGACGGCATGCTGCAGCGAGTCCTCCTCGGGGAACTCGACCTCCCCCGCGTATACCCCGGGTCCGGCCGTCGCCGTCACGGACCCGGCCTTGATGCCCTCCGGTACCGGCAGGTGGGTCGCCTTGTACGCGCAGGCCTGGGCGGCGGCCTGAGGTGCGGCCTGGGCGGACGGTGCGATGCCAGTCACTGCGGAGGCGACAAGGAACGTCGCGGCCATTAACGTGACGTTGCGTCTTTTCGGGTTCATGTCATCCCATCGAAGCAGTGAATGCCGGCCCGCCCAGTATTCGGGCCGCCTCTATGTTCCTCCTATGTCACACACAGTGAGGACATGGCATGCTCCCTCCCCGCACGAGGCAACCGGCGTGCCGACCAGGTTCGACGGCTCGATGCCTTCGGCTGGGTGGCGGGGGCGCCTTGGCAGCCGCCTGGGCCGCTTGCGGTTCCCGATCAGCGACGGGTCCGACGGCCCGCAGCCGCCACGTACGGAAGCGCGGTCTACCTCTTGCTGTCACCCTGACACTGGTCTTCGGATTACTGGCGGGCGCCGCGTTGGTTGCCGCCGTGGTCGCCGGTGTGGGCATCGACCTTCTCGGCCAGCTCCTGGCCGTGGGTGCAGCGGCGGCAGTGGGCCTCGTCATCGTCCGTCCGGTCGCGCTGCGGCATATGGCACAGCAGTCGGTCACACGTGAGGGCAGCGATGCGCTGATCGGCAAGCGGGGCCGAGGTCGTGCAGGGGAGATCAAGCGGCGCACCTCGCACGCCTCCTACGAGGCGCTGACCGACGGGGCCGCCTGATCGCCGGTAACCATCGGGCCGAGGTCGAGAACAGGACCGCGATCACTGGGTTCGCGGGCGGCGCCTCACCGCTTGGAGGCGCAGTCGTAGAGGGTGAAGCTGCCGTCGGTCCGCAGGCCGTAGGCGGTGGGCGGGATGCGGGTGCAGTGGGATTTCACCCAGGTGGTGGCGGGAGTGGTGGGACGCTCGGTGGTGAGCAGCGCATAGCGCAGCTGGTGGGTGGTGACGAGGCTGCCGAGCTGCTGTGCGGTCGGGAAGGGGGTGCTGCCGGTGAAGCCGCCCATGACGAGGATGGGCTCGGACTTCGCGCGCAGCAGGGGTTCGGCGCTGTAGGCGGCCTGGGCGGCGAGCAGGTACTTCTCGCCGCGGCGGTGTGTGGTGAGGTAGTCGAGCAGGGCGGCGTCGCGGGCGCTGGGCCGGTCGAGCCCTCTCCTGCGCGGAGCGCGATGGGGATGCTCGCTGTACGACTTGCCGACCGGACCGGCCATCGGTGAGGCGGTGGCGCCCGCGTAGAGCGGGTCGAGGCCGGAGACCGCCCAGCCGGCCGGCACGACCAGGGTGGCCGCGATCCCGGCGGCGAGGGCGGCGTTGACCATCCGCGGGGAAGTGCGCGGCCCGCGGCTCCACAGGCCCACCACGCCGCACAGCGCGAGCATCACGGCGACCGGCAGCAGCCAGGAGACGAAGAGGGTCGGCCAGTCGAGCACCAGCGCCCACGCCACCGTCAACGCGATCGCCGCCGGCAGCACCATGTGCCGCCGGCCGACCGCCGCTGCCGCCGGCTCGGCCTCCTGCTCCGGCTCGTCCCTCGTATCCGGTTCCGGGTCGTATCTCGGGTCCCACCCGAGCTGGTACCAGGTCTCCTGCTCGTACCCCGGTTCCGGCTCCCGCTCCGGCTCGTCCCCGGGCGCCGGCTTCGCCCGGTACTTCGCCTCGTACTCCGAGTGGAAGAGCGCGAGGCCGCCGCCGGCCAGCGCGGCGAGCGCCGGGGCGATGACGGCCGTGTAGTAGGCGTGGTTGCCGTTGGAGACGCTGAACACCAGGGTGTGCACGGCCAGCCAGCCACCCCAGATCAGGAATCCCGCGCGCGTCAGGTCGGTTCGCTCTCGCCCGGCGCGCCGGGCGACGCCCAGGATCGTGGCCAGCACGGCGAGCGGCAGGAACCAGGCGACCTGCGGGCCGATCGTGTCGTTGATCAGCATGTCCCAGCCGGTGTTGCCGGTGGTGCGGCTGGCGGCGGTGCCCGCGACGGCGCCGAACGCGGTGGAATCACTGCTGAAGCGGCTGAGACCGTTGTAGCCGAAGACCAGGGCGAACGGATTGTTCTCGGACGTTCCGTCGAGGTACGGCCGGTTGGCGGCCGGTGTCGCCCAGGCGATCAGTATCCAGAAGCAGGAGACCGCCAGCGCGACCGCCCCGCCCAGCAGGAGGCGCAGGGCCCGCTTCAACGGCGCGCCGGGTGCGACGAGTTGGTACACGGCGGCGAAGACCGGCAGTACCAGCCACGCCTGCAGCATCTTCGCCTGGAAGGCGAGCCCGACCCAGACCCCGCAGGTGATCAGCGGCAGCAGCCGCTCGGTGCGTACCGCCTTCTGCAGCGCCCCGGCGGCCGCCACCAGGAGCAGAGTGAGCGTGGTGTCCGGGATGGTGGCCCGGTTGAGCGCCACGGTGACCGGGGTGAGGGTGAGTGCCAGCGCGGCGATCAGCGCGGCGAACGGACCGGCCCAGGCCCGTACGATCCGGTGCAACAGCCATACGGTGAGCACACCTTCGACGACCTGCGGAAGCGCGGCCGCCCAGGTGTGCGGGCCGAACAGCCAGACGGAGACCGCGTCGGGCCAGAAGGCGCCGGGCAGCTTGTCGATGCTGATCGAACCGGCGGTGTCGAGCCCGCCGAAGAAGAACGCCCGCCAGCTGCCCGCCATCGACCGTATCGCCGCACCGTAGAAGGGGTGGAGCGCGGCGTGCCCGATGCCCCAGGAGTACAGCGCCGCGGCGACGGCCAGCACCGCGGCGAGCGCCGGGCGCTCCCAGCGTGGGGCGTCTTCCGGCAGGCTGAAGCGGCGGTTCGCCGCCTTGCGGCCTCGGCGCGCGCCGGTGGGCTGGACGGCGGGGATGGCGGTCATGGCGGTGGTCCTCGGCTCAGCAGGTCAGGTCAGGCGGCGATGCGTCGGCGGTGGAGTCACATCGTGGAGTCACGTCACAGTCGGCGGGCCGCCCGGAAGCCGCGGGCGTAGAAGTCGGTGCCGTCCAGCAGCGCGTGGCCCGACAGGTCACCCAGGGTCGGGCCGTTGGCGGCGGAGCGGCTGGAGTAGAAGCGGTGCCGGCCCTTGTCGTCGAGGCCCATGTATATGCCGACGTGGTCGATGAAGTCCGGCCGGTCCTTGATGATGGCGAAGAAGACCAGATCGCCGGGTTGCAGGACGTCCAGGTCGGTGGCCTGCCGCGTGCCGGTGTGCGGGATCACCGTGCGGCCGGGGCCGTGGGCGGCGATGGCGTAGGCGCGGCGCGGCAGACCGGTGCCCTTGGTGTTGGTGTTGTGCAGGGGGATGCCCAGGCGGTAGCCCCACACCAGACGCTGGAAGCCGGAGCAGTCGACACAGCCGTAGCGGTCGTTCTCCGGCTGCACGCGCGTGCCGTCCGGGAAGTCCCAGTCGACGCCCAGATAGTCGTAGAAGTCGGACTTCTCGTCGTAGTAGGCGAAGTCCAACGGGTTCTTGACCGCGGCGTTGCGCGGGCCGAAGTGCGCGGTGCCCGCGTAGCGCACGCCGTCGGCGTTCTTCTTGTCGGGCGCCCCGGCGCTGCTGTACTGGAACGCCACCGCGAAGACGTCCGGGCTTTTGTCGCCGAGTGTCTTGGGGAACCAGCTCTTGAACCACGCGGACTTCTCCATGCCCCGCTGCCACGCGTGCGGCAGCACGCGCACCCAGGCGTCCGTGGTCACCTTGGACTCGGTGGTCCGCGGCTCGCTGAAGGTGCGGGCGGGCCCGGTCAGCACGGCCGTACGGGCGCCGTCGGTGAACGTGGCGAGCGTGCCGCCGTCGGCGGCACGGACCACGGTGCGGCCGGGGGCGGACAGCCGCTCGTACGTGTGGGGACCGGCGGACCGGGAGCCCGGGCCGGAGGCCGTACCGTCGGCGGTCGTCCCGGCATCGTCGTCGCTGCCCCGCCCGAAGCGGTCCCAGGCGAACCCGCCCGCCGCCCCGGCGGCCGCCACGCCCGCGATCGTACGGAACACGGCGCGGCGGGTCGGGCTGTTGCCTCTGCCGACTGGTGTGGAGTGCATGGCCGATCCTCCTGGAAATGTCAGGTGAGAGGGTGCTGGACAGGTCAGCCGGTGGGCAGGGCGCCCATCAACAGGCCGGAGACCAGCACGACGTACGTGGCCAGCGTCACCGCCGTGGTCGAGATGACCGTGGCCGCCATGGGCTGGCGGACCATCTGGTAGGAGACCAGGCCGGGGACGATGAAGCCGAGGGTCTGTGACGTGTACAGCAGCGGGAACTCGTGACTCAGGGCGAGCATCACTGTGGTCTGCACAAGCACCGCGCACAGCACCACGGCGGCGAACAGCCGCTTGCCGTAGAGAATCACCGTGCGCTGCAACAGCTTCGTCATGAAGTACGTGAGCGCCGCCACACAGACCATCAGCCCGGCCAGCCACACGTCGGTGACGAGTGTGAGGGCGATCCACCCCGGGGTGATCATTCCCCCCGGCGAGAGGTTGGTGGTCAGGTAGCAGACGAGCGAGAAGACCAGCCCGAGGGCGATCCCGAGTGCGGCGGTCTGGGCGTTGAGGTCGGGGGGGATCACGGGTTCCTCATGGACTGGGGCGGATCGTAGGCGTGGTACTGGTCGTGGGGGTGGTACGAGTCGCCTGCGGCGCTCGGTTCGTCGGGCCGCTCCTGGCGGGCGGCGAACCGGCGGGCGAGGTCGCGTTGTCCCGGGATGCGGAGGGCGTACGTCGGTGTCTCCAGCGGTGCCACCCAGCTGTACGGCTCCGGCTCGGGCGGGCGGGCCACCGAGACCCGCGGTCGGGGTATGGCTATCTGGATCGTCTCCTGGTCCAGCCCGTCGCCGGTAAGGGCGTCGAGCAGGTCCTCGGAGTCGTCCAGCGGCAGCTCGGCGAGGCATTCCAGGAACAGCTCGCCCTGGCCGTGGATGTTGCCGATCGCCACCAGCGAGGAATCCGGGCCGAGTTCGGCGAGGATCGCCGCGGTCAGTTCCCCGGGGTCCCGGCGGTCGCCGCCGAGATCCACCACCCGCCCGGTGAAGCCGGCCGGAATCGCGTCGCGGGCGCTCTTGGTCGGGTGGCCGATCAGGAACACCGTCTCTGCGGCGAGGTCGGGGACGATCGTGCCCATCTGGCCGTTGCGCTCCACCCGGTCCGGGCGGCAGTTGATGACGACGCCGATCGGCCCTCTGATGGCGCCCAGATCCTCCAGTTGCTTGACGTTCATCAGCGTCGACTCGGGATCGTTGGCCGCGAAGACGTTGGCGAACCGCAGCCGCTTGCCCTCGGGGGTGACATAGCGCTCCACGGACAGCACGCCCGGGTCGGGCGGCGCGTCCCACATGCCCTGCATCGCGGTGTGCCGTTCCACGCCGAGCAGTTCGGCGACGGCGAGCGCGATCGCCACGTTCTCCTTGAAGGTGAACCAACTGAAGCCGCGCAGTTCGGCGTCGGTCACCGACTCCGGATCGACCGCGATCAGCCGGCAGTTCCGCTTGTCGGCCTCCTCCTGGAGGATGTGCAGCCGGTCCTTCTCCGCCGTCACGCACACCCCGCCCACCGGCATCGAGCGGGAGAGCGAGCGGGCGACGTCGTCCAGCGTCGGCCCCATCTCCTCCAGATGGTCCTCGCGGACATTGCACAGCACGCCGATCGTGGAGCGGATCAGCTTCTCCTGATTGATCTCCTGCAGCGCGGGCATCACCGCCATGCACTCGATCACCAGCGCGTCCGGCCGGTAGGTCGCCGCCCGCCGTACGATGCCGATCTGCTCGACGATGTTGGCGATGTTGAGCTTGCGGTACACCGGCTCCTCGGTGGCATCCGGATGGATGAACCGGGCCGCGGTGCCGGTGGTCTTGGCCACCGTGACCAGGCCGCCGCCGCGCAGCGCGCCCGCGCACAGCCGGGTGATCGAACTCTTGCCGCGGATGCCGTTGACCAGCACCCGCGTAGGTATCTGCTCCAGCGAGGCGAAGTGCCGCCGCTGCTCCAGGATTCCGGCGATCCACAGCGCGGCGCAGCACAACAGGACGATGACATAGAGGAAGAGCACGCCGATTCCGTCCTTCTACCGCTGGTGGGTGTTCTCACGCGGGGGCCGAAAGGGCCCGGCGGCGCGGCCGGATCTGGCCGCCCGGTCGCGTTCCGCCAGGACCTGGCGCACCAGCTCCAGGCTGCGGGTGACCGAGCCGATCTCGTCGTGGTTGACCGGATGCAGCACGGTGCGGCGGTCCCCGCCGGCGAGCCGCTCGACGAGCACGGCGACCGCACGCAGCGGCCGGATCACCACGACGTACAGCCAGCCGAGGCAGAGCGCGCTCACGGCGAGGCCCAGGATGCCGGCGAGCATGGTGCGCTGCTGGGCCTGCACCGCGGGGATCTGGAGCGCCGCCGCGGGCTCCGCGGTCACCACGTGCCAGCCGAGCCGGGCGGTCGGGCCGCTCTGCGCGAGCGGCGCGGCGGCGTCGACCGATGGACCGGAGGACGTGTTGTGCACCGCGGAGGTCGCGGTGCCCGTGGTCCCCGGGGCGCCCTGGGTGGCGCGGGCGAGACGGGTCAGGCCGGGGTCGGGCAGCGACTGGAAGGCGCGGTAGCCCACGCTCGCCGCCAGCACCTTCTCGTCGGCGTCCGTCACCCAGACGTTGCCCAGCTTCGGCCTGGGCAGAAGGGAGTTGAGCGCCTTCACGTCGATCTCGCCGAACAGGACCACCCCGGCCGCCGGGGCCTGGCCCTTGCCGGGCCGGACCTGTGCGTACGCGGCGATCGCCGGTATCCGGCCCGAGGTGTTGACGGTGGTGATCCCACCGCCGCCGGGCACGTGGACGAGGGTGCGCAGTGGTGTGTCGCCCACCCGCAGCGTGGTGCCGCCCGAGCGGTTCAGGAGATATAACGAGCGGTACTGCTTGTGGTCGGCGAGGGACTGCCGCAGGACCTCGGTCTGGGCGGCCCGGCTCCTGCCCGGCAGACTCGCGGCCGCTTCGCTCAGGTCGGTGTACGACTGGTCGAGGGACTGCCGGATCCGCTGCGTCGCGATCTCGGTGCGCGCCTGCTGGTCGGCGAGGACCGGAGCCGGAACCGCGGTCGCGGCGTCCGCCCGGTTCAGCAGGAAGATCATCGGCAGCGCCCAGCAGGCCACCGCCACCACGCCGACCACGGCCAGAGCCCGGTAGCCCGGCGCGCGCCGGGCCGGGAACTGCTGCGGGCCGCTCTCACCGAGCAGTTGCCCGCGCAGTGACTCCAGTGCCCGCCCGATCCGGGCCAGTTCACCGAAGCCATGCACCGGAACCGGCCGGGACAGCTCCGCCCGCTCGGTCGGCCCAGCCCCGGTCACGCCCCGGGCCAGGCGGCCGGCGGACAGATACAGCCGCAGCAGTGGCTGCTGCACCAAGAAGTAGAGCGCCAGCCCGAGCCACAGCGCGACCATGGCCAGCGTCCCGGCTGTCTTGAGTGCGAAGCGCGAGTAGTCGGCGGCGGTGGTCGTGGCGGGCGCCGCGCGGGAGGTGAGCACCACCAGGCCGAGGTCGTCGGTCGCGCCCGAACCTGTCGCCGAGGCGACCTGGGCCCAGCCGGCCACGGTGCGCCGGCTGCCCGTGGTGGTGCCCAGCAGGGTTCCCGAGGCACCGGTCCCAGCCCTCGACCCGTTCGCCGCGCGGGCCGCCGCCGCGGACAGACCGCTGTGGGCGGCGGTCTCGGACGCCGTGCCACGCACTGCGGTGGCGAGCGCCTTGCCGCTCGCGTCCAGCACCTGGGCGGTGCGTCCCTCGCCGTACGCCGTGAGGGCGGGGAGCGCCTCGGAGACCACCAGCAGCAACTGCCGGTCGGCCCGGCTCGGGGCCTGGTCCTGGTCGGGATCGTCCTGCGCGGGCAGGGTGACCTTGGCGAAGTACAGCAGTTGCCGGGTGCCGCCCGAGGTCACCAGCCGGGGCGGGATCGTATCGGGCCCGGACGCCGTCCTGGCGATGTCCACCCCGGTCAGCGGCACCGTCCGGCCGCCGGCCGCCAGCAGTTTGCCGGTGCGCCGGTCGAGCAGCGCACCGCCGAGGGCCGCCTTCCTGGCAGCGGTCAGCGCTTTGAGCGTGGTCGTGGGGGTCGATGTGCTCGTCGCCGGGTACGCGTCGGCCGTACGGCGTACCGCGCTCGCCTCGGCGTCGATCGAGGAGCGGATCGACAGCGCGGTGTCCGCGGCGATCTGCTGCTCCCCGTTCAGCACGGCCTGGGGGACACCCGAGGTGGGGATGCCGTCGAGACCGATCACGGTCAGGGCGGCGACCATCAGCAGGAGTACGACGAGTGACGCTATCGGCGGGCGAACCCCGCCGAGCATCGGCATATCGGCGCGGCGGCGGATGCGGTGGCGGCGCGGCGCCCGTGGTGCGGAGGACAGGAGAGCTGATCCTTCCTCAACTGGCGCCGAGCGCCCATATGTTCGACAAGGCAAACATTCTAGCGCCTCCCCTCACATGATCATCACATGTTCCCCCCTCATGTGCGGAACGCGACACCGGGACTCTGCCCGGCGGCGACACATACGGGCCACCACACGCCAAAGGGCCGGATCCACGAACGGGTCCGGCCCTTCGGATGTCCGGTCAGCGGACGAAAGAGATCTCCGGATACTTGGTGCTGGGCCCGTCGAGCAGGGTGGTCTGCTTGTTACGCAGCTTCTTGTCGAAGAAGGCGGCGAGGTAGACGCGTTGGATCTGCGCCGCCCGGTTCGGGGCGATCGTGCCGTACTGCTGCTGGATCGTGGCCTGGGAGGTCCCGGTCAGGCGCGCCCACTGGGGCACCAGGTACTCGTAGTCGCTGAACGACAGGTGCGCCGCGCCCTTGAGCTTGATGTCGACCCGGTATCCCTTCAGATGCGACCACATGGTCCGCCACGAACTGTCGTTGTTGCGGTTGTGGTTCTCGGAGCTGAAGAGCATGAAGGGCCGGTCCAGGTCCTTGCTCGGAGCCGTCCCGAAGAACTGGCCGTCCAGGTTGGCACCGGCGTCGATCCGCTTGTCGAGCTGCATCGAGTTGGCGACCGCCGCGCCGCCCAGCGACCAGCCGAACATCCCGATACGGGAGGTGTCCACCGACTTCGACAGCCCGGAGGGCAGCTTCGCCTTGCCGGCGTCCGGGTTGCCACCGCTGCTGATCTTGCCGAGCGCGTCGATGACGAACTTCATGTCGGCCGCGCGCACCTTGAGGGTGTCCGAGGAGTGGGTGCCCGCCGGCATTCTGTTGACCTCCAGCCGGCTGCCGGGGAACTGCACCTCGCTGGCGTCGTGGGTGTGGTCGACGGTGACGACGAGATAGCCGCGGCTGGCGAGATCCTGGGCGAGCGCGGTCCCCACCGCGCGGTCCGAGTGCAGCCCGCTCGAGTACAGCAGGACGGGCAGCTTGCCGAGCGAGGTCTTCACCGGGGCGAGGACATGCCCCGCGGTCTTCGGCAGGGTCACCTGCTGCGTCGACATCCCGTGCCCGGTGATGAAGTGGGCGCCGGAGACCGACGGCAGCCACGGCGCCTGATAGTGCCCGGACGTGGCGGTGGCCGGATAGAAGAGCGACACCATCAACTCGCGCTTGGTGCCGGGCACGTAAGGATCCGTACGGGACTTGTCGACGAGGTGCAGGCCGACCATGCCCACACTGTGCTGCCCGGTCGGCTCGGGGATGGTGAGCTGCAGGGCTGACGCGGCCGTGCGGGCGGACGCGAGCCCCTGAGGTTGTGCGGGCTTGACCTGCTGCGGCAGCTGGTCGTTCTCGGGCGCCCAGGGCGTCTTCGGGTCGGGCTTGCCGACCGCGGCCTTGGTGGCCGCAGGCCCGTCGGGCGACTTCCCGGCGGCCATCGCCGGGGTCATCCCCACACCCAGCGCGAGGGCCAGCACACCCGCCGAGCCGACCGCTCTGGCGATCCCTCTTCGACGGTGGTGCGGGCGGCGGTACTTCATGAAACCCCCAAAGTTGGTCAGCGATCGTAGAACGCGCGATCGACTGCGGCATACCGTACCGCCGTAGGGGCGGGGGGACTCGCGAGTCCCGGATGTCGCACTGGTGATCTCACGTAACGGATGTCGAGCAATGCCACGGCCCGATGACGCGCCGGCGCGCGCCTCACGGCACAGATCACACCAGCTGGATCGGCTGGGCCGTCCAGGTGCCCGCTGACAGCAAAAGGGCCCGGGTCTGTGACCCGGGCCCTTTTCATGGAGCGGCGACGAGAACGGGGCTGGCCGGTTATACCGCATACCTCAAATTGGTACATGGACTACCATTGGTACATGTCCATGAAGCGCACGAACGTCTACGCCGACCCCGAGGACCTGGCGATCATCAAGGAGGCCGCCAAGCGTCGAGGTATAAGCGAGGCCGAGATCATCCGCCAGGGCATCCACCTCGCAGCCATGGCGAACCGGGTCTGGGACGAGCCGCTGTTCTCACGCACCTTCGAGGGGCCGGGGCGCACGCTGCCCAAGTCGGAGGTCCGCGACACGGTCGCCGATGCCGTCCGGCGTGAGACCGGCTCGGGCTCCGGATCCTCCGCGTGATCATTGTCATCGCCGATACGTCCGGCCTTCTGGCAGCCCTGGACTCGGCTCATCCGGAACACCGGGCGGCGAACGAGGCGATCATGGCGGCGGGCCTGCTGGTCATGTCCCCGCTCCTGCTGGCCGAACTGGATCACGTGGCAACGCGTGAGCTCGGCAGGGAGGCTGCCCTCAGCGCGGTCGACGACCTGCGGCGCTGGATGAGCAAGGGGCGTGTCGTCCTGCCGGAGATCACGGAGGACCACCTGGGCGCCGCCCAGTCAGTCCGTGTCCGCTACCGCGCGCTGGACCTCGACCTCGCCGACGCGGTGAACGTGGCACTTGCCGCCGACTACGACACGGACGCGATTCTCACCCTGGACCGACGAGACTTCCGGGCCGTACGCCCGCTGGGCCGTTACAAGGCGTTCCGGGTACTCCCTGACGACCTCCCTCTCTGACACAGGACCCGAAGCGGTCAAGTTCCCGCTTCCCCAAGGGGTGAGGGATCCGTTTCCAGTGCCCGACCCTACTTATCCGAGTTCATGTCTGACCTCTTTGAAACGGCCTGGAACTGGGCCTTGCCCTGAGCCGGGTCACATCACGGCGTCGGTCTGCAGTGGGCCGGCGGTGACACGGAGCGTCCGGACGCGCACCGGCTCTTCCTGGTCGAGGTAGAAGATGTGCATGAAGGGAGCGCGCACCACCCGCTCCGGTTCGCTCTTCTTGGCCATGACCGCCTCACCGCGCAGCAGACGGACGCCGTCGCCCGCGGTCCAGAACTCCATGACCTCGTGGCTGATGACCAGCGGCGCGTCGATCTTGACGAAGAACTCCTTGATGGCCTCGACGCCGTGGATGTGCGCGGCGCCGAAGTACATGTCGGTGTTGTCGGTCAGTGGCGCGAAGCCCTGGCCGAACTCCAGGGTGTCGATGGCGTCCATGAACTTCAGGACCCAGCCGGGGACGGCTGTCGCCTGTGCGGTGTGAGCCATGGTGTGAACTTCCTGATCGGACTGCGGCGCACGACCCTTGCCAACGGCGCCTTCCCCACCCCTGCCGATCTAACGCCGCCGTCCGGCGGGGACCTCAAAGGCCATCGCTGCGACGAGGCAAGACAACAAGACGGCCACCACTACAAGTAGCCGGACGCCGCGGATCCCCCCGCCCCAGCCACAGAGGGTTTTCCTACCTCCGCCCGCATGCACGCAGGAAGAGGACCGCGCGGGCACCCGCCCACGTCCGGAAGGCCGACCACGCGCACCACTACGAGAAGCGCACCGGCGCGGCAGTGAACGACGTCCACTGTGCCGCGGCGGACCGGTCTCGCGTCGCCGCGGTGTCCCGCAGCAAGCTTCTTGCCCCGGTTCAGTCGGCCGTGGCCGGGCCGAACCAGGTGGTGAGGGCGGCCCGGAGTGCGGCGGGGGCGGGGGTGGTGCCGGCGTGTGCGGTCCAGGCGACGTGGCCGTCGGGGCGGATGAGGAGCGCGGCGGGGGCGGGAGTCTCATCGGCCGGCCAGACGGGCCAGTGGTCGGCCGTGGACCGGGCCTCGACGAGGTCGACGCGATCGGCCCAGCTCCCGGCCGTGGCCGCCAGCGCGGTGTCACCGCGGAGGTCGAGCAGTACGGGGCGCGCGGTGCGCAGCAGTTCGAAGACGCGACGCGGGCCGTCACCGGTCTTCAGATCGACGTCGGGGACCCGGCGGCCGGTCAGGGGGTGGTCGTCGCTCATGGGGTAGCGGAGGTCCAACGCGGTGATCATGCCACCCAGGTGCCGGTTGACGTCGTCGTTCTCGATGAGCGAACTCAGTACGTCGCGCAGCGCGTCGGTCTGCGGGCCCGGACGCGTCAGCGCCGTCTGTGCCCGGGTGTTGTGCAGCACCCGTTCCGCGACGGGATACCGCTCGCAGTGGTAGCTGTCCAGCAGGATCTCCGGCGCCCGGCCGTGCACCACCGAGGCGAGTTTCCAGCCGAGGTTGACCGCGTCCTGGACCCCCAGATTCAGTCCCTGGCCACCTGCCGGGAAGTGGATGTGAGCCGCGTCGCCCGCCAGCAGCACCCGGCCTTCCCGGTACCGCTCGGCCTGCCGGGCCGCGTCGCCGAACCGGGAGACCCAACGGGGACTGTGCATACCGAAGTCGGTGCCCGCGATCCTCAGCAGTGACTCCCGCAGCTCCTCGAACGTCACCGGTTCCCGCCGGCCGGCGACACGGTCGTGCTCCGTGGTGATGACCCGGTACCTGCCCGGCTCAAAGGCGAACACCGAGAAGTCACCGCCTGCTCGCCGCTGCATGAAGAGCGATTCGGCGGGCGGATCGGCGAGTTCGACGTCGCCGAGCAGCGCGGTCACGGTCGCCGGGGTGCCCGGGAAGCCGATGCCGGCGAGCTTGCGCACCGCGCTGCGCCCGCCGTCGCAGCCCACGAGGTAGCGGGCGCGCAGTGTCGAACGTGAGCCCTCCGGTCCGCCTACGTCGACCTCGACATCGGAGTCGTGCTGTCGGATCCCGGTCACCTCGGACGACCAGCGCACCCGTACACCGAGCTCGGTGGCCCACTCCTCCAGCAGCCGCTCGATGTGGGACTGCAGGAGCACCAGCGACCGGGGATGCCTGGTCTCGAACTGGTCGAAGTCCAGCCGCAGCCCCGAGAAGTGCCCTATCGGGCGCGGTGTGCCGGCCGCCAGGAAGCGGTCCAGTACGCCCCGCTGGTCCAGCACTTCCATGGTCCGGGCGTGCATCCCGCCGGCCCGCGACTCACCGGTCCGCGCGGCGAGCCGGTCGGCCACCACCACGTCGATCCCCGCCAGCCGTAATTCGCAGGCGAGCATCAGGCCCGTCGGCCCGGCGCCCGCGATCACCACATCCGTGTCCGTCCGTGTGTCGGTCATCTGCATTTCCCCCTGCTCCGGTTCGGCTTCCAGCCCGCCGCATCTAACGGCGTTAGAGACTCTAACACCGTTAGAGAGTGCCTCTAACGGTGTTAGGGTGTCAAGGGCTCAGGAGGAGGGAGCGGGATGAAGATCAACTCCGAGGTGATCGCCAGGACGGCGTTGCGACTACTCGACGACGTCGGCCTCGACGGGCTCACCATGCGCCTCATCGCCCAGGACCTCGGCGTACGAGCCCCCACCCTCTACTGGCACATCAAGAACAAGCAGGAGCTGCTCGACGCCATGGCCACCCTGGTGTACGTCGAGGCGGCCGAGAGGCTGGAGCCACCCCCCGACGGCTCCTCCTGGGAGGACTGGCTCGCCGACTGGGCCCGCCACCTGCGTCAGGCGATGCTGAGCCACCGGGACGGAGCACGCGTCCTCGCCGGCACCTACGTGAACCACGAGACCGTGCACCGGGCGGTGGAGCTGAACCTGCGAACCCTGCGGGACGCCGGCTTCACCCTCAGCGAGGCGGCACGCGGTTTCCCGGCGGTCCTGCACTACACCATCGGCCACACCATCGAGGAGCAGGCCCACACCAGCGCGGCGTACGGCGACGACAACCCCTACGCCCCCGAGCGGCTCGCCGCGATGATCGATGCCGAACGCTTCCCCCTCACCGCCCAGGCGTCGAGCGACCTGCTCGGCATGGACAGCGACGCCGGCTTCGAATACGGGCTTCGCGTCGTCGTTCTCGGTCTGCGCGCCGCCAGGGAGGAGCGGGAGCGCGGCTGACCCGGGAGCGCGCCCGCCGGGCCCGGCGTCTCAGGGCCAGTCACGGCGTCTGAAGACGATGTACAGGCCGACGGGGGCCAGGGCCTCTCGGCCGAAAGCAACTCCCACCATCACCGGCGGACTCCGCCCCCGCCGACGGAACTCTCCCTGCCGGCCTCCCTCGGCGCGTACTGCCGGCCTCCCTCGGCGCGTACGGTCCGATACGGCCGGAAGAGCCGGCCGACGTTCGCCGCAGGGACGTCGACCTCGACAACCTGCGCGTCTGCGGCGGCCGAGCCTTGGAAGCGAGCGTTCGCCGGGAGGCCGCCGTAGCGGGAGCACATGGAGGAGGGATCAGCGGCGGCCGAACCACTCGGGGCGGAGGTGGCTCGGAACGGCTCCGGCGATGCATCCGACACCTGGCCCGCGGGGGTAGCCGGAGCCCGGCAGCTCCACATCGATCAGTGGTTGTCCCCTGATCCCGGCAGGTCCGCGAGGCCGGCCGTTGGGGCGTGATCGAGGCCATGTGCCGGGTGTGCTGTCCAGGGCAGCCCGGTCAGGAATGGCCGCGACAGGGTGTGCCCGAAGGACACGTTCCAGGCTCGCCGCGGCCCGGGAGCAGCCGGGCCGCGGCGAGTAAGTGACCCGCGGGAGGGGGCTCAGCTCCCGGTGAGGGAGATGGCCAGGTCCGTGATGTTCAGAGGGAACTTGGCCTTGGCGGCATCGGCCACGAGCGTGGCCTCGCCGGTGAAGAGGTTGATGCTGTAGAGGGAGGGCCTGTTGGCGCCCGAGGCGGTGAGAGTGGCGAAGGCGGCGTTGCTGACCGTCTTGCCGCCCGACAGGGTGCTGAAGATGTCCATGCCGGCGTTGATCTGCGCGTCGATGCCGAGGCTGCCGGTCGGTGCCAGCGTGCCGTTGTTGGCCGGGGACTGGATGACGACCTGGTCGCTGGTCGTGTTGATGTCGAACAGCGTGGTCGCGGTGGCCCCGTTGAGGTCGTTGTTCGTGTAGGCGGCGGCGGAGACGCCCTTGGTCGTGCCCTCGATCGGCGGGGTGGTGAGGTTCAGGTCCTGGATGGTGGTGTGGTCGTTGAGGTTGTGCCGCAGGTTCTGGCCGTTGTCGCTGATCACGCGCAGCCGGTCGGCGGCCGGGTTGAAGTCGACGCCGAAGTTCGCGCCGTTCAGCGTGTACTGGAGCTGGGACACCTTGGTGATCTCGACATCCGTGGTGGCCGGCGGGGTCTTGATCGTGTAGATGCCGCCCTTGTCGCCGACGCCGTACATCAGGCCGTTCTGCACCCGGAAGTCGATGCCGATCAGAGCCGAGTCGCCGTTGAGCCCGATGATGTCCCTGACCCAGTCGAGCACGTTCGGCCGGTCGGTGGTGAACGTGGCCATCTGGGTGCCGTCACCCGTGATCCCGAACGCGCGCAGGCTGGGAGTGGCGGCGGGAGCGGCCGAGCTGCTGCCCGGCGCGCTCAGCATGAGCGCTGTCGACGTGGCCATGACCGCTACCGCCGCCGCGATTCTCTTTCTCGTTCCTGCTTTCATCGGTGTTTCCCTCCCGTTTGGACAAGCATCATTGAATGGCGCGCAGATGAGAGATTCCCGTACCGATTCCCGCGCTGATCCGGAGCGGTGGCCGGAATGATTGCTGTGGTGTTCCCCCACGGGCTGGTACGCGGTTCCCATTAAGGTCAGTTCACGCTGTCTCCACAAGTGGAACAGGCGATGGGAATGTCCTGATCCAGCGATTTTGCGCACTGTGACAAAGTGCCCCAGACGCGGTCGTCCCCGATGTGCGCAGAGTGATAAATGCCGTCCGGATCTCCCCTGTCGGCTGCTTCGACCGGAATGGCATGCTCGCGCCCATGGGGAGCTTCTTCGCCGAGTTGGCCCGGCAGGCGTCGGCCAACGCGCGCCGGGAGGTCGAGGCGTACGCGCGCGAGATTCCGGAGTTCGGGTTCCTGGACACGAACTCGCGGGCGCGGGCCGAGACGATGGAGTACGCGTTGTGGCTGCGGCGCCGTACGGTCGAACTGTCCCCGGAAAACGGCGAATTGAGCGACGACGACCTCGGCTACATCGCGGCGATCGGCGAGTTGCGGGCCGCAGCGGGGATGCCGCTCGATGCGCGGCAGCGGGTCCTGCGACTGCACACCTCACTCATGCTGCGCGAGATCAACGAAGCGACCGAAGCTCAGCGCGGCGTCGGTGTCGACGAACTCATGCGGATGATGAGCTGGTTCGCCCCGCAGGGAGAACGCGGTATCCGTGCCTACAGTCAGGGATTCGTGACGGCGCTGCGCCACCGTCTGCCGTACGTCGAGCAGGCCGCCCTGCTGGCCAGGTCATTGCTGAACGGAGACCCCATATCGGCGGAACTCGCTTCGGCACTGGGCATGGAACTGCCCGAGCGCTGCGCAGTGACGGTGATCCGGGTGCCGGACCGTCCCGCCGGCGATCGCGACCTGGAAAGCGAGATCGAGACGCTGGTGAAAACCCACCACGCGCCGATCACGTGGTGGCCGGGTAGTGGAAGCAGGGACGGTGAGCTGATTGCCCTGATCCCCTTGCATCCCGCCACACCCCCGGCGCCTCCGGGGACCAGTACAGCCGAGACCGTACAGTCGCACTCCGTACCCGACCTTGCCCCCGACGTCTTGACCGACCTCGTATCCGATCTCGTACGGGACTTCGCCCAGGCTCTCGGTCGCCCCTGCTCCGCCGGCACCGCCACCTCACCGCTGTCCGAGGTTGCCGACGCCCTCGACCTGGCCCGGCGGATCAGCAGGGTGGCGCCGCTGCGACGGGCGTCCGCTCGGCTGCGGCCGCACACCGTGTCGGACGTGTTCGTCGAACTCGCCGTTGCAGACGCGCCGTTCGTCGACGAATGGCTCCACGCCGTGAGCCGGAGCCTGCGTCCCGGTCCGGACCTCCTTGTCACGCTTGACGCGTACTATCGCCACGACATGCACCGCGGCGGCACGGCGGCAGCCCTCAACGTCCACCCTCGCACCCTGGACTATCGCCTCCGCCGGGTGCGGGAGCTCACCGGCATCGATCCCGGCTCGACGCGCGGCGTGCGCATCTTCAGCTCGGTCGTCACGCGGTGCCTGTCGGAAGCGTGGCACTGAACCGGGCGATCATCCGGAGGACGCGCCTGATGGAGGCGGGCTGCTGCGACGGACACGCGCGGCCGCCGAGAAGCGTTCTGACACGAATCTGGCACGCGGCGACTGACCACAACGGAGAACAAAACGGCCCAGGTCTCTGACCTGGGCCTAAGCACTGGAGCGGGTGACGAGAATCGAACTCGCACTCTCAGCTTGGGAAGCTGATGTTCTACCACTAAACTACACCCGCGAAAGACGCCGGTCAGGACCGGTGTCAGCACGCGCTGTCACTTTACCTCATGTCCGGCCCCCGGTGCTGAAGCAGTGGGGGCCGACTGCGTTTCCGGGTGTGGGACGGGGCTGCGGGGTGCGGAAGTTGGGGCGTACGGTGGAGGTGTGGGAGGGGGTCCGGGCGAGGCCGTGGTGCCGCCTGTAGAGTCGCCCCCTTGATCCCGTAACGTCGCATTTGTTGTCAGGCGAGCAGTAGCCCGACGACGCTCTTGGGGAAGGGACTCTAGGACTTGATGGAGCGCACCGTCGTCCGATGTGCCGATGGGCACGTCTTCAGTACCGCTCAGTTCCCGATGCAGCAGGCCGAGCGGCTCGGCCCCGGTCGGCTCCTCCGGTGTCCACGGTGTGCCCGGCTCCGCAGTGTGGTGCCGGTGGCCTTGGAGAACCAGCGGCAGCGGTCGGAGGCGGCATCCGGAAGCAGTGGCCGCAGGCGCTGAACACAAGCGTCGGCAAGAAACAGTAGAGACACGTACAGGCAGTAGCGCAGGCGCGCGGCGTCCGATTGTGGTCGGTCCGCGCGCCTTGCGTATCCTCGGGGCGTGCTTCTCTCAGACAAGGACATCCGGGCCGAGATCGACGCCGGACGGGTACGGATCGATCCCTACGACGAATCCATGGTGCAGCCGTCCAGCATCGACGTACGGCTTGATCGGTATTTCCGGGTGTTCGAGAACCACCGGTACCCCCACATCGATCCCTCCGTCGAGCAGGTGGACCTGACCCGGCTCGTGGAGCCGGAGGGGGACGAACCGTTCATCCTCCACCCCGGTGAGTTCGTTCTCGCCTCGACGTACGAGGTCGTCTCACTCCCCGACGATCTCGCCTCGCGGCTCGAGGGGAAGAGTTCCCTCGGGCGGCTCGGGCTGGTCACCCACTCCACCGCCGGGTTCATCGACCCCGGTTTCTCCGGGCACGTCACCCTCGAGCTGTCCAACCTCGCCACGCTCCCCATCAAGCTCTGGCCCGGGATGAAGATCGGCCAGCTGTGCATGTTCCGGCTCACCTCGCCCGCCGAGTCCCCCTACGGGAGTGAGCGGTACGGATCGCGGTACCAGGGACAGCGGGGGCCCACCGCCTCCCGGTCCTTCCTCAACTTCCATCGGACCCAGGTGTGACGAGCGGGGGCGGCATGAGCGACGTACGGGAGAACCTCACCTACGAGCGTTTCGGTGTCGCCGTGCGCGAGCTCGCGCAGACCATCGCGGACGACGGGTACGAGCCCGACGTCGTGCTCAGCATCGCCCGCGGGGGCGTCTTCGTCGCCGGCGGGCTCGCCTACGCGCTCGACTGCAAGAACATCTCCCTCGTGAACGTCGAGTTCTACACCGGCGTGGGCACGACCCTCGAGATGCCCGTCATGCTTGCTCCGGTGCCCGACGTCATCGACTTCTCCGACAAGAAGGTCCTGATCACGGACGACGTCGCCGACACCGGCCGGACGCTCAAGCTGGTGCGCGACTTCTGCCTCGAGACCGTCGCCGAGGTCCGCAGCGCGGTGATCTACGAGAAGTCGCAGTCGCTCGTGAAGTGCGAGTACGTGTGGAGGCGGACCGAGAAGTGGATCAACTTCCCGTGGTCCGTCCAGCCACCGGTCGCCCGTCGCAAGGGCCAGGTTCTCGACGCCTGAGGCGCCTGAGGCGCCTGAGGTACGAGAGCCTGAGGTACGACAGCCTGAGGGACGAGAGAAGGGCTCCCGGTGTACGCACCGGGAGCCCTTTCCGTACTGCCGAGACCGACTAGAACGTCCCCAGCTTCACGATCGACAGCAGGGCGATCAGCTGGATCGCCGACGCGCCCAGGGCCTTCGGCCACGGCAGGTCGTGGGATCGGCGGACCATCAGGGTCAGCAGGGCGCCGGCCGCGATCCAGGTGGCCCAGCCCAGGATCTGCACGAAGGACGCGTCGCCGCCGAGGAACATCGCGAAGACCAGGCGGGGGGCGTCCGTCAGGGACATGATCAGCATCGACAGGCCGACCGTCGGCTGCCAGGCGCCGTCGCCGCCGAGCTGGCGGGCCAGGGTGTGGGTGACCACGCCCAGGATGAAGGCCGCGAGGACCATCGCCACGGCGGTGACCAGGACGATGGGAACGGCGTTCGAGAGTGTGGCGTTTATCGCGTCCTCGCGGGCGCCGTCGAAGCCGAAGACCGCGAGCAGGCCGTAGAGGAAGGTCACGATGAGGGCGGGGCCCCACATCGTGTAGTCGCGCATCTGGAGGAAGGTCTGGTCGGGGGCCAGGAAGATGCCCCTCAGCAGGTCCTTCCAGTGCAGACGCGGCCCGATCGGTCCGGCCGGAGCCGAACCCGCGCGGTAGGTGTCGCCCTGGTTGTAGGGGTCGTCGCCGACCGAGAACGCCTGGGTGCTCCCAGGGTTGTTCGCGGCGTACGGGTCCGGGCCGGGCTGCGGCGGGTAGGTGCCGCCGTCGCCGAAGTACTCCGGTTCGTCATAGCCACCGGCCTGGGTGCCGCCACCCCCGTACGGCGGCTGCCCGGGGTGGGGCTGCGGCGCCGGTGGGTAGCCGTACGACGGACGCCCCTGGGGCGAGCCGTACGTCTGACCCCGGGGCGCCTGCTGCCCCTGCCCGCGGGGCGATTGCTGTTGCCCGTACGGAGGTTGTTGCGGTCGCGCTTGAGGAGCGCCGTTGTCCCGGCCGCGTCCGATCCTGAATCCAGCCACGTCTTCGAACGTACCTGGTCCCGGAGAGTCACGTGCCGGGCCCGGCGTTCCGGGCCCGGCTTTGCGGCCGAGCTGTGACATCCGTTGCTTTGATCATCAAGCGATCTCAGCAATCCCGGCGTTTCCACCGAAATGGTCCGTAACGGGTCACCGGAGCGCGGGTTGCGCGCCGGTGTTCTGTTGGCGGTCTCCCGTTTCCTTCCCGGCCCGGGGGCTGGGGATCGCGCCACCTGCCCGCCCCGTCCCGGCCTTGCGGCGCGGGCGGGTGGCGCGGGTCTTCCGGTCGGCTCCACGGGGCTTCGACTTCGCCTTGGCGAGGTCCAGGTCTCCGGCCACTCCGGTACCTGTGGTGCGGGCCGCGAGGGCGGCCAGGTTGTGTCCGGCGTTGGCGTCCCGGTCAAGGACCAGGCCGCAGTTGTCGCACTCGAAGACGCGCACGCTGAGGGGCAGCTTGGCTTTCACCACACCGCAGCGGGAGCAGGTCTTCGAGGAGGGGTACCAGCGGTCAGCGACGATGAGTCGTGTGCCGCGCCGGCGGGTCTTGTAGGTGAGCTGGCGTCGGATCTCGCCGAACGCAGCATCCGCGACACGGCGGGACAGGCGCCGGTTGCGGCCCATTGCGGCGACGTTGAGGTCTTCGACGACGATCGTGCCGTATTCAGAGACGAGACGGGTCGTCAACTTGTGGAGGGTGTCCTCGCGGAGGTTTGCGACCCGGTGGTGGATCTTGTTCCGCGCCTGGTTCGCCTTCTCCCAGCGCTTCGACGCCTGCTGCCCGATACGCCGGTCGGGGCCGCGGCGGCGGGAGACGGCACGGCTGGCGCGGCGCAGTTGCTTCTGCCCGCGGTCAAGGTGGCGCGGGTTCGGCTCCTCGCCGAGGACACCGTCGCTGTCCGCGAGGACCGCCAGGGTCTTGATGCCAAGGTCGATGCCGACCGCCGTGCCCGGACGGGCAACCTTCACCAGCTCGTGCCTCGCCTCGACCTGCAGCGACACGAACCACCGCCCCCGGTCCCAACGCGCGGTCGCGGACAGGATCCGCATGTTTCCCGCGACGATGAGGGCCCGCAGGTCACAGCGGTGCTCGTGAAGGCGGACCGTGCCGATCCTCGGCAGGGTGACGTGGTGTCCGTCAGGCTCGACCCGGATCGTCCCGGTGGTGAACCGGCAGGTCAGGCGCGCTTTCCGCTTCGGCTTGAAGCGTGGGATGCCTATCTTGCGCCCCTTGCGCTTGCCGCTCTTCGACTTCGCATAGTTGTCGAACGCGGCCGACGCGTTGGCCAGGCCGGTGTTGTATGCCTCCTTGGAGTTCTCGTCCCACCATCCGGCGAAGCGCGGGTTAGTGCGCTTGTCCTCGTTGAACGCCTTCCGCAGCGAGGGCAGCGACCACGGCCGCCACTCGGTGAGCTGGTCCTCGGGGATGCCGTACGACTGCTCGGCCTTCCGCTGCCACCACGCGGCGGTGATGTACGCGACCGCCCAGTTGTACGCTGCCCGCGCGGCACCTGCATGCGAGTGCAGGTGCCGGTAGGTCGTGGCGTTCGGGTCCAGCGCGATCTTGTGCGCGAGGACGGTGAAGCCCGGCTGCGGCTTGAACTTCTTCATCCGGCCACCTCCGGGCCGGTGGCGACGGCGACGGCCCGGGCGGCGCGGTTCCTCGCGGAGCGGCCACCGTACAGCCGTGCGCACATCGAGGTCAGGACCTCGGTGATATCCCGTACCAGGTCGTCAGCGGTCTCCGCCGGGTCAAGGATGACCAGGCGCCGCCCCGAGGCAGAGAGGGCGGCTCCCAGATGCTCGACACCGAACCGGGCAAGGCGGTCGCGGTGCTCGACCACGATCATCCCCACATCCGGATCGGCGAGCAGCCGGTGAAGCTTGCGGCGACGCCCGTTCAAGCCGGAGCCGACCTCCGTCACCACGTCAGCAACCGCGAGACCCTGGGACGTTGCGCCCTGAACGGTCCGGGCGACCTGGCGCTCCAGGTCCGCTTTCTGGTCACCGGAGGAGACACGACAGTACGCCACGACCCGCCCCGCAGTATGCGGGGCGGGCTCGGTCACGAGCCATGTACCCGACGGCGTCTGGACGACCGGGACCGGCATACGGCCCTCTTTCGCCCAGGTCCACGCGGTCTGGTAATGCACGCCGTTGCGCGCTGCCCACTCGGAAAGCTTCACGCGATCAAGATATTCACCGAGTATGGCTGATATCCACTGAAAGAAATGGGAACTGTTATTCCCCCTAAGGGGAGACCTACAGGTTGCTCGGGGATCGCTCAGGGTTTACTGGCCGATCACCCAGCCGAAGTCCGCGCCGCCCTTGAGGGACACGCCACGGGCGGTGAAGGATGTGGCGCCGGTGGTGGTGAGGCCGGAGGCGGAGGCGCGCAGGACGGTGAGCGCGCCGTAGCCGTTCTCGTAGCCGGAGCCGGTGACCAGGTCGGCCTTGCCGTTCTTGTCGAGGTCGACCAGGCGGACCGACATGCCGAAGGCGTCGTCGTTCTCGTTGGCGCCGGGGACGCCCGCGGTGTTCTGCGTGTACGACTTCGCGCCGGAGCCCTTCAGCCCGGTGGCCGAGCCGAACAGGATGGTCACCGAACCCGAGTCCCTGGCCGTGCCGTTGTCCTCGCCCCAGGCGCCGACCGCGACATCGGCGAACTTGTCGCCGTTGACGTCGCCGACGCTCACCGCCGAGCCGAACCGGTCCTCCGATTCGCCCGCGCCGGGCACACCTGCCGTGTCCTGGTGGATGACGGTCGGCTTCTGCGCCGGGTCGGGGCCGTTCGGGCCGCCGTACCAGACGGTGATCTGGCCGCCCTTGTGGCCGCCCGGCTTGTCGGCGCGCGGGTCCTCGTAGTCGCCGAGGACGAGGTCGCCGTAGCCGTCGCCGTTGATGTCGCCGACCGAGCCGAGCAAGCCGTCGGCCTTCGGCAGGGGGGTCTCGCGGTAGTCCGACTCGGGGTGGGACTCCCAGCCCGCGGGGTCGTAACCGAGGTAGCCGATGACGCCGCCGTGGTCGCTGCTGACGGTGTACGGGTACACGCGCTCGGCCGCCTTGTCCCCGTTGATGTCGCCGGCGATCACGTCGTACGTCGAGCCGACCTCGTAGACGGAGGTCTGGCTCACGGGCGCGCCCGTACGGGCGAAGGGGCCCTTGTACAGGCCGGTGTAGCTCTGGCCGGTGACGGTGACGTCCGTCTTGCCGTCGCCGTCGAAGTCACCGGTCGCGATGCCGGAGCCGTAGCCGCCCCACTCGTTGAGCTGGGACGTCGGCGCGGGCAGCGAGGAGCCGCCGGTGAGGCCGGACTTGCCGCCCCAGATGACGGTGACCGAGCCGACGCCGTCGCGGTCGCCGATGCTCTCGTACTGGGAGCCGACGACCAGGTCGGCGTAGCCGTCGGCGTTCAGGTCGCCGGCGGCGAGGCTGCTGCCGAAGCGGTCGCCGGACTCGGCGGTGCCGGGGACGCCGGTGGAGTTCTGCGTGATCACCGTTTTCTTGGTGGCGGAGACGCCGGACGACGAGCCGTACAGCACGACGACGGCGCCCGCGCCCTGCACCGAACCGACGTCGGCGCTCATGGCGCCGATGGCGACGTCCCGGTAGCCGTCGCCGTTGAAGTCCCCGGCGAGACCGGAGGGCGCGGCGGCGGCCGGGGTGGCGGGCAGGCCGGTGAGCAGGCCGGTGGCGAGGGTGGCGGCGAGGACGAGTGTGCGCTTGCGCAAGGCGGGGTCTCCGGGAGAGGGGGAGGCCGGGCCCGTGACTGCGGGCCCGGCCTGTGCTGAACGGGTGCGGATCAGGCCGGTGAGGTCAGTCGGCGAAGTTCGCGGCGAAGTACGGCGTGCCCGTCGTCGAGACGCCCGAGGCGCTCGGGGAGACCGTGCGGGAGCCGGTGGTGGTGATCTTCGTGCCGTTGGACGGCAGGTAGGTCAGCGCACCGTTGCCCGCGTTCTCGGTGGAGCCCACGAGCAGGTCGGCCTTGCCGTCGCCGTTGACGTCGTCGAGCTTGACGTCCATGCCGAACATGTCGTCCTTCTCGTCGCCGCCGGGCACGCCCGCGGTGCTCTGGGCGAAGGACTGGGCGCCGGAGCTGGTGTTCAGGCCGCTCGCCGTGCCGTAGAGGACCGTGACCGCGCCGGTGTTCGCGTAGCTGCCGATGTTCTCGCCGGCCACGCCGACGACGAGGTCGAGGTACCTGTCGCCGTTGACGTCGCCCAGGTCGAGCTCGTAGCCGAAGTAGTCGTTGGTCTCCGAGGCGCCGGGGACGTTGCCGGTGTCCTGGGTGATGCCGGTGACTTTGTCGGGGCCGCTTGCCGAGCCGTACGTCACCCACACCTTGCCGCCCTTGGCGGCGTCCGGGGCCGTCGTGCCGTCGTTCATGACGGCGTTCCAGTAGGCGCCGCTGACGATGTCGCCGTAACCGTCGGCGTCGATGTCGCCGATCGCGGTGATGGTGCCGGGCTTGAGGGTCTTGGCCGATGCCATGCTCAGGCCGCTCGCGGTGCCGGGGACGAAGTAGTTGCGGTTCCAGCCGTGCTCGCTTGCCGTCTCGTAGCCGTCGACCACCAGGTCGGTGCGGCCGTCGCCGTTGACGTCCCCGGCGGTGAGGTTGAGCGGTCCCTGGCCGTCGGTGCCCATGATGGGGGGCTTGATCGTGTAACGGCCGCGGGCGGCGCCGGAGGAGCTGAAGCCGCCCTTGAAGACGTGGATGACGGCCCCGGTGCTGCCGACGGCCAGGTCGGCCTTGCCGTCCCCGTCGAAGTCGCCGGCGGCGAGGGTGCGGCCCCAGAAGTCGTGTGAGCCGGGGGCCGGGTCGGCGACCGTGACGCCCTTGCCGGTGATGCCGGACGCCGAGCCCCACAGGATGGCGACGGCGCCGCCGTCGACGTCGCTGCCGACGTCCTCGCCCGCGGAGCCGACCGCGAGGTCGTCGTAGCCGTCGCCGTTGAAGTCGGCGTACGCCGTGTCGTTGGCGAAGTGGTCGCCGGTCTCGGCGGTGCCCGGGGTGCCGGAGGTGTTCTGGCTGATGGTGCTGCGCTTGGCGGAGGACACGCCGGTGCTGGTGCCGTAAAGGGCGACGAGCTGACCGGCTTCCTTCTTGCCGTTGACGTAGGAGAGGGAGGCCGAGAAGGCGACGTCGCCCCTGCCGTCGCCGTTGAAGTCGGCCTGCGGGACGGTCGTGGAGTCCGCGGCCGTCGCCGTCGCGGCCGAGAAGGTGAGCAGACCGCCCGTCAACGCGGCGGCGGTGGCCGTCGCGAAGGTCAGTCTGAAGCGCTTGTGCATGCGGGGTCTCCTGCGGCATGCGGGGGATGCCTGGCGGGGCATCCGCAGTCAATGATGAGCGTCCGCCGTCCGTGTTCGGTTCCAGAGGTCCGGGCCGGGTGCACGGGGCGGTCGGCGATCAGGAGACCTTCGCTGGTACGTAAGGGTTGTACGTGAGTTCGGTAACTCTTTTGAAAGGTCGCTCGGGGGTCGCGCTGGTCGGGCAGGGGCTGCCTGTGAAGCCGGACGGGAACCGAGACGGGGGGAAGTCATGCGCTGGGTGCTGGTGTGGGCCGTGCGGCTGTGCGGGCTGGTGGGGTGGGTGGCGACGGCGGTCGCCTGTACGTGGCTGCTCGGCGCGGCGCCCATGCCCAAGCCGTGGGAGGGGCCCTTGGTGTGGGGGGCCGTCGCGGCGGGGTGTGCGGTGGCGCGGGCGCTGTTGCTGTGGGCGGGGCGGGTGCTGGCCGCGGTGGCGCGTCGGCGTCGGAGCCGGGGCGGCGACTCACCGGGTGTCTCCCTGAGCAAGGAGGGGCGCGGGGGCGGCGGGGGCCGCTGGGACGACTGGGACCTCGACTGGGAGGACGCGCACGAACTCTCCTTCCCGGGCTACGAGACCTGGGCCAAGCTCCGCACGGGTGCCGTCTGGCTGCTGGTCGCGTTCGCCTCGGGCGCGTTCTTCACCGCCCTCCTGACCTCACCGGACTGGGACGACCGGGTCGAGGACCTGCGGGACGCCGGCGCCGAGGTCAGTGTCGCGACGGTCGTACGGGCGCCGGGGGCGGTACGGGCGGACGTGGACGACGAGGACGCCGTGCAGGGGTACTCGTCGCGGCTGGTCGTGTCCGTGCCCGGGGGGCCCGCGCGCCTCGCCGTGAAGGGCGCGTACACGCAGGAGAAGCCTCGTGAGGGGGCCGAGGTCGACGTCCTGTGGGCCCGGTCCGCGCAGCGGCTCGGCGGATACGTCAACGAGACCCAGGACCTGCCGGCGATCGCCGAGCGCCGCTGGAAGGCGTTCCCGGACGGTGATCTGGGCGGCGCGGCGCTGGTCGCGTTCATCGTCCTGATGCTCTTCGGCGCGGTCCTGGCGCCCGTCTTCAGCCTGGTGCCGGACGCCGACGACCTCCAGGAGCTGGCCTGGTCCCCGTGGGTGCAGACGGTACGAGCCGCGGTGACCGCCGCCGTGTTCCTGGGCTGGCGCCCGCTACTGCTGGGGGTGGAGCCCCACCTCGTGGAAGTGCTCTTCGCCGGGGGCGGCTTCCTCCTCGTCTTCCTGGCGTACTGCCTCGGGTCCGTCCGCAGCCTGGGATGACGGTCCCCGGACACGACGGCACCCCCGTGCCCAGGACGGGACACAACGGCGCCCCCATGCCCAGAACGGGACATGGGGGCGCCGAACTGCCGTAGATCTACGTCTACTTCACCGGCTGCGGCTCCGGCTCGTTCTCCGACTCCGACGTGCCCGCCGGGGGCTCGTCCGAGTCGGCGACCGGGGTCTTGACGGACTGCAGCAGGAGCTGGGCCACGTCGACGACCTGGACGGACTCCTTGGCCTTGCCCTCGTTCTTCTTGCCGTTCACCGAGTCCGTGAGCATGACGAGGCAGAACGGGCAGGCGGTGGAGACGATGTCGGGGTTCAACGACAGGGCCTCATCGACACGCTCGTTGTTGATGCGCTTGCCGATCCGCTCCTCCATCCACATCCGCGCGCCACCGGCGCCACAGCAGAAGCCGCGCTCCTTGTGGCGGTGCATCTCCTCGTTGCGCAGGCCCGGGACGCCCGCGATGATCTCGCGCGGCGGCGTGTAGATCTTGTTGTGGCGGCCCAGGTAGCAGGGGTCGTGGTACGTGATGATGCCCTCGACCGGGGTGACCGGGACCAGCTTGCCCTCGTCCACCAGGTGCTGGAGCAGCTGGGTGTGGTGGATGACCTCGTAGTCGCCGCCGAGCTGCGGGTACTCGTTGCCGAGGGTGTTGAGGCAGTGCGGGCAGGTCGCGACGATCTTCTTCGCGGACTTGGGCTTCGCCGACTCGGGCAGGACCTTGCCCTCGTCGTCCGTCTCCTCGCCGAACGCCATGTTCAGCGCGGCGACGTTCTCCATGCCGAGCTCCTGGAAGAGGGGCTCGTTGCCCAGCCGCCGCGCCGAGTCACCCGTGCACTTCTCGTCGCCGCCCATGATCGCGAACTTGACGCCCGCCATGTGGAGCAGCTCGGCGAAGGCCTTGGTGGTCTTCTTGGCGCGGTCCTCCAGGGCGCCGGCGCAGCCGACCCAGTACAGGTACTCGACCTCGGACAGGTCCTCGATGTCCTTGCCGACGACCGGCACCTCGAAGTCGACTTCCTTGAGCCACTCCAGGCGCTGCTTCTTGGCCAGGCCCCAGGGGTTGCCCTTCTTCTCCAGGTTCTTGAGCATGGTGCCCGCCTCGGACGGGAACGCGCTCTCGATCATCACCTGGTAGCGGCGCATGTCGACGATGTGGTCGACGTGCTCGATGTCGACGGGGCACTGCTCGACGCAGGCGCCGCAGGTGGTGCAGGACCACAGGACGTCCGGGTCGATGACGCCGTTCTCCTCGACGGTGCCGATCAGCGGGCGCTCGGCCTCGGCCAGCGCTGCCGCGGGCACCGAGGCAAGCTGCTCCTCGGAGGCCTTCTCCTCGCCCTCCATGGTCTTGCCGCCACCCGCGAGCAGGTAGGGCGCCTTGGCGTGCGCGTGGTCCCGCAGGGACATGATCAGCAGCTTGGGGGAGAGCGGCTTGCCGGTGTTCCAGGCGGGGCACTGCGACTGGCAACGCCCGCACTCGGTGCAGGTGGAGAAGTCGAGAAGGCCCTTCCAGGAGAACTGCTCGACCTGGGAGACGCCGAAGACGTCGTCGTCGCCCGGGTCGGTGAAGTCGATCGGCTCGCCGCCGGAGGTCATCGGCTGGAGCCCGCCGAGCGCGGTCCCGCCCTTCGCCTCACGCTTGAACCAGATGTTCGGGAAGGCCAGGAAGCGGTGCCAGGCCACACCCATGTTGGTGTTCAGGCTGACCGTGATCATCCAGATCATGGTGGTGCCGAGCTTGATCATGGCGGTGAGGTAGACGAGGTTCTGCAGCGTCGCGACGCTCAGTCCCTTGAAGGCCAGGATCAGCGGGTACGAGGCGAAGTACGCGGCCTCGAAGTGGTCCACGTGGTGCAGCGCGCCCTCGAGACCGCGCAGCACGTAGATGGCCAGACCGATGGTGAGGATGACGTACTCGACGAAGTACGCCTGGCCCATCTTGGAGCCCGCGAAGCGCGACTTGCGGCCGGGGCGCGAGGGCAGGTTCAGCAGCCGGATGACCATCAGCGTGAGGATGCCGATGGTCGTCATCGCGGCGATGAACTCGATGTAGAGCTCGTACGGCAGGAAGCCGCCGATCACCGGCAGCGTCCAGTCGGCCTGGAAGAGCTGGCCGTAGGCGGTGATGATGGTCGGCGGCAGCGTCAGGAAGCCGATGGCCACGAACCAGTGGGCGAAGCCCACGATGCCCCAGCGGTTCATCCGCGTGTGGCCGAGGAACTCCCGCACCAGCGTCACACTGCGCGAGTAGGGGTCGTCGGTGCGGCTGCCGGCGGGCACCGGCTGGCCCAGTTTGAAGTACCGGACGAACTGGCCGATGGCGCGTGCGAGCAGCGCAACGCCGACCACGGTCAGCACCAGCGACACGATGATCGCGGCGAGTTGCATTTCGGGGCTCCTCGGGCCTGCGAGGGGATCTTGCGAGGGATTCTTCGAGGGGATCCTTGAGGGGGTCCTCGAGGGGGGCCCTCGTCATTACTAAGCGGTAACTTACCCAGTCGGTTTGAGACTACCCCCATCTTCCGTCGCACTGTAGTCAGCCATGCGGTGATCTGCGTCGCTGAGGGTCGCCTTAAAGATCCCTCCCGATCCGATCGTGTTATTCATGCCAAATTGGTATATTCACCCCTAACTTAGTTCCGTGCTCTACGGGATCGCCGCCACCACCACCGCCCTGCTCCTCGCCGTCGTGCTCACCGCTCTGCTCCGGGCCCCGGCCCGGCGGCTCGGGATCGTCGACCGGCGGCGCCAGCGGGCCGTTCCGCTCTGCGGCGGGTTCGCCGTCGCGCTCGCCACCTGTCTGGTCGCGGCCGCCGGTGAGTGGACCGGCGTCGCGCCGCTCGACGGCCAGGTCCGCGAACTGCTCGTGGCCGGGGCCGCCGTCGCCCTGCTCGGGCTGGTCGCCGACGTGCGGCGGATCAAGGCCCGGCTCCTGGTGGGCGGTACGGCGGTGGCGGCGGCCTGGGTGGTGCCGTACGGCGAACTCGGGCTCGTCGGCGGGGCGTTGGCGGCCGGCTGGATCGTGTTCGTGGCCGTCGGCTTCAAGGCGCTCGATCACGCGGACGCGCTGGCCGGGACGGTGGCCGTGGTGACCGCCTTCGGAGTGGGGGCGCTGGCGGCCGCCGAGATGATGGACGGGCCGGCCACCCTGCTGAGCGTGCTGGCCGCCGCGCTGACCGGGTTCCTCATGCACAACCGACCTCCCGCGCGCGCCGGACTCGGATCCTGCGGGGCGCTGTTCGCGGGGTTCGTGCTCGCGTCGGCCGCCGTGGTCACCCGCGCCGGGTACGAACCGGCGTCCAGCGCGGGGGTGTTGTTCGCGCTGACGGCGGTCGCGGCCGCCGATGTGACCCTCGTGCTGCTCTCCCGCCGACTGGCCGGGCGGCCCCTGCTGCGCAGCGGCCCGGACCATCTCGCGCACCGGCTCCGGCGGCTCGGGCTCACCTCCGGCGGGGCGACGGTGGTGCTCGGTGTGGGGGCGACCTGCGGGGTACTCGTCGCGGTCTTCGCGCATCTGGGGTGGATTGCCGGGACGGGGGTGTGCTGGGTGGCCGTGGGGGCTTTGGCGGTCGTGCTGGGACTCCTTCGAGTGCGTACGTACGGACCGCGCCGTCCGGTGAATACGCAGGTCAGAGCCCAGTTGCGTGTAAGGAACGGATAAGAGTTGAGCCCGTCCGACTCAGGTCTGTTGACCGTGGGCCGGGCGTCGTGCACACTTGAGCCCGTTCCACTCAAGTCAGCTGGAGGAAGATCACCATGGCACGTGCGGTCGGCATCGACCTGGGCACGACTAACTCCGTCGTCAGCGTTCTGGAGGGCGGCGAGCCCACCGTCATCACCAACGCCGAGGGTGCCAGGACCACGCCGTCCGTCGTCGCCTTCGCCAAGAACGGTGAGGTGCTCGTCGGCGAGGTCGCCAAGCGCCAGGCGGTCACGAACGTGGACCGGACCATCCGCTCCGTGAAGCGCCACATGGGCACGGACTGGAACATCGAGCTCGACGGGAAGCCCTTCAACCCGCAGCAGATCTCCGCGTTCATCCTGCAGAAGCTCAAGCGCGACGCCGAGTCGTACCTGGGCGAGAAGGTCACGGACGCGGTCATCACCGTCCCGGCGTACTTCAACGACTCCGAGCGTCAGGCGACGAAGGAAGCCGGCGAGATCGCCGGTCTCAACGTCCTGCGCATCGTCAACGAGCCCACCGCGGCCGCGCTGGCGTACGGCCTGGACAAGGAAGAGCAGACGATCCTCGTCTTCGACCTCGGCGGTGGCACCTTCGACGTGTCGCTGCTCGACATCGACGAGGGCCTGGTCGAGGTGAAGGCCACCAACGGTGACAACCACCTCGGCGGCGACGACTGGGACCAGCGGGTCGTCGACTACCTGGTCCAGCAGTTCAAGTCCGGCCACGGCGTGGACCTGGCCAAGGACAAGATGGCCCTCCAGCGTCTGCGTGAGGCGGCGGAGAAGGCCAAGATCGAGCTGTCCTCGTCCACCGAGACCTCGATCAACCTGCCCTACATCACGGCGTCCGCCGAGGGCCCGCTGCACCTGGACGAGAAGCTCACCCGGGCCCAGTTCCAGCAGCTGACGGCCGACCTGCTGGAGCGCTGCAAGACGCCGTTCCACAACGTCATCAAGGACGCCGGCATCTCCATCAACGAGATCGACCACGTCGTCCTCGTCGGTGGCTCCACCCGGATGCCCGCCGTCGCCGAGCTCGTCAAGGAGCTGACCGGCGGCAAGGAGGCCAACAAGGGCGTCAACCCGGACGAGGTCGTCGCCATCGGCGCCGCCCTCCAGGCCGGTGTCCTCAAGGGTGAGGTCAAGGACGTCCTGCTCCTCGACGTGACCCCGCTGTCCCTGGGTATCGAGACCAAGGGCGGCATCATGACCAAGCTCATCGACCGGAACACCACGATTCCGACCGAGCGCTCCGAGATCTTCACCACGGCCGAGGACAACCAGCCGTCCGTGCAGATCCAGGTGTACCAGGGCGAGCGTGAGATCGCGGCGTACAACAAGAAGCTCGGGATGTTCGAGCTGACCGGTCTGCCGCCGGCCCCGCGTGGCGTCCCGCAGATCCAGGTGGCGTTCGACATCGACGCCAACGGCATCATGCACGTGACCGCGAAGGACCTCGGCACGGGCAAGGAGCAGAAGATGACCGTCACCGGCGGCTCCTCGCTGCCGAAGGACGAGGTCGACCGGATGCGCCAGGAGGCCGAGCAGTACGCGGAGGAGGACCACCGCCGCCGCGAGGCCGCCGAGACCCGCAACCAGGGCGAGCAGCTCGTCTACCAGACCGAGAAGTTCCTCAAGGACAACGAGGAGAAGGTCCCGGGCGAGATCAAGGACGAGGTCGAGGCCGCGGTCGGCGAGCTGAAGGACGCGCTCAAGAACGAGTCCGCCGAAGGCGACAACACCGCCGAGATCCGTACCGCCACCGAGAAGGTCGCGGCCGTCTCGCAGAAGCTCGGCCAGGCCATGTACGCCGACGCCCAGGCCGGTCAGGCCGCGGGTGGCGCCTCCGAGGGTGCCGCCGACGGTGACGCGAAGGCCGACGACGACGTCGTGGACGCCGAGATCGTGGACGACGAGCGCAAGGACGGTGCCGCGTGACGGAGGAGACCCCGGGCTTCGACGAGAAGCCTGACGTCCCTTCCGGCGCCACCCCCGACGACGCCGAGCCGCAGGCCGCCGCCCCCTCCGAGGGGGAGGCGGCGGCCCCGGCCGGGGACGCATCAGCACAGATCGCAGGTCTGACGGCTCAGCTGGACCAGGTACGCACGGCGCTCGACGAGCGCACCGGCGACCTCCAGCGGCTGCAGGCCGAGTTCCAGAACTACCGCCGCCGGGTCGAGCGGGACCGGATCACGGTCAAGGAGATCGCCATCGCGAACCTCCTGACCGAGCTCCTGCCCGTCCTCGACGACATCGGCCGCGCGCGGGACCACGGCGAACTCCTCGGCGGGTTCAAGTCCGTCGCCGAGTCGCTGGAGTCGGTCGCGGCGAAGATGGGCCTGCAGCAGTTCGGCAAGGAGGGCGAGCCCTTCGACCCGACGATCCACGAGGCCCTGATGCACAGCTACGCGCCGGACGTCACCGAGACGACGTGCGTGGCGATTCTCCAGCCCGGGTACCGATTCGGCGAACGCACCATCCGCCCCGCGCGGGTGGCCGTGGCCGAACCCCAGCCCGGGGCGCAGACCGTCAAGTCGGACGAGTCCGCGGAGACGGCCGACGACAAGGAGACCGGTGGCCCGGACGAGGGCTGAGCTGGAACCGAGTAGGACAAGAAGGAAGGAGGGACGTCGAGGATGAGCACCAAGGACTTCATCGAGAAGGACTACTACAAGGTTCTCGGCGTCCCCAAGGACGCCACCGAAGCCGAGATCAAGAAGGCGTACCGGAAGCTCGCCCGCGAGTTCCACCCGGACGCCAACAAGGGAAACGTCAAGGCGGAGGAGCGCTTCAAGGAGGTCTCCGAGGCTAACGACATCCTCGGCGACCCGAAGAAGCGCAAGGAGTACGACGAGGCTCGCGCCCTGTTCGGAAGCGGTGGCTTCCGTCCCGGGCCGGCCGGTGGCGGCTCCTTCAACTTCGACCTGGGTGACCTCTTCGGAGGCGGAGCCCAGGGCGGGGGGAACGCCGGCGGTTTCGGCGGCGGGATCGGTGACGTCTTCGGGGGCCTGTTCAACCGGGGCGGCGCGGGCACGGGGACGCGTACGCAGCCCCGGCGCGGCCAGGACATCGACACCGAGGTCAGCCTCAGCTTCACCGAGGCGATCGAGGGCGCGACGGTCCCGCTGCGGATGTCCTCGCAGCAGCCCTGCAAGGCGTGTTCCGGCACCGGCGACAAGAACGGCAACCCACGGGTGTGCCCGACCTGCGTCGGGACCGGGCAGGTCGCCAGGGGTTCGGGCGGCGGTTTCTCGCTGACGGACCCCTGCCCGGACTGCAAGGGCCGCGGCCTGATCTCCGAGGACCCCTGCGAGATCTGCCACGGCAGCGGACGGGCCAAGTCCTCGCGGACCATGCAGGTCCGCATCCCCGCAGGGGTCTCCGACGGCCAGCGCATCCGCCTGCGCGCCAAGGGAGCACCCGGCGAACGGGGCGGCCCGAACGGCGACCTGTACGTCACGGTGCATGTCGACGCCCACCCGGTCTTCGGCCGCAAGGGCGACAACCTCACGGTGACCGTCCCGGTCACGTTCGCGGAGGCGGCCCTCGGCGGCGAGGTCAGGGTGCCCACCCTGGGCGGCCCGCCGGTGACGCTGAAGCTGCCGCCGGGCACGCCCAACGGCCGCACCATGCGCGCCCGCGGCAAGGGCGCGGTCCGTAAGGACGGCACCCGCGGCGATCTGCTGGTCACCGTCGAGGTGAGTGTTCCGAAGGACGTGACGGGGAAGGCTCGTGACGCGCTGGAGGCGTATCGCGAGGCGACCGCGGGTGAGGACCCGCGGGCGGAGCTGTTCCAGGCCGCGAAGGGAGCATGATTGGGATGGACGGTCGTCGACGCAATCCGTATGAACTGACCGAGGAAACTCCGGTCTACGTCATCTCGGTGGCGGCCCAGCTCTCCGGCCTGCACCCGCAGACCCTGCGCCAGTACGACCGTCTCGGCCTGGTCTCCCCGGACCGCACCCCCGGCCGGGGCCGGCGCTACTCGGCCCGCGACATCGAACTGCTGCGTACCGTCCAGCAGTTGTCGCAGGACGAGGGCATCAACCTGGCCGGCATCAAGCGGATCATCGAACTGGAGAACCAGGTCGTCGCCCTCCAGTCCCGCGTCGCGGAACTGCAGGCGGCCCTGGAGGGCGCGGCGGCCGCGATGCAGCAGCGCGAGGCGGCGGTACACGCGTCGTACCGCCGCGACCTGGTCCCGTACCAGGAGGTACAGCAGACCAGCGCGCTGGTGGTGTGGCGACCGAAGCGCCAGGGAGCGTCGGACTGACGCCCCGCCAACTGACCTGAGGGGCCCGGAGGTTCATCTGAACCTCCGGGCCCCTCAGGCGTCGGTCTTGAGGGTTCGGATGAGGGCGGCGAGGCCTTCGGGGGCGGCGGCGAGGGTGACGTGGGGGCGTCGCTCTCGCGGAGGCGGATGGTTCCGTCGGGAGCGGGGGCGACGTAGAGGCACTCGCCCTCGGGTCCGCCGCTGTACGACGACTTCTGCCAGGGGAGTTCGTTCATCGGGGCCTCCTGGATGGTGCGGGACATGACGTTGGCGACGTAGGCCGATTCCAGTGAAACCGAGGTGTCTCGACGGGCGTTGGTCGGGTAGCGTGCGGGCCATGTCGAGTCCTGAGTCGGACAAGGTGGGGGCTTTCGGTCACGCCGTCAGCCCCTGAACCCCTGAGCTCGTAGCCTGTCGTCGCGCCGCATTCTGTGGTGGGACGAGTGTTCCCTTGGGGCTGGCCGCGGTGACGAGAAGACCTTCTCGTGTTTCTCCTCACCTCGGAGCCTTCGATGCCACTCCCGCTGTACCTGCTTGCCATGGCCGTCTTCGCCATGGGCACCTCCGAGTTCATGCTCGCCGGCCTGTTGCCGCACATCGCCTCTGATGTCGACGTCACAGTCGGGACAGCAGGCATGCTCACCTCGGGCTTCGCGATCGGCATGATCGTCGGTGCCCCTCTGGTGGCCGCGCTTGCCCGCAACTGGCCCAGGCGCTCCAGCCTCCTCGGGTTCATCCTTGCTTTCGCAGCCGCTCACGCCGTGGGCGCCATCACCACGAGCTTCCCCGTCCTGTTCGCCACCCGGGTTGTCGCCGCGCTCGCGAACGCGGGGTTCCTCGCCGTCGCCCTGACGGCCGCCGCAACGCTGGTTCCGTCCGACAAGAAGGGACGCGCGCTGGCCGTACTGCTGTCAGGGACGACGGTGGCCACGATCGCCGGTGTCCCTGGTGGCTCGGTACTCGGCACGTTGCTCGGCTGGCGGGCCACATTCTGGGCTGTCGCCGCTCTCTGCCTGCCTGCGGCTCTCGGCATCCTGAACGGCATCCCGGCGGGACGCGTGACGGAAGAGGCGGCCGGCGGGCCGACGTTGCGAGCGGAGCTCGCCCAGCTCACGAAGGCGCGGTTGGTCCTGGTGATGCTGCTCGGTGCGCTGGTGAACGCGGCGACATTCGCAAGCTTCACCTTCCTCGCCCCCGTCGTCACCGACACAGCCGGGCTGGACGATCTGTGGATCTCTGTCGTCCTGGTGCTCTTCGGTGCCGGTTCCTTCGTCGGCGTCACCGTCGCCGGTCGGCTGTCCGACCAGCGTCCCGGTCTGGTCATCGCAGTCGGTGGTCCGCTGCTGTTCATCGGCTGGCCGGCACTGGCGGTACTGGCCGACAAGCCGGTCGCCCTGTGCACCCTCGTGTTCGTGCAGGGTGCGCTGTCGTTCGCACTGGGCAGCACGCTGATCACACGGGTCCTCTACGAGGCGGCGAAAGCCCCCACCATGGCCGGTTCGTATGCGACGGCGGCCCTCAACATCGGCGCCGCCGTGGGCCCCCTTGTCGCCGCGACAACCCTGAATACCGAGGCCGGGGACCTCGGACCGCTGTGGGCGAGCGGGCTCCTGGTCGCTGCCGCGCTGCTCATCGCGTTCCCTCTCCGCACGATGGTCGCGGCCGACCGAAGCACCGAGCCGCTGCGAGCCGGCGAGTCCTAGTGCAGGCCGGTCCTGAGGGTTTGGATGAGAGCGGCGAGGCCTTCGGGGGCGGCGGTGAGGATGACGTGGGGGGTGTCGCTCTCGCGGAGGCGGATGGTTCCGTCGGGGGCGGGCGCGAGGTAGAGGCAGTTTTGTTCGGGTCCTCCGCTGAACGAGGACTTTAGCCAATCCAGTTCGGGCATCCGAGCCTCCTAGAGCGTGTAGAGCAAGTGCTTGATGAGGGCCAACGAGTCTTTCACCGAGTGTGCTCCATAGGCCATCGATACGTCGACTGGGTTGAGGGCGTTCTCGGCGAGCCGCTCAAACAACCTGCTGTATTCATTGAGGTGTTCGGGTTCGCGCAGGTAGTCGGTGCCCGTCGCGTGGTCGAGGACGACGGTGCCGAGCCGTGGCGTACTGGGAATGACATGGACGAAGTTGCCGCTGAGGGCCGCGTACGCCTGCGCGCTGAACGGATAGATCTGGATGGTCACGTGGGGGAGGCGGGCCAACTCGATGAGCCGCACCAGCTGCTCGCGTACGACGTGAACGCTGCCGAACCTCATGTGCAGCGCCGCTTCGTGGATAACGGCGTGGACGGAGGGAGGGTTCTTGTCGGTGAGGATGTGCTGCCGTTCCATGCGGAACTTCACGGCCTCCCCGATGTTCTCGAAGCCCAGCTTGGGGCTGCTGAAGATGGCCTGGGCGTAGTCGGCGGTTTGGAAGAGCCCCGGGATGAACAGCGACTCGTGCATCCGCAGTGAGGCGGCCTGGGCCTCCAGTTCGGCCAGATTGAGCGCGCCGGACCCCAGGTGCTTTTTGTGCGCGCTCCACCATCCCTTGCCCGTTGCCTCAGACATGGACACCAGTGCGTCAACGTAGGGCTCGTCTGCGCAACCGTATGTATGGCACAGCTCCAAGAGCCGCTCGGTCAGGACCGATGTGCGGCCCAACTCGATGTGACTGAGCTGCGCCCGGCTCATGTTGATGCGCTGGGCAGCTTCAGCGGCGTTCAATCCCGCTTGTTCGCGCAGTTGTTTGAGTTCGAACCCCAGGCGGCGCTGGCGTTCACTGATGGTGGTGCGTAGTCCCACGGTCACTCCTTGGCGGCTCCCCCGAAGTCTGCCCTGTGCGGGGTGTGTGGTCCATCGGATCAGACGAACAGGTTGAGATGTATATCCCTGTCCCTCTACTGTGTGTGTGGAAGCAATCACGCAGCGAAACCATTCAACCTCCCCTGCCCGTAAGCCGACAGAGCACCCGCACAAGGGCGATGCCATCGCCGGGCAACGGGAACCCCCCACTCACCAGGAGCCCACCCTCATGGACCCGTCCCGCCGCGCAGCGCACCGCCCCGCCCAACTGACCCACGAATACAGCCTCTTCGCCCCCGGCGACGCCACCGCTCCCCGTGTCTGCCGGGACTTCGTACGCGCCGTCCTCTTCACTCACGACCGGGAGCACCTCGTCATGCCCGCTGCCCTGTGCACCTCGGAGCTCGTCACCAACGTGCACCTGCACACCAAGGGCGCGGCGATGCTCCGCCTCCGGATCACTCCGGTCGGCCTCCGGGTCAGCGTCTTCGACGAGAGTCCCGACCCGCCCGTCGTCACGTATCCCGCGGCCGGGGCCGTCGCCTGCTGGGGCAGGGGGCTCGCGCTGGTCGAGGAGATGGCGGACGGGTGGGGCGTCGCCGACGAGAGGGCGGGGCGGTATGCGAAGGGCGTGTGGTTCGAGTTGGGCGGGAGGGGCGGAGCGTGCCGGCTTCCCTCGAACGGGTGAACCAGAGGTATCTCACCTGGTCAGCCGTAATGCCGTACCTACCGTGATCGCGTTGCTTGTGCCCTGCGTACACCCAGCCCACACTTGAGGAGGTGATGCCGCCATGACCGCTCTTGCGCACGAGAGGCCCGAGACCATGCCTGAAACCAGGACCGAGCCTGTGTTCGAGGAAGGGCCTGACCTGGACGAGGTCGTATGGCAGGCATGGAAGGCCATGGAACTCCCCGAGGGCTACCGAGCCGAGATCATCGAGGGAGTCATCGAGGTGTCGCCCACCGGCCGCTACTCACACAGTCAGATCATCTTCCTGTTGAGGGAGGCACTGGGGGACTTCCTGAGGGGCGGGGACTTCGCTGCCCGTCACGATACGAACATCATCCACGACGGCTCCGCGTTGATCCCTGATCTGTTCGTCGTCGTGAGGGACCCGGAGCGTTACGTAACCGATGATGGTCTCGGTCTCACCGCCGCCGCAGTTCGGGTCATCTTCGAAGTCGTTTCCCCCGGAAAGCGCAACCAGGACCGCGACCGTGTCCGCAAGCGCCGCGAATACGCCCGCGCCGGTATCCCCATCTATGTCCTCATCGATGACTACGACGGCCAGGGTGCCGTCACCGTATTCACCGGTCCCCGTCCCGACAAGGCCGACTGGGAGGACATCCACCGTGTCCCCTACGGCACTGACGTCACCATCCCCGAAGGCCCCGCCAAGGGCTTCGTGATCGACGAGGCGATCACGGGTCCGAAGCGGGGCTGAGGGGAAAGTCAGGCCGTCGGCGCGGTGACCGCCCAGTCACCCGCGGGCGCGGACTCGGTGCCGTCGGCGGCGATCGCGGTCACCCAGTAGTACGACGTCGTGCCGTGGCGGGCGCCCGTGTCGACGTACTCGGAGGCACCGGCACCAAGGTCGGCGATCCTCGCGTACGAGGAGGTCGCGGGGTTCCACCGGTAGACGCGGTATCCGCCCGCTGCCTGCGGAGCGTCGGACCCGAGCCCGGACCACGTGAGGTGGTTGCCCTCGTCGCCCTCGGCGCCGGTCGCCGTCAGGTGGAGCGGCGAGCCCTCGGGCGTCGGCACGCTCGGCGTCGTGTCGAGCTCGGTGGCGGTCACGGCCTCGGTCGGGCCGTTCCACTTGATGGCGGAGTTGCCCTCGTCGTCCACGGCGTCGACGAAGAAGCAGACCTCGTCGCCGTCCGGGAGCGTGGTGTACGCGTAGGACGTGTCGTCGGGCGAGACGTAGTCCACCAGGCTGCCGTAGCAGACCTGTTCGTCCTCGTCGCCCGCCAACTCGCCCCAGTGGATGGTGTAGTGCTTGAGGTCCGTGGCCGGGTTCTTGTCCCAGTTCAGCTGGAAGCCGTACTCGGTCGGGGTGACTTTCAGCCCGGTGACCAGCGACGGAGGATCGTTGTCCCAGATCTTGCCCCGCTGCGGCTCGGACCGGGCGGACTCGTTGCCCGCCGCGTCGACGGCCGTGACGCGGTAGTAGTACACGGTCCCCTCGACGGCCGAGGTGTCCAGGTACGAGAGTTTGCCCGTGCTGCCGAGCGCGCTGTACGTGCCACCCGCGCTCGCCGACCGGTAGACGCGGTACGACACGGCGTCCGCGACCTTGTCCCAGCCGACCTCCAGCCCGCCCGTCCCGCCGCTCGGGGTCACCTCACCGGTCGCGCGGACGATGGTCGGCGCGGCGGGCGCGACCAGGTCGGCGGTGGTCACACCCTGGTCGGCCGTGCCCGACGACTCGTTGCCGGCCTTGTCGTAGGCGCGGACCTCGTAGTAGTAACTCGCACCCGACTTGGGGAGCGTGGTGTCGGTGTACGACGTGGAGGTCGTCGTCGCGAGCGCCGCGGCACCGAACGAGGTGCCCTTCAGGCGCCGGTAGAGCCGGTACCCGGCGAGGTCCATCTCCTTGTTCTTGGCCCAGGTGACCTTCGCCTTGCCGGTGGCCTTGTCGTACGTGACCGTGGCCGCCGTTGGGGCGAGTGGCTTGACCTTGTCGACGGTTGCCGAAGTGCGGGGTGTGTAGCCGAACTTGACGCGGGCTGACCCGGTCCAGTTGGCGAAGTCGACGCGCAGGGTGTGGCTGCCGGAGGGGATCGTGACGTTCACGGTCTTCTTCACCGTCGTCGACACGTTCTTCCACAGGTCGACCTTGCGGACCCCGTCGAGGTAGACCCGTATCCCGTCCTGGGCCTCGGCGGTGAAGGCGAAGGGCCCTCCGGAGCCGAAGTCGCGGGTCACGCTCCAGCGGACGCCGAAGTTGTCGCGCGGCACGCCGGAGGCGGGGGCGCCGGACCAGTTCTGGTCGATCGCGCTGTCGCAGTCGGTCTTCTTCGGGGTCCCGGAGAGGCTGGTGTTCGCGAAGAACTGGCGCTTGAACACGGGGGACGCGCAGGTCGTGGCGGCGGTGGCGGGCGTGGCGACGGCGGTGAGCAGGCCGCCCGCGGTGGCGAGCACGACGGCGGCCGAGGCCGCAGCGGTGGTGCGACGGGTCTGGATCACTCGGTGCTCTCGGGTTCGGTGACGGTGACGTAGGAGAAGTCCTCGCCACTGTCGAAGCGGGAGTTGTCGTAGGAGTCCACGGCCACGACGGCCCAGCGGACCGTCTCGCCCTGCCCGCTGTAGATGTCGTGGGCGAACAACAACCTCGGCTGGTCCTGCCAGGATTGGTATGCCTCGCCCCACTGCTCGTACTGCCAGGCGCCGTTCAGCAGCTCGCCGCGGTAGATGTCGTAGTGGTCGACGTCCTCCTCCGCGAGGCGGTCCCACCGCAGCTCGATCTCGGTGCCGTTCATGACTCCGCTCAGCCCGGTGACGGCAGCCGGCGCGATTCCGGTGGCGGGCGCCGTGCCGTTGACCGGTGTCGACGGGGCGGACTCGTGCTGGTGCAGGTCCACGGCGGTCACGGTGTAGGCGTACGTGGTGCTCTGCCGCACGTAGGTGTCGGTGAAGGAGGTCTGCGTGCCGCGGACCTCGTCGATCTTCCTGCCGTTGCGGTAGATCCAGTAGCTCCACAAGTCGTTTGTGCCGGGCGAGGTGGGCGTCTTCCAGGTCAGCGTGACACCGGCGCCCGCCTTTGTCGTGGCGGTCAGGCCCGTGGGTGCAGAGGGCGCGAAGTCGTCCCGATGGATCAGGACGGCGGTCGACTTGGCGGACTTGTTGCCGACGCCGTCGACCGCAGTGACCCAGTAGCTGTAGTCGACGTTCTCCTTGGCAGTGGTGTCCAGCCAGGACGTGCTCGCCACTTTCGCCATCTGCACGACCGGGTTGTCACCTCCGTCGTCGTCCCACCGCCGGTGCACCAGGTACTGCTTCGCCCCCGGCACCGCCTTCCAGGTCACCGTGATGCCCGGCTGACCGTCGGACGCAGTGACCCCGGAGGGCGCGGCTGGTGGGGTCCGGTCGACGGTGGTGACCGGGCGGTCGGCTCCGCCGGCTGACTCGTGGCCCGCCCTGTCGTGAGCGCGGACCTCGTAGTAGTAGGTGTCGCCGCTTGCCGGCGGGGTGTCGGTGTACGTGGCCGCCGAGGTGGCGGCGACCTGCTTCCAGGCACTGCTGCCCTTCAGGCGCCGGTAGACCCGGTACCCGGCGAGGTCCATCTCTTTGTTCTTCGCCCAGGTGACCTTCGCCTTGCCGGTGGCCTTGTCGTAAGTCGCCGAAGTGCCGGCCGGGACGAGCGGGGCGACCTTGTCGACGGTTGCTGAAGTGCGCGGCGTGTAGCCGAACTTGACGCGGGCCGACCCGGTCCAGTTGACGTGGTCGACGCGGAGGGTGTGCTTGCCGGCGGGGATGGTGACGTTCACGGTCTTCTTCACCGTCGTCGACACGTTCTTCCACAGGTCGACCTTGCGGACGCCGTCGAGGTAGACCCGTATCCCGTCCTGGGCCTCGGCGGCGAAGGCGAACGGTCCGCCGGAGCCGAAGTCGCGGGTCACGCTCCAGCGGACGCCGAAGTTGTCGCGCGGCAGGCCGGAGGCGGGGGCGCCGGACCAGTTCTGGTCGATCGCGCTGTCGCAGTCGGTCTTCTTCCGGGTCCCGGAGAGGCTGGTGTTCGCGAAGAACTGGCGCTTGAACACGGGGGACGCGCAGGTCGTGGCGGCGGAGGCGGGCGTGGCGACGGCGGTGAGCAGGCCGCCCGCGGTGGCGAGCGCGACGGCGGCGGAGGCCGCGGTGGTCGTGCGTCTGACTGGGGTCATTCGGTCCTTCAGTCCTGATCATCAACGGCAGGCGGAGCGTTGATCACCAGGACTGACGATGGTGGAGATTGGTTGTACGTGACTTTTTTGACCCCGCCCGCACCTCAAGATCACCCAGGGTCCCCCACGCCTTCACAGGAACCCCACGTTTAACGTTGCCATCTCGATAAGTGATTGATCCTTGACGACTCTGTGAAGGCCGCGTTGGCTTTCTTCACCTGGGTCGCGACAGCACCCTCGTTCGGAAGGCAAGCGCGTTGAACACCCGTATGCGTCGTAGCGGCATAGCAGTGGCCGCAGGTTCCCTCACGCTCTCCCTGTCCGCCTGCGGGGCGCTGGGAGTGGCCGGGAGCAGTACCGAGGCCAGCCCCACCAAGGGGAACGACATCACGGTGGGCCTGTTGCTGCCGGAGAAGGCGAACACCAGGTACGAGAAGTTCGACCACCCGATGTTCGAGGCCAAGGTCGCCGAGCTCACCAGGAAGCAGGGCAAGGTCGAGTACGCCAACGCCGACGCGAGTGCCAGACGGCAGGCCCGGCAGCTGCAGGAGATGATCGACAACAAGGTCGACGTGATCGTGCTGGACGCCGTCGACGCGCACGCCATCGCCGACGGTGTGAAGAAGGCGAAGGACGAGGGCATCCCCGTCATCGCCTACGACCGGCTCGCCGAGGGCCCGATCGACGCGTACATCTCCTTCGACAACGAGCTGGTCGGCGAGGTCCAGGGCCGCTCCGTCATCGAGGCCCTGGGCTCGGGACGGGACACCGCGGACAAGATCGTCATGATGAACGGCTCGTCCACCGACCCGAACGCCAAGCAGTTCAAGGCGGGCGCGCTCTCCCAGCTGGGCGGCAAGGTGACGGTCGCCAAGTCGTACGACACCGTGGAGTGGAAGCCGGAGAACGCCAAGGCCAACATGGAGAAGGCGATCGACGCGCTCGGCGCGAGCAACATCGCCGCCGTCTACTCCGCCAACGACGGCATGGCCGGCGGGATCATCGACGCCCTGAAGGGCGCGGGCGTGACCAAGCTGCCGCCGATCACCGGTCAGGACGCCGAACTGCCCGCCGTGCAGCGGATCCTGACGGGCGATCAGTACATGAGCGTGTACAAGTCGTACCCGCAGGAGGCCGAGTCCGCCGCCGAGATGGCGGTGGCGAAGATCCAGGGCAAGGACATCCAGTTCGACGCCCTCGCCTCGGACCGGGTCGACAGCCCCACCGACAAGGACATCCCCGCGCAGCTGGTCCCCGTGGTCGCCCTGACGAAGGGCAACATCAAGAGCACGGTGGTCCAGGACGGCTTCTACAAGCTGTCCGAGATCTGCGCCGGCAAGTTCCAGAGCGCCTGCGACGCCGTCGGGTTGGAGTAGTCGCACCGGCGCCGGCCCCACGCGGCGTGGAGAGGGGTGAGCGGGGTCAGGCTGCGGGCCAGTTCCGCAGCAGGCTGTCGAGGGCGTCCAGGATCCGCGTCCAGCTCTCCTGACTGTCCGGGGCGCTGTGGCTGAAACCACCCGCCAGTTCCAGGCTGACGTAACCGTGGAAGACGCTGCCGAGGAGCCGGACCGCGTGGGTCTGGTCCGGCTCGGTGAGGTCGTAGCCGCGCAGGATGGCGCGCGTCATCGCGTTGTGCCTCCCGCCGGCGCTCGCGGCGGCCGCCTCGGGGGAGAGCCGGTACTGGGCCGCCGCGTAGCGCCCGGGGTGTTCGCGGGCGTAGTCGCGGTAGACGTCCGCCAGGGCGGTCAGCGCGTCCTTGCCGGCCCGGCCGGCCAGTGCGGCGGAGCCCCGGTCGGCGAGCTCCTCCAGGGCGAGCAGGGCGATCCGCGTCTTCAGGTCGTCGGAGTTGCGGACGTGCGAGTACAGGCTCGCGACCTTGACCTCGAACCGTCGCGCCAGCTCCGAGACGGTCACCTGCTCGAACCCGACCTCGTCGGCCAGCTCGGCCCCCGCCCGGGTCAGTCTCTCGCGGGTCAGCCCCACGCGCACCATGGGTTCCTCCTCGTTGTCAGAAGCGATTATGCGAGCTCCTAACACTTTTAGGAAAAATGGGAGGCATTCACGCAGCGATGCCGGGACCCGAAGGTGCGCGGGAGGGGTGGCGAGGTGGCGGTTTCCGGCCAGCTCCACACCTGCGTGGTCGGGGTCCCGGCGCAGGTGCCAGCTGGTTGCGGCGAGCCCGTCGAGGCCCCGGGAATAACGGGGCGAATGGCGGTTTTTCGGCGCCCATGGCGCGGGGAGCCGTGTTGCGGAGCCGGACCGGTCCGCGCATAGTTGCGCTGCGGAAGACGCTGGAACCGGGGGGTGAACGGGGCGATGACCGGGCACGCGGCGGAGCAGCATCCACACGGCGCCGACCGACTGTGCGAGGCGGGCGATCGCGTGTACTCCCGGGCCGTAAGGCGGGGCCGGGTGCCGCGCCGCGACGCGGAACCGGTGCCCTGTCTGCTGGACCTCGCCCTGCTGCATCCGGACCCTGACGACATGGACTGGCTGGTGCCGACCGCCCCGCAGGAGGTCATGACACGGCTGCTGCGCGGGCTGTACGACGAGGTCAGCACGAGCCAGCGGCGGGTGGGTTCGGCGGTCGCGGCCTTCGAGTGGTACGCAGGGCTCGGCGGCCGACGACCGCAGGCGGTAGCCGCCGAGGGCAGCGCGATCCGGGTCCTGGACGGACTGTCCCGCATCCAGGCCGCGATGGACGAGGCGACCGAGGCGTGCACCAACGAGGTTCTCAGCGTGCAGCCCGGCGGGATCCGCCCGGAGCACGAGCTGACGGAGGGTCTGCACCGGGCGCTGGCCCTGCGCGCCCGGGGCGTGCGCATGCGCGACCTGTACACCCATGTGGCCCGGCACGGTCAGGGTCTGCTCACCTACCTGGAGTTGATGGGCGGCGCGGTCCAGGCGCGCACCCTGGACGAGGTGATCGAACGCCTCATCCTGTTCGACCGCACGGTCGCCTTCATCCCGGCGAACGCGGACCGCACGCTGGCCCTGGAACTACGTCACCCGGCCCTCGTCGGCTACCTGGGCACGGTCTTCGAACGCCTCTGGCGGCTGGCGATCCCGCTCACCGCTCCGCTGCCCGACACCGGCATCGAGGGGATCTCGCATCGCGAACAGTCCATCGCGGCCCTGCTGGCGGAGGGCCACCAGGACGCGGTGATCGCGGAACGGCTGGGGATTAGCGTCCGCACCTGCCGGGCCCACATCGCGCGGCTGTCGGAGACCCTGGGTGCGGCCAGCCGCACCCAACTCGGCGTCCGGATCGCCCAGGTGGGCCTCGACGGGCCGCCGCGGCCGGAGCCGACCCGTCTCACTCTGCCCGATCAAGGATCCCGGAGTGGGCGATGAGGTAGCCGAGTTGGGCACGGCTGCCGCTGCCCAGGGCGGTGGCGAGTTTGGCGATGTGGGCGCGGCAGGTGCGCACGTTCATGCCCAGCCGGCGGGCGATCGCCTCGTCCACGTGGCCTTCGACGAGCAGCTTGGCGATGGAGTGCTGGATCTCCGTGATGCCGTCGGGAGCGGTCTCGTAGGGGGCCCCGGTGCTCAGCGGGACGGCACGGTCCCAGAGGTACGCGAAGACCTTGATCAGGTAACGCACCAGGCCGGGGTGGCGAAGCTCCAGGGCGACCTGCTGGTCGTCCCTGGTGGGGATGAAGGCGACGGTCTCGTCGCAGATGATCAGGCGTTCCACCAGCTCGTCGATGGTGCGGTACTCCGCCTTGCCGTCGGCGAGGTGGGAGGCGTACGCCAGCTTCTCCTGGCTGTAGCGGGCCGTGTGCTGGTACAGCGTGCGGATCCGCACGCCCCGCTCGATCAGCGGCCGGTCGCGTTCCATTCCCTGCAGCAGGCTGGCCTCGGACATGCGGTCGCTGGGCTGGACCGTGAGCATCTCCGACTGGCACTGGGCGGTGGCCATGTTGAGCGCCGCGTTGATCCGGTCGCCGCCCTCCAGAACCGTGAGGGAGTCGCTCGTCGTCGTCACCTGTGTGCTGAGGGCCATGAACGGCTCGAAGACGTCCGAGAGTTGGACGGAGCGGCGCCGGCGCTCGCTGATCTCGCGTTCCAGGGGGTTGAGTCGCTGGGCCAGCGCCACCGCCGGGGGCACCGGCCGCAGGAGCTCGGGGTCGTCGGGATCGGGGTGCAGGAGGGCGAACTCCATGAGGCACGGGGCGTCTTCCGCGTCGGCACGGGCGATGCGGCCGACGCGCAGAGCGGTGGCGTAAAGGCGACCGCCTTCCTCGCACAACTCCGTCATCGCATGGGGATGTGTGCCTTTAGTGCGATTCGTTGCCAAATCTCCACCCCCCAGGGTCCTGAACGTGCAGGAACATGATGCATCGATTGTGTGGCCATGACGTGCCCGAATGAGCCATCGTCGTACTCGACGGGGGATAAGGGGACTTTCAAGTGAGGACGAAGCCGACTATGCGTAATAAAATGCTTCGCTCGGTACTTGTCGCCGCCTTCTCCGCCGTTGTGGCCCTAGGAGCGCTGGGTGGTGCGACCGGTGGGAAGGACGACGTTCGGGCGAACAGCAGCTGGCCGTCGGTGGGCGTGAACGCCGACGCCCCGGGTGCCACCAGTGAGGCGGGTTCTGTGGCAGAAGAAGCCGGGAGCTGACGTGACCACTCCACCGGACGACCGCTCCTTCCGCCGCGAGATGGCGACCGCCTACCGCTCGGGCTGGCACTTCATCGACCTGGCCACCGCGATCCCCCACGCCGGTGACTCGTTGATGGTGACCGTGTTCGGCGAGCCGGTCGTCGTGACGCGGGACGAGGACGAGGACGTACGGGCGTACCGGTGCCTGCGCAAGCCCCGCGGCGCGCCACAGCCCGTGCGGTGCGCCATCCGGTACGGAATGATCTTTGTGAACCTGGATCAGCGGGATCACCGTCTGGCGGAGCCGGACGTGCCCGACCTGCGAACCATTTCAGCCACCCCCCGCAGTGCCTGACGCGATTCCCCCGTCGTAACAGATCGCGCAGGTGCTTCCCCCCGCAGCGGCGTCACCGTGACCTGAACACGGTGACGCCGCTGCAGTTTTACGGGATATTTCGTGATCTGGACCGAATCCCGTAGTGGCTGAAACTGGCCGATCACCGGCGCCTTCTTACCGACCGCTCGTGCGCTTTCCTTCCGGGGTACCCGCCTCCTGGGCGGACCTCGCCCTGCCCGTGCCTTGAGTGGAATAGACTCAAGTTTGTGTACGCTACCTGAGTCAGCAAGCTGAGCCGGCGAGCTGAGTCCGGCACGGGTATGACGCCAGGAGGAGAACGCGAACGTGGACGCCGAGCTGACCAACCGGAGCCGGGACGCGATCAACGCGGCCGGAAACCGCGCCCTGTCCGACGGGCACCCGGACCTCACCCCCGCCCATCTGCTCCTGGCCCTGCTCCAGGGCCAGGAGAACGAGAACATCACCGACCTGCTCGCCGCGGTCGAGGCCGACCAGGTCGCCGTACGCTCCGGTGTCGAGCGGGTGCTGGCCGGCCTGCCCAGCGTGACCGGGTCCACCGTCGCGCCCCCGCAGCCCAACCGTGAGCTGCTCGCGGTGATCGCGGACGCCGGTGAGCGGGCCACCGAGCTCGGGGACGAGTACCTCTCCACCGAGCACCTGCTCATCGGCATCGCCGCGAAGGGCGGCGCGGCCGGCGACGTACTCTCCGGTCAGGGCGCCACGGCGAAGAAGCTGCTGGAGGCCTTCCGGAAAGCAAGGGGAGGACGCCGGGTGACCACAGCAGACCCCGAGGGCCAGTACAAGGCCCTGGAGAAGTTCGGGACGGATTTCACCGCCGCCGCCCGCGAGGGCAAGCTCGACCCCGTCATCGGGCGGGACCAGGAGATCCGGCGGGTCGTGCAGGTACTGTCCCGCCGCACCAAGAACAACCCGGTGCTCATCGGCGAGCCCGGCGTCGGCAAGACCGCCGTGGTCGAGGGGCTGGCCCAGCGGATCGTGAAGGGCGACGTGCCCGAGTCCCTCAAGGACAAGCGGCTGGTCGCGCTGGACCTGGGCGCGATGGTCGCCGGGGCGAAGTACCGGGGCGAGTTCGAGGAGCGGCTGAAGACCGTCCTCGCGGAGATCAAGGACTCCGACGGGCAGATCATCACCTTCATCGACGAGCTGCACACCGTGGTCGGCGCGGGTGCCGGCGGGGACTCCGCCATGGACGCGGGCAACATGCTCAAGCCGATGCTGGCCCGCGGCGAGCTGCGCATGGTCGGCGCGACGACCCTCGACGAGTACCGCGAGCGGATCGAGAAGGACCCGGCGCTGGAGCGGCGCTTCCAGCAGGTGCTGGTCGCCGAGCCGACCGTCGAGGACACCATCGCCATCCTGCGCGGTCTCAAGGGCCGCTACGAGGCCCACCACAAGGTGCAGATCGCGGACAGCGCGCTGGTCGCCGCGGCCACCCTCTCCGACCGGTACATCACCTCCCGCTTCCTCCCCGACAAGGCCATCGACCTGGTCGACGAGGCCGCCTCCCGCCTGCGCATGGAGATCGACTCCTCGCCGGTCGAGATCGACGAACTCCAGCGTGCCGTCGACCGGTTGAAGATGGAGGAGCTGGCCCTCAGCAAGGAGACCGACCCCGCCTCCCGCGAACGTCTGGACAAGCTGCGCCGCGACCTCGCCGACAAGGAGGAGGAGCTGCGCGGCCTCACCGCCCGCTGGGACAAGGAGAAGCAGTCCCTCAACCGGGTCGGTGCCCTGAAGGAGAAGCTGGACGAGCTGCGTGGCCAGGCCGAACGCGCCCAGCGCGACGGCGACTTCGACACCGCGTCCAAGCTGCTCTACGGCGAGATCCCGTCCCTGGAGCGGGACTTGGAGGCCGCCTCGGAGGCCGAGGAGGAGGTTTCCAGGGACACCATGGTCAAGGACGAGGTCGGCGCCGACGACATCGCCGACACCGTCGCCGCCTGGACCGGCATCCCGGCCGGCCGCCTCCTGGAGGGCGAGACGCAGAAGTTGCTGCGGATGGAGGAGGAGCTGGGCCGGCGCCTGATCGGCCAGGGCGAGGCCGTACGGGCCGTGTCCGACGCCGTCCGCCGCACCCGCGCCGGCATCGCCGACCCGGACCGCCCGACCGGCTCGTTCCTCTTCCTGGGCCCCACCGGCGTCGGCAAGACCGAACTCGCCAAGGCGCTCGCCGACTTCCTCTTCGACGACGAGCGGGCGATGATCCGCATCGACATGTCGGAGTACGGCGAGAAGCACTCCGTGGCCCGCCTGGTCGGCGCCCCGCCCGGCTACATCGGCTACGAGGAGGGCGGTCAGCTGACCGAGGCGGTGCGCCGCCGCCCGTACAGCGTGGTGCTCCTCGACGAGGTGGAGAAGGCCCACCCGGAGGTCTTCGACATCCTCCTCCAGGTGCTGGACGACGGGCGCCTGACCGACGGTCAGGGCCGCACGGTCGACTTCCGCAACACCATCCTGGTGCTGACGTCCAACCTGGGCAGCCATTTCCTGGTGGACCCGCTGACCAGCGAGCAGGAGAAGAAGGAACAGGTGCTGGAGGTGGTCCGCGCCTCGTTCAAGCCGGAGTTCCTCAACCGGCTCGACGACCTGGTCGTCTTCTCGGCGCTCGCGAAGGACGAGCTGAGCCGCATCGCCCGCCTCCAGGTCGACCGCCTGGCCAAGCGACTCGCCGAACGCCGCCTGTCGCTGGAGATCACCGACGAGGCCCTCGCCTGGCTCGCCGACGAGGGCAACGACCCGGCCTACGGGGCCCGCCCGCTGCGCCGCCTGGTCCAGACCGCCATCGGCGACCGCCTCGCCAAGGAGATCCTCTCCGGCGAGATCAAGGACGGCGACACGGTCCGGGTGGACGCCTTCGGGGACGGGCTGATCGTGGGCCCGGTAACGGGGAAGACTCTGTAGTACGTCCGCAGTATGTCCGCGGTACGTCCGCACCGACCGGATCCTGTCAGCCGAGGGCTGACAGGCCCCGTCAAGGCTTGCCACCCCCCTCCCCGGATGGGGGAGGATGGCAGGATCCGTACGAAGGGAAAATCACGGTGACCATCGACCCGTCCTCGATTCCGAACTTCGGGGGCCAGCCCGAGCCGCAGCCGCAAGGACCGGCGGGCCCCGTCGTCCCGGATCAGGATCTTGTGAAGCAGCTCCTCGACCAGATGGAGCTCAAGTACGTCGTCGACGACGAGGGTGACCTCGCGGCGCCGTGGGAGCAGTTCCGTACGTACTTCATGTTCCGCGGTGAGGAGGACCAGCAGGTCTTCTCCGTGCGGACGTTCTACGACCGGCCCCACAAGATCGACGAGAAGCAGCTGCTGCTGGAGTCCATCGACGACTGGAACCGACGGACCCTGTGGCCCAAGGTCTACAGCCACACCCACGACGACGGCACCGTCCGCCTCATCGGCGAGGCGCAGATGCTGATCGGCACCGGTGTGAGCCTGGAGCACTTCGTCTCCTCCACGGTCAGCTGGGTACGAGCCGCCATCGAGTTCGACAAGTGGCTCGTGGAACAGCTCGGCCTGGAGCAGGAGATCAACGACGCTGAGAAGCCGGAGGAAGACGAGGAGTAGTCCTCGGCCCGTCGCCGCACCGGCGTCCGGCGCGTACCACCGGACACGCGCCGAACGCGAGGGAGAGCCCGGCCAGGGCACCGACCACCACGGTCGCGTGCCGGGGCCGGGCTCTCCCTCGTGTCCGCACCCCTCTCGGCGTGATCAGCCCGCCGGCGTCTTCAGCCGCTGCGCCGCCTCCTCCAGCACCGCCGTCCGCTTGCAGAACGCGAACCGGACGTAGGGCGCCCCGGCCTCCTTGTGGTCGTAGAAGACCGCGTTCGGGACGGCGACGACGCCCGCGCGCTCGGGGAGGGCGCGGCAGAACGTGAGGCCGTCGGACTCGCCGAGGGGGCGGATGTCGGTGGTGACGAAGTAGGTGCCCGCGGGCCGGAACACCTTGAAGCCCGCCTCCGCGAGCCCCGTCGCCAGCAGGTCCCGCTTGGTCAGCATGTCGGCGCGGAAGGCGGCGAAGTACGAGTCCGGCAGGGCCAGCGCCTCGGCGACCGCGTACTGGAAGGGGCCCGCCGAGACGTACGTCAGGTACTGCTTCGCCGACCGCACGGCGCTGACCAGCCCCGGGGCCGCCGTCACCCAGCCCACCTTCCAGCCGGTGAACGAGAACGTCTTGCCGGCACTCGACACGGTGACCGTCCGCTCCCGCATCCCCGGGAAGGTCGCCAGCGGCACGTGCTCGGCCTCGTCGAAGACCAGGTGCTCGTACACCTCGTCCGTGATCACGAGCAGATCCCGCTCCACGGCCAGCTCGGCGACCGCGGTCAGCTCCTCGCGGGTGAGGACGGTGCCGGTGGGGTTGTGGGGCGTGTTGATCAGCAGCAGGCGGGTGCGGTCGGTGACCGCGGCGCGCAGCTCGTCGAGATCGAGCCGGAAGCCGCCCTCGTGCGGGCGCAGGGTGACCGGCACCCGCGTGCCGCCCGCCATCGCGATGCCGGCCGCGTACGAGTCGTAGTACGGCTCCAGGGCGACGACCTCGTCCCCGGGCTCGACCAGGGCGAGCAGCGCGGCGGCGATCGCCTCCGTGGCGCCCGCGGTGACCAGCACCTCGGTGTCCGGGTCGTACGACAGCCCGTACCACCGCTCCTGGTGGGCGGTGATCGCCGTACGCAGCTCGGGCACGCCCGGGCCCGGCGGGTACTGGTTGCCCCGGCCGTCCCGCAGGGCCCGTACGGCCGCCTCCCTGACCTCCTCGGGGCCGTCCGTGTCGGGGAAGCCCTGGCCCAGGTTGATCGCCCCGGTGCTCACGGCCAGGGCGGACATCTCGGCGAAGATCGTCGTCCCGAACTCGGCGAGCCGGCGGTTGAGGAGGGGGCGTGCGCTGGAGGTCATGCCGGTCATCCTGCGCCCAAGCTCTGGAGTCCTCAACTCACCTTCGCGGATGACCATCCGTGTCGGCACTCACGGCACCGTCTCTGAGCGATGCGCTTCACGGCATCCGCTCAGGACGGGGGGCGGGGCACCTCGAAGTAGGTTCCGCCTGAGAGGGGCGGTTGGATGTCCACTTGGAGAACCGTTCCGTACCGGGCGCGGATGGACGGGACGGCTTCAGGGCGCTGGGGGGTGATGTCGCACCGGGAGTACAGGAGGGATTTCGGCGGGCAGGCGGGCGTTTCCTTGCCCTCTACCTGGTACAGAGGGGGCGTGGTTCCGTTGGACACCGTGTCCCATGTGATCTTCACATCTTCGTTCACCGACTCCAGGTAGGGAGCGGGCATCAGTTGTCCGTCGGGCTCCACGCCCCGCATCCGCTGGTACATCAGCGCGTAGTCCATCGATCCCCCGGACGCACTCCCGGGGCCGTTGATGTCGGGCTGCCACTTCGCGATGTGCGCGGCGTCGATGCGCCGCAGCACGTCTGCGACCTCACCCTCGACCCCGAACACGGCATGCCCGCTCATCGAGCAGGTCAGCAAGGGGCCCGTAGCGGGCTCGAAGATGTTGCCCTCGGCGGCTTCGTCGCATCTGTCCTCGAACATCGCATATCCGGGGTGTAGGCCCTCCACGTGGCTGAACGGTGCCAACAGCTCCCGGATATGCGCCTCCTCCGCGTGGCGCTTGCGCTGAGCGTCGGCGCCCTGGGCCTTGGCCCGCAGCTCGATGTCGGCGGGCGGTCGGGAGCATGCGGTGGCCACCGTCGTCATCAGCGCACATCCCACCAACAGCACACCGGCGCCAAGCCTCCGATGTAATCCCAATTCCCTGTCCCTCCGGGTTACTCAGCGTTCGTCGCCACACACTCCCCTGCCCCCTACACGAGTGCATGAGTACGCGTACTCAACCCTTCTGTGCAGGTCAGGGGTCGTTGCCTGGAGAGAACCCTCTGAAGTTCCTCAACTCTGCTTTGGCCCGTGAGGCGGAGGGGCATCACCTCGGCACGCACCCAGCGAGGCGCCCACGGGGGGTCGCTTCGGGGGAATCGGAAGGAGGGTGACGCCATGGTCATCGGCATCATCCTGGCGGTTGTCTGCATCGTCCTCATCGGCGCGTTCCGCGCCAAGGCCAGGAACCGTCGGCAGAGCGCGGTGCGCACGGGAGGGCGTGGCGGCCGGGTCCGCCGTTCGTCGGGCAGCGGGTCCGGAGACGGCAGCTGGTGGGCCGCGGGGGGCGCGGGGGTCAGTGACAGTGGCTCGGGCTCCTCGGGCGGGCACCACGGCGGCCACTCCTGCGGTGGCGGCTCGTCCTGCGGCGGGGGTTCATCCTGCGGGGGCGGCGGGGGAGGATGCGGGGGCGGCGGCGGCTGAGAGGCGGCCGTCACGGGAGGCAGCTGTCACGGGGCAGCTGAGCTCCCGCCGGGGGAAGCGGGTACGCCACCGGGTCCCCCGCCCCGTCGTCACCCACCGCACACCGCGTCACTCATTCCTACGCCCGCCGGGTACCGCTCGCGGCGGGCGTAGCACTGCTCCGGCGCACGCTCCCGTCGCCTCGGCGTGCGCCGGGGTTGAACAGTTGAGCTGTGGAGCCCTCTGAGGGATGGAAACCCCACCAAGTTGGGTAAAAGCACTGTGGCGACGCCACAGTTCATGATTCCCTCTACAACGCCAACGCGGCCCTCGGACCTCCCGCGGAACCCTCCCTGAAACTCCGACCGGGCCGTGGCCGCACACCGGGTGTCGACCTGGGTGCGCCGGACCCACACCTCCCTTTCTTTGCGTGCTAGCGGAGCCGATCCATGCTCACGACCCTGAACACCTCCTACACCGACACGCAGGCGGCCGATCTCGCCTGGGCCCTGGGGCGCGAGCCGCTTCCCGCACTGGCCACGCTCGACCTCGAACTGTCCGGGTCCACGCTCCAGTTGAGACTCCTCGGCGCATCCCACCAGGTGCTCCTGGAAGAGGCGCGGGGCACCTGTTCGGAGACCGTGGCCTGCATCCCGGGCAGCAGCACACCCCTCCCGCTGGGCGTGGCCAAGCGCGTCGGCGAATGGGAGTACGAGTTCGCCGCCCGCGTCGAGGTCCTCTCGCCGGTCCAGTTCGCGGCGCGCGCCCAGGAGTTGCTGGCCCTGGTCGCCGACCACCCCAACGGCCTCGCGGGCGTCTTCCCCGGCAGCCCGCACGCCTTCACCGCGCTGCTGGCCCACCGTCACGAGGGCCAGGTGCACTGGCGTACCTGGCACGCGTACCCGCAGGACGGCCAGTTGGTGGCCACCCGGACGAAGGTCGGGGCCCGGGTGACGGCGGCTCAGACCGTCCCCCGGCAGAGTCGTCTCAGCCCGTCCGGCGTCTGAGACCCCGGCGGTCAGACAGGGCCCAGGGGCGCCCGCTCAAACACCGGGCGCCCGGTTGACCCGGAGTTTCACACGTGTGGGTGACGAGGCGTGCCGTTTCTGTGACGTAACGTCTCAGCGTGATCGAACCGCACGCGCCCGCCCCGCCCGGCACCAGGCCGCCCAGGGCAGGCCCCGCGCGGCTGCCCGTCCGCCCTGACACCGGCAGGTTCTTCGTCCTCGCCTGTGTCTTCGTCTGTGCGGCCTGCGGGCTGGTGTACGAACTCGAACTCGTCGCCCTGGCCTCGTATCTGATCGGCGACTCGGTCACCCAGGCCTCCGTCGTCCTGTCCGTGATGGTCTTCGCGATGGGCATCGGCTCGCTCGCCGCGAAGCGCCTGCGCTGGCACGCGGCGGCCGCGTTCGGCGCCCTGGAGGCCGCGCTCGCCCTGGTCGGCGGATGCAGCGCGATGGCCCTGTACGCGGTGTTCGCCTGGACCGGCGCCTGGGGCGGCCTGTGGGCGAGCGGCCCGCGCTGTCTCCTGGTCGCCTTCTCCCTCGCCATCGGCCTGCTGATCGGCGCCGAAGTCCCCCTTCTCATGGAGCTGATCCAGCGCATCCGCCGCCAGGACGCGGGCGGCGCGGTCGCCGACCTGTTCGCCGCGGACTACGTCGGTGCCCTGGTCGGCGGCCTGGCCTTCCCCTTCCTGCTGCTGCCGCGCCTGGGCCAGCTGACCGGCGCCCTGCTCACCGGCACGGTCAACGCGGTCGCCGGCGCCGTGCTCGTCCTCGGCCTGTTCCGCCGCGACCTGACCTGCCGGGCCCGCTGCCTGCTCCTGGCGGCCAACCTCGCCGTCCTCGCCCTGCTGGCCACGGCCGCCGTACTCGTCGACGACTTCGAACGGGCCGCACGGCAGGCGGTGTACGGCGACGACGTACGGGTGGCGGTGCAGACGGACATCCAGGAGGTCGTCCTCACCGGCGGCACCGATGGGCGGCCCGTCGGCCTCTTCCTCGACGGACGGCTCCGGGTCAGCGGCCGGGACGAACACCGCTACCACGAGGCGCTGGTCCGCCCCGCGATGAACGGCCCGCACGCCCGGGTGCTCGTCCTCGGCGGCGGCGACGGACTGGCCGCGCGGGAGGCGCTGCGCTACCCGGACGTACGCAGCGTCGACATCGTCGAGATCGACGCGGACGTCGTCCGGCTGGCCCGTCAGGACCCGGCGCTGGCACGGCTCAACGGCCATGTGTACGGCGACGCGCGCGTCCGGGTGAGCACGGCGGACGCCTTCGGCTGGCTGCGCCGGGCGCCCTCGGCGGCGTACGACGTGGTGATCGCGGACCTGCCCGACCCGGGCATCACCGCGAGCACGAAGCTGTACTCGCGGGAGTTCTACGACCTCGCGCGCCGCGTCCTGGCCGACGACGGCCGACTGGCGGTGCACGCCGGGCCGGTCGCCTCCCGCCGGCGCGTGTTCTGGACGGTGGACACTACGGTCCGGGCGGCCGGGCTGCACACCGCGCCCTACCGCGTCGGCGGCCGTGACTCCGGCTTCACCGCGGGCCCCGACCGCACGGCCGGCCCGCAACGGGCGCCGCGCGACTGGGGTTTCGTCCTCGCGTCCGCCACGTCCCGACCGCCCCTGCGACTCGCCCCGGACGGACCGCGCCCACGCACCCTGACCCAGGCGTCCCTGACGGCGGACGCGCGGGCCGCCGCGGGGACGAGGATCACGGGGCTGCCGCCGTCGACGCTGGTGCATCCGAGGTACTGACGTCCCGCGCCACGTCCCGCGCGGTAAAGCGCGGTCAGTTTGGACCAACGAAGGTGCACGACGGCGCCCACTGGGTAGAGTCCGCTGATATGGAGCATGAGGTGTTCGTTCCGGTTCCGGCCGAGCGGCTCAGGGAGGCACTGGCCGACCCCGCGCGGGTCGCCCGGGCGATTCCGGGGCTCCAGCAGGACGCCGGCGCCGAGCCCGTCACGGGGCGGCTGAAGGTGCGCGTCGGCAGTCACTCCATCACCTACCGCGGATCGCTGCGGATCTCCGGGCGGGACGACGGTTCGTACGCCGTCGAGGGCGACGCGACCGAGGCCCGCGGCACCGGCACGGTGAAGCTGACGCTCACGATGTCCGTGCGGGACGCGGACGGGGGCTCCACGGTGACCTTCTCGGGGACCGCCGCCGCGGACGGCCGGGTGACGGAACTGCCGCCGGACGCGGTCGCCTCGGCCGCCACCCGTCTGCTCAGCCGGTTCGCGGAGAACCTGGGCGCCGCGGAGGGCCCGGGGGCGGAGGGAGAGCGGGAGGCGCCGGGCGGGCAGGAGTCCGATCAGCCCGAGCAGCCCGAGGATCCCCAGGTCGCCGACCTTCCCACCCCGCCCACTCCGCCCACCCCTCCGGAGCCCCCGGCGCCTCCCGAGGCGTCCCCCGCCTTCGAGGCCGAGGCCCCTCCGTCGTCCCTCCCCGAGCGCTTCGAGGACGCCGGTGGACCGCCCGCCGAGGCGGCACACGCGCGCCGGACGATGATCGGTCGCAGCGCGGAGGAGGTGGACCACGCGCCGCCGCGCGGCCGCTACGCCCCCGTTCCGGCCCCGCAGACGATCTCCCCCAACCAGACGCTGCGCTGGGCCGCGCCGATGGCCGCGGCGGCGCTGGCATCGGCGATCGTCGTGACCAGAGTGCTGCGCAAACGCCGGTGACCGCCCCCTTGATCACCCCAGTAGGGTCGTCCCGTGAGTAACGAAGACATCACACTGACCGCGGGCGACGCGGAAGTGACCGTGCAGCCGGGCAACGGTGGCCGTATCGGAGGGCTCCGGGTCGACGGGGTCGAGCTCCTGAGGCAGGGCGAGCGCTTCGGCTGCTTCCCGATGGTCCCCTGGTGCGGCCGGACCAGGGACGGCCGGTTCAGGGACGGCGGCTTGGTCCACCAGATGCCGCTCAACTCCCCGCCGCACGCCATCCACGGCACCGCCCGCGACGGTGCTTGGCGCACCGCCCGCGTCACCGACGACGAGGCGGTCATCACGTACGACCTGGTCGAACCCTGGCCCTACCCGGGCCGGGTCACCCAGGTGGTCGGCCTGACCGGGGACGCGCTGAAGCTGACCATGTCCGTGGAGACGTACGACTCCTCCTTCCCGGCCCAGATCGGCTGGCACCCCTGGTTCAACCGGAACCTGGGGCGGGAGGACGTCACGCTCGACTTCTCGGCCGCCTGGCAGGAGGAGCGCGGCGACGACCACCTGCCGACCGGCAACCGTCTCGACCCGAAGCCCGGCCCCTGGGACGACTGCTTCGGCATGCCGGACGGCGTCGACGTCACGCTGACCTGGCCGGGGTGGCTGGAGCTGCGGGTCACCAGCCCCGAACAGTGGGTCGTCGTGTACGACGAGCAGGAGGCGGCCGTGTGTGTGGAGCCGCAGACCGGACCGCCCGATGGACTGAACACTCTGCCGCGGCTGGTCACCCCGCTGGAGCCGCTCGAGGCCACCACCACGTGGACGTGGCGTCGCCTGTAAGGACCCCTAAGCTGACAGGCATGACTGACGTTCGCGGCGCGCTGCTGCAGCAGATCAAGGACAAGGCCGTCGTGCACGGCAAGGTGACCCTGTCGTCGGGTCTGGAGGCCGACTACTACGTCGACCTGCGACGCATCACCCTCGACGGCGAGGCCGCCCCGCTGGTGGGACAGGTGCTGCTGGAGGTGACCGCCGACCTGGAGTTCGACGCGGTGGGCGGGCTGACCATGGGCGCCGACCCCGTGGCCGGTGCCATGCTGCACGCGGCCGCCGCCCGCGGCCGGAAGCTGGACGCCTTCGTCGTACGCAAGGCGGCCAAGGCGCACGGGCTGCAGCGGCGGGTGGAGGGGCCGGAGATCGCGGGCCGCCGGGTCCTGGTCGTCGAGGACACCTCCACCACCGGGGGCTCCCCGCTCGCCGCCGTCGAGGCCGTGCGGGAGGCGGGTGCCGAGGTCGTCGCCGTCGCGACCATCGTCGACCGGGCGACCGGCGCCGCCGAGAAGATCCAGGAGGGTGCGGGTGTCCCGTACCTCTTCGCCTACTCCAAGGACGAGTTGGGCCTGGACTGAGTTGTCCACAGCGCCGGGTTATCCACACCTTGGACACCAGGAAGGGTCCGGCGGGTCAAGTCTGGAAAGATGGGCCCGACGACGACGTCACCCCCAAGGTCTAGGTCAGGGCCGTAGCAGCAGAACGCCAACCGCACATACCAAGGAGCGGACAGATGCCCATCGCAACCCCCGAGGTCTACAACGAGATGCTCGACCGGGCGAAGGCAGGCAAGTTCGCCTACCCGGCCATCAACGTGACCTCGACCCAGACCCTGCACGCTGCGCTGCGCGGCTTCGCGGAGGCGGAGAGCGACGGCATCATCCAGATCTCCACGGGTGGCGCCGAGTTCCTGGGCGGTCAGTACAGCAAGGACATGGTGACGGGCTCGGTCGCGCTCGCCGAGTTCGCCCACATCGTCGCCGAGAAGTACCCGGTCACGGTCGCCCTGCACACGGACCACTGCCCCAAGGACAAGCTCGACACGTACGTCCGTCCGCTGATCGCGATCTCCGAGAAGCGCGTCCAGGCCGGTCTGGGCCCGCTGTTCCAGTCCCACATGTGGGACGGCTCCGCGGAGACCCTGGCGGACAACCTGACCATCGCCGAGGAGCTGCTGGAGAAGGCCCGCGCCGCCAAGATCATCCTCGAGGTGGAGATCACCCCGACCGGCGGCGAGGAGGACGGCGTCTCGCACGAGATCAACGACTCCCTGTACACCACGGTCGACGACGCGGTGCGTACGGCCGAGGCGCTGGGCCTGGGCGAGAAGGGCCGCTACCTGCTGGCCGCCTCCTTCGGCAACGTCCACGGCGTGTACAAGCCGGGCAACGTGGTGCTGCGTCCCGAGCTCCTGAAGCAGCTGAACGACGGCGTGGCCGCGAAGTACGGCAAGCCGGCCGGCTCCCAGCCGTTCGACTTCGTCTTCCACGGCGGCTCCGGCTCCTCCGCGGAGGAGATCGCCACCGCGCTGGAGAACGGCGTCGTCAAGATGAACATCGACACCGACACCCAGTACGCCTTCACGCGTCCGGTCGCCGACCACATGTTCCGCAACTACGACGGCGTCCTGAAGGTCGACGGCGAGGTCGGCTCCAAGAAGACCTACGACCCGCGCACCTGGGGCAAGCTGGCGGAGGCGGGCATGGCCGCGCGTGTCGTCGAGGCCACGCAGAACCTGCGCTCGGCGGGCACGAAGATCAAGTAGCTCCCGTGCTCTAACGGTTTAGCTGCGGCTTGAGGTGAGCCCGGTGCCACGGCACCGGGCTCGCTGTATACCTGGGGCATGCCCGATGTCCGGCTGGCCTCCCCGCAGGGCAAGTGGATCCTGCTCACCACCGTCCTCGGCTCCAGCATGGCGCTGCTGGACTCGACCGTCGTCAACGTCGCGCTGCCCCGCATCGGCCGTGACCTGGACGCCGACCTCGCCGCCCTCCAGTGGACGATCAACGCGTACACCCTGACGCTGGCCGGGCTGATCCTGCTAGGCGGCTCCCTGGGCGACCGCCTCGGCCGCCGCAAGGTCTTCGTCGTCGGTGTCGTCTGGTTCGCCGCGGCCTCCCTGCTGTGCGGCATCGCCCCGAACGCCGGGGTCCTGGTCGCCGCCCGTGCACTGCAAGGGGTCGGCGGCGCACTCCTCACCCCCGGCTCCCTTGCCCTCATCCAGGCCTCCTTCCACCCCGACGACCGGGGGCGCGCCGTCGGCCTGTGGTCCGGGTTCGGCGGGGTCGGGGCGGCCGTCGGACCGTTCGTCGGGGGCTGGCTGGTCGACGGGCCCGGCTGGCGGTGGGTGTTCCTGCTCAACGTGCCGCTGGCGCTGCTGTGCGCCCCGATTGCCGTACGGCATGTTCCCGAGTCGGCGGACAGCCGTACCCACGGCCGCTTCGACGTGCTCGGCGCGGTCCTCGGCGCGGCGGCGCTCGCGCTGGTCACGTACGCGCTGATCGAGGCCCGCTCGGGAACCCTGGTCGTCGTGGTCGCGGCCGTCGCCGGTCTGGCCGCCGCGGTGGCGTTCGTGAACGTGGAGAAGCGCCGGCCCGACCCGATGATGCCGCTCGACATCTTCGCCTCCCGCCAGTTCACCGCGGTCAACCTGGTCACGCTGTGCGTGTACGCGGCCTTCGGCGGGTTCTTCTTCCTCGCCGCGCTCCAGCTCCAGGTGGCGGTCGGCTACACGGCCCTCGGCGCCGGTACGGCCCTGCTGCCGACGACCGCCCTGATGCTGCTGCTGTCCGCGCGCTCCGGTGAGCTGGCGACCCGGATCGGGCCGCGGATCCCGCTGACGGTGGGGCCGCTGCTGTGCGCCGCCGGGATGCTGCTGATGCTGCGGGTCGGGCCGGGGGCCTCGTACGTCACCGATGTGCTGCCCGCGCTGCTGGTGCTGGGGCTGGGGATGGTGACCCTGGTGGCTCCGCTGACGGCGACCGTCCTCGGGTCCGTGGACACCGCGCGGGCCGGGCTGGCCAGCGGCATCAACAACGCGGCGGCCCGGGCGGCGGGCCTGATCGCGGTGGCCGCGCTGCCGCTGATCACCGGGATGGGGGAGGAGTCGTACCGGTCACCGCAGGCCTTCGACGCCGCGTTCGGGCGGGCCATGGTGGTGTGCGCGGCGGTGCTCGCGGTCGGGGCGGCGGTGGCCCTCGCGACGGTACGGAAGCCCCCGCCGGGCTGCCGTACGCCGGAGTGCCTGACGCACGGGTCCGTGACGGCGCCGCCACTGGAGGGGGAGCGGGCTCGGGGGCGGTTGTCGTAGGGGGCTGGGACTGGGGCTGGGCGGTTGTCGTAGGGGGCTGGGACTGGGGCTGGGCGGTTGTGTAGAGGGACGGGCGACGGTGGTGGCGGCCCTCGGAGCACGGTGGCGGGCTGTCGCGCCTCGGATGGAGGAGACTTGTCCCATGTCCATTCACGAGAACCTTCTCGGGGGCCCGCCCCCGACCCACCTGCCCGACGACCCCGAGCCGCGGGAGCTGCTCGCCGGCGGTACCGCGCCCGCCGATGTGGCCGCGAAGTACCCGACCTCCTCGCTGGCCTGGGCCCAGCTGGCCGACGAGGCCTTCGAGCGGGGCAGCGTCGTGGAGTCGTACGCCTATGCCCGTACGGGCTACCACCGCGGCCTGGACGCGTTGCGCCGCAGCGGCTGGAAGGGTCACGGGCCGGTCCCCTGGGAGCACGAGCCCAACCGGGGCTTCCTGCGCGCCCTGCACGCCCTCGCCCGCGCCGCGCAGGCGATCGGCGAGCAGGAGGAGTACGAGCGCTGCTCCCAGTTCCTGAAGGACTCCTCCCCGGCGGCCGCCCAGACCCTGGGCTGAGACGTCCTCCCTCCCGGGCCCGCCTGCGTGAACAGGCGGGCCTTGCCTTTTCGGCGGACCATCGAAGAGGATGCCCGGCGGGGACCGGGGCCCCGTGTCGGTAACGGCAGGGGCGGACCGCTACCCGGAGTACACAACAGGAGACAGCGATGTCCCACGAGGCTCAGGAAACGCAGGAGCCCGAGACCCCGCATCTCGACTTCCACGGCACGACCCCGTACGAGGACTACGTACAGGCGGACGTGCTCACCCACCTCCAGCGCACCCTCTCCGACGATCCCGGAGAGATGGTCTTCCTGGTCACGACCCAGGTGATGGAGCTGTGGTTCACCGTCATCGTCCACGAGTGGGAGACCGCGTCGCAGGCCCTGCGCGAGGACGACGTACCGGTGGCGGTCGCCGCCCTGAAGCGTTCGGTACGGGAGCTGGAGGCGCTGAACGCCTCCTGGCGGCCGCTCGGACAGCTCACCCCGGCCCAGTTCAACGCGTACCGCAGCGCCCTCGGGGAAGGCTCCGGCTTCCAGTCGGCCATGTACCGCCGGATGGAGTTCCTGCTCGGCGAGAAGTCCGCCTCCATGCTGGTCCCGCACCGCAGCGCGCCCCGGGTGCACGCCGAGCTGGAGAAGGCGCTGCACGAGCCGAGCCTGTACGACGAGGTGCTGCGGCTGCTGGCCCGGCGCGGGCACGCCGTGCCCGGGGCGGTGCTGCGGCGTGACGTCTCGCAGCGGTACGAGCCGTCCGACGAGGTCGAGGCCGTCTGGACGGCCCTCTACTCCGGTGACGAGAGCGACGAACTCGCCCGCCTCGGTGAGGCGTTGACCGACGTGGCCGAGCTGGTGTGGCGCTGGCGCAACGACCACCTGGTCGCCACCCGCCGCGCGATGGGCTCCAAGGCCGGCACGGGCGGCTCCGCCGGGGTCGCCTGGCTGGAGAAGCGCGCCCGGAAGAACGTGTTCCCGGAGCTGTGGACGGCGCGCTCGCATGTCTGAACTCGCTTTCAAAGCACGTGAGTTGGACGCCGGTGACGAACTGGCGGGGGTGCGTGCGCGGTTCGTCCTGGACGAGGCCGTGTACCTGGACGGGAACTCGCTCGGCGCGCTCCCGGCGGGCGTCCCCGGGCGCGTCGAGGATGTCGTACGGCGGCAGTGGGGCGAGCTGCGCATCCGTTCCTGGGAGGAGAGCGGCTGGTGGACCGCGCCCGAGCGGATCGGCGACCGGATCGCCCCGCTGGTCGGCGCGGCGGCCGGACAGATCGTGGTCGGCGACTCCACGAGTGTCAACGTGTTCAAGGCACTTGTGGGGGCGGTGCGGCTGGCGCGGCTCGCTGACGGCCGCGGTGACGGTGGCGGCCGCGGTGACGGCCGCGGTGGCGGTGGTGGCCACGGTGACGGTGGCGATGGCGGTGATCGCGGCGGTCGTGACGAGATCGTCGTCGATGCGACCACGTTCCCCACCGACGGGTACATCGCCGGGTCGGCGGCCCGGATGACAGGCTGCACCCTGCGCCCGGTGACACCGGCGGAGATCCCGGGGGCGTTGGGCGACCGTACCGCCGCCGTGCTGCTGAACCACGTCGACTACCGCACCGGCCGGCTGCACGACCTGCCCGGCCTGACGGCCGCAGTGCACGCGGCGGGCGCGATCGCCGTCTGGGACCTGTGCCACAGTGCGGGCGCCCTGCCGGTCGGGCTCGACGAGCACGGGGTCGACCTGGCGGTGGGCTGCACCTACAAGTACCTCAACGGCGGCCCGGGTTCACCGGCGTACCTGTACGTACGCGGCGAACTGCAGGACCGTTTCGACTCCCCGCTGCCCGGCTGGAACTCGCACGCCGACCCCTTCGGCATGCGTCCGGACTACACACCGGCCGCCGGCGCCCCGCGCGGACGCGTCGGCACGCCCGACATCCTCTCCATGCTCGCCCTGGAGGCGGCCCTGGAGGTGTGGGACGGCGTCTCGATCGAGAGCGTCCGCACCAAGTCCCTCGCGCTGACGGACTTCTTCCTGGAGTGCGTGGCCGAGTACGTTCCGGCGGGCCGCGTGGAATCGCTGACTCCGGTGCCCCACGGGGAGCGGGGCAGCCAGGTCGCGCTGCGCTGTGCGGACGCCGGCCAGGTCATGGAGCGGCTGATCCGACAGGGCGTCGTCGGGGACTTCCGGCACCCCGACGTGCTGCGCTTCGGGTTCACACCGCTGTACGTCGGGTTCGCGGATGTGGAGCGGGCGGCGGGGGTGCTTGCGGGGGTCCTGCGGGGCGGGGGCGCCTGACGGGGCTACCGTCTGTGTACACGGGCGGTACGTCTTCCGGGACACACGGTGTCGGACACGGCGGACATAACGGCCCGCATGGTGCACGGGTCGGTCCCCGGGCGGGTGGGCCCCTTCGGCGCGACGCGGAAATAGAGCCGTCCGAGCCTCACCGAGCGTGACATCCCCGTGTCCGTGCACGTCATGGGCCTGGTACCGTCCCCGCCAACGGCCGAATTCTCTCCTGGGGATCTTTCCCGGTCCGTCAAATAGGTTTCGACGCTGAGAGGTTGGAGCATGCCGGACGACGCCGCAGCTCGCGATGGAGAAGCTGCCCGTGCCGCCGCCGAAGAGGAGTCGGCCTTCTCGCACCCGGCGGTCGACCCCGACACCTCCGCGGCGTACGGCGGTCACCCCGACCAGGTGATCGACTTCTACGCCCCGCACGAGGGAGTGGGCCCGGGCGGCCCGGTGCCGCTGGTCGTCGTGCTGCACGGAGGCGCCTGGCGGGCGCCGTACGACCGCCGCCACATCTCCCCGTTCGCGGACTTCCTGGCGCGTCGAGGGTTCGGCGTGGCGAGCGTGGAGTACCGGCGCGGGGGCGACAGCGCGGAGGATCCGCGCGGAGGTGCGGGCGAGGAAGACTCGCGTGGGGGCGGGAACGAGGGCGAGGGTGGGAACGAGGGCGAGGCCGGGCCGGTCGCGGGCCGCTGGCCGGACACCTTCGACGACGTCGCCGCCGCGCTGGACGCGCTGCCCGCCCTGGCCCGGGCGGCTCTCCCGCAGACCGACCCGCGCCGCATGGTGATCACCGGCCATTCGGCGGGCGGCCACCTCGCCCTGTGGGCGGCGGCCCGGCACCTCCTGCCCGCCGACGCCCCGTGGCGCATCGACCGTCCGGCCCCGCTGCGGGGCGTGGTCGCGCTCGCCCCGATCGCCGACTTCGCGGTCGCGGAGAAGCTGGACGTGTGCGGTGGCGCGTGCCGTCAACTGCTGGGCGGTGGCGAACAGTTCACCGAACGCCGGCCCTACGCCGACCCGGCGCTCCTGCTCCCCACCGGCATCGCGACGACCATCGTCCAGGGCCGCGCGGACGGGGTCGTCCCGGAAGCGGTCGCAGAGGCGTACGCCGACGCGGCGGCGAAGGCGGGCGAGGTCGTGGGCATGACGATGCTGGCGGACGTCGGCCACTTCCCGCTGATCGACCCGGCCGCCGACGCGTGCGCGGTGGTGGCTGAGGAGATCGCGCAGTTGGCGTGGTGACCTGCGTGAGTGCAGTGCCGCGTGGTGACCTTCGCGGGTGCCGGTCCGGCCCGGTGCCCTCGTCGGGCTGCCCCTGACCCGTCCCGGTCGTACCCGTAGTACCTGAGAGCTACATCGCAGGTGAGCTCCCGGGCGTGACGCGGACGACGAGCTCGGATCCGTAACTTCCCTTCCATACAAGCCCGATGACCGGGCGGACTGGAAGGAACCCGACGGTGGGGCTTGATTCGCGGGCAGGGGCAGGGGCAGGGGCAGGGGCACGAGACCGGAACGGGGACGGGGGCGGGGGCAGGCGCCGTGCGCAGAGGTGGCGGCGTGGTCTTCTCGCCGTCCTCGTCACCGCGGCCCTCGTGGTGCCCCTCTCCGGCGCCGCCCGACCCACGATCCCCGCACCGACTCCCGCCGTCCTGGGCAAGGTGACGGCGACCACCCTGGAGGACGCGTACGCGGCGAACCGGGCCAACGCCGAGCAGGCGTCCCGGATGGCCGACGCCCACGGCGACCGGGCACGCGCCGCGACGGACCGCGCGATCGCCGCCCCCTCCCGTCACTTCCTCACCTTCGACGGCCGCGGTGCCGGTCGTACGGCGGAGGTCCTCGGCGACCTGGCGCACGCCGACCGCGTCGCGGTCCTGGTCCCCGGCTCCGACACCTCACTCGACACCTACGCCCGCTTCCGCGCCACGGCGACCCACCTGTGGACGGAACTGAACCGACAGACCGCGAAGAGCACGGCTCCCGGGACCGCGCCCCGCACCGCGGTCGTGGCCTGGCTCGGCTACGAGACACCGGCCACCGTCAGCTTCACGGTCGCCACCAGCGGCCGCGCCGAACAAGCCGCCCCGCAGCTGCGGGATTTCATACGGCGACTGCGCGGCATCGCCGGGGAGAAGGCCCAGCTCTCCCTGCTGTGCCACTCGTACGGCTCGGTCGTCTGCGGGCGTGCCGCCGCCGGCCTGGACGTGGACGACATCGCCCTGGTCGGCAGCCCCGGCACCGGCGCCGACACCGCCGCCGGCCTGCGCACCCGAGCCCGTGTATGGGCGGCCCGCGGCCTCGACGACTGGGTGGGCGAGGTGCCGCACGTCAAGGCCGACCTGTTCGGCACCACCGTCGGCTTCGGCACCGATCCGGTCTCCCCCTCGTTCGGGGCCCGCGTCTTCGCCGCCGGCGACGGCGGTCACAGCGACTACTTCGCACCGGGCTCGGTCTCGCTGACCAACCTGGCCCGGATCGTCCTCGGAGCGACCTCGGAGGTCACCCGTGCCTGAGACGAAGACCCCGCACCGCCTGTGGGCGGGCATACGAGAGGGCGCCGACCGGGTCGACGCCGCCACCCCCGCCGAGCGGGACCGTGCCGTCGACGCGCTGCGCGCCCTCGCGATACTCGGCGTGGTGCTCGGCCACTGGCTGGTGACCGCCCTGGTCGCCCACGGCGGTGGACTGCGCACCGCGAGCCCGCTCCAGCAGATGCCCTGGCTGGCCCCGATCTCCTGGGCCTTCCAGACCCTCGCCGTGTTCTTCCTGGTGGGCGGTCATGTGGCGACCCGCGGCTACACCTCGGCCCGCGCCAGGGGCACGACGTACCCCCAGTGGCTGGCGGCCCGGCTGGCCCGCCTGCTCAGACCGGTGACGGCCGTCCTCACCCTGTGGACGGTGACGGCGACCGCCCTCCTCCTGACGGGCGCCGAGTTCGCGACCGTGCGCACGCTGGTCAAGCTGGCGCTGTCCCCGCTGTGGTTCCTGCTGGTCTTTGCCGTCCTCACCGCGGCAACCCCGCTCTTGCTCCGGCTCAACCCTCTCTGGCCGCTGGCCGTCGTTCTCCATGTGGACCTTCTGCGCTTCGGCCTCGGCGGCCCGTCCTGGCTCGGCTGGGTGAACGTGGCGGCGGGCTGGTTGGTGCCCTACACCCTGGGCGCGGCCTGGACGCGGGGCGAGTTGGACAGTCGTCGCGCGGGCGTGCTGCTGCTGGCGGGCGGCGCGGTGACGACGGCACTGCTGGTGGCGTTCGCCGGCTACCCGGCGTCGATGGTCGGCGTGCCCGGCGCCGCGGTCTCCAACCTGAACCCGCCGACGCTGGCCGTGGTCACCTTCGGTCTCGCCCAGTGCGGCCTGGCCCTGCTCCTGCGCGACCGACTGCGCCGGACCATGCGACGCCCGCCGGTCTGGGCGGCGGTGGCGCTCATCAACCTCTCCGCGATGACGATATTCCTCTGGCACCAGACGGCCCTCATGGCCACCACGGCCACCGGACTCCTGGCCGGCCGGCTGCCCGGCCTGCACACCACCCCCGACGGCCTGGACTGGGTCGCGGCCCGCCTGGCCTGGCTGCCGGTGCTGACCCTGGCCCTGGCCGTCTGCTGGCTGGCCTTTCGCTCCCACGAACAGGTACCCCGCCGTACTCCCGGCCGCTCCCGAGTCGTCCACGTGCATCCCCACTCCAGCAGAGCCAAGGCGGTACGCGGTGCTTAGGGTTGGCCATGTGATGAAGACGGGGGTCCGGCACGTGATCGTGCGCCATGTCCTGCGTCGGCTGCGGGTGCTGCGCGAGGACCTGTGGACCGTCCGGCTGGATCCGCTGCCCCCGTCCGTATGGGTGCGCTGGCTGCCGCACGGTGTGGTGTGCCTGGCCGCGCTGGGCATCGGACTCGGCGACATGGCCCAGCTCCAGGACAGCGGGCAGTTGAGCTCCGGGTTCGCCGTACTGGTCGGCGCGGCGCAGGGCGGCGCCACGGTACTCGCGCTGCGACGGCCCATCCCGGCGTGGTGGCTGTCGATCGCGGCCACGGTGACGGAGGCCGTCGCGGTGCACAGCCGACTGGGCGCGCAGGCTGGGGAACACTTCACCTGGCCCTGGACGGGGGCCGGGATCACCGCGCATCTGTTCGTGCTCTTGCTGCTCTCGCTACGCGTGCGCACCCGGGTGTCCGCCGAGGCGCTGGTGCTGACAGCGCTGGTCACCTACGTCCTCCAGGAGATGTGGGGCGCCTCGACCCACTCCTCCACCGGAGAGCTCGCGGTCTGTCTGTCCGTGGTCGTCGTCGTGCTCGGCATCGCGGTGCGTGGCCGCCGCGAGGCCCGCGCGGAACTCGGTCGGCAGACCACGATGACCGCCGAGGAGCGGGCGCGGCGCACCCTGCTGGAGGAGCGCAACCGCATCGCTCGCGAACTGCACGACGTGGTGGCCCACCACATGTCCGTCATCTCGATCCAGGCACAGGTCGCCCCGCACCTCGTCGAGAACCCGCCGGACGAACTCAAGGAGAATCTCGACGGCATCCGGCAGAACGCGCTGGACGCGCTGACCGAGTTGCGCCGGGTCCTGGGTGTGCTGCGCGCGGAGCACCCAGACCGGCCGGAGTTGCCCGACCAGGCCGGCACCGGCACCGCCCCCCACGCCCCGCAGCCCACCCTGGACCGGCTCCCCGCGCTGGTGGAGAACACCCGGGCCGCCGGCCTGACCGTGACCCTCGACGTCGTCGGCAAGCGGCGGGTCCTGCCGCCCGGCGTGGAGTTGTCGGTGTACCGGATCGTCCAGGAGGCGCTGAGCAACGTACTGCGCCACGCGCCCGGCGCGACCGCCCGCGTCCGACTCGACTACGCACCGAACGGCGTGACCGTGAGAGTGCTCAACTCGCCGCCCACCAGACCCGCGCCGCCGTCGCAGGGCGCCGGGCACGGGCTGCTCGGCATGCGGGAGCGGGCCACCATGCTCGGCGGCGCCATGTTCGCCGAGCCCAGGGGACGAGACGGCGGCTACGAGGTGTACGCGTTCATCCCGGTGGCCACCCTCGCCGACGGCCTGACCTACGCACACCGGGCGCCCGGTGCGACGGAAGCCTCTCCCCACGAGGCGCGGGGCCACATCGTGTACGTGGACCCGGCCACCGACCCGAAAGGCGACACCGTATGACGAGCGGCACCATCCGCATGACGAGCGGCACCATCCGCGTACTGATCGCGGACGATCAGCAGATGGTCCGGCAGGGCTTCACGGTTCTGCTGAACACCCAGCCCGACATCGAGGTGATCGGCCAGGCGGTCGACGGCCTGGACGCGATCGCCCAGGTCGCCGAACTCGCCCCGGACGTCGTCCTCATGGACATCCGGATGCCGGAGCTCGGCGGCATCGAGGCGACCCGCCGGATCACGGTCGAACAGCCCGACATCAGAGTGCTGGTGCTCACCACCTTCGACCTCGACGAGTACGTGTACGAGGCGCTCAGAGCCGGCGCGTCCGGGTTCCTGCTGAAGGACGCGTCCGCGGACCAACTCGCCGAGGCGGTACGGGTGGTGGCGGCCGGCGACGCACTGCTCGCGCCGGGCATCACCCGGCGGCTGATCGCCGAGTTCTCCCGCCTGGGCGACCGGCCCCGCGCCCCGCTCAAGGAACGCGTCGGAGGTCTGACCGAACGGGAGACGGAGGTGCTGGCGCTGATCGCGCGGGGCCTGTCGAACGCGGAGATCGCCGAGAGTCTGGTGGTCGCCGAGCAGACGGTGAAGACGCACGTGGGCCGCATCCTGGTGAAGCTGAACCTGCGGGACCGCACACAGGCGGCGGTGTTCGCGTACGAGTCGGGACTGGTGCGTCCCGCCGGGTACTGAATGCCGACCCGCGACGCCCCGTGCAGGTGAGGGCAGCCGGTGTCCGTAGTACCTGAGAGGGACCCCGAAGGACCCCTCTCACTGGTGACGACCGCGACCCCGTCCTCCACCTACCGTTCTGTATGTGACCGAGACGACCCAGACGCACCCCACGCCGCAGGGCGGAACCAGAGCCCGCAGCCCTGAGTACCGGCTGGCCGCGGACGCCCTGCGCGGCCTGCGGCAGGAGCTGTTCACCGACGCCTTCGCCTACGATCCGCTGCCCCGTATGCGCGTCGACGGCCCCGTGACCAGGCGGCTCCCTGGCCGCCTGCGGGACTACGCGGCCTGGACGCCGCACGCCCTGGTGGCGTTTACCGGGATGCTGGCGGCGATCATCGCCGCCGCCGCCAACGAGGCGGACGACAACGGCGGCCTCAGCTCGTTGACCATGTTGTTGGCCCTGTTCCCCGTCCTGCTGGTTCTGCTGCGCCCGACGGGCGCGTTCTGGTTCTCGCTCGCGGCCACGCCGTTCGCGGCGGTGCTCGGCAACAGCTGGGACGACTGGCCGTGGCCGGCCGGCAGTTTCGCCGCCCACCTGGTCGTCCTGACGGTCGCCGCCATCCGCACCGGGCCCCGCACGGCGGCCTGGATGTGGATCACGACCGGGGTGTACGGCATAGGGTCGGAGGTCACCCTGGGTGGGGGCCACTACTCCTCGAACACCGGGCCCATGCTGGTCGTCTCCGCGCTGATCCTCCTCGTCGTCGCCGTCTGGCACACCCGCCGGACGGCCGAGAAGGAGGTGACGGCCCAGCAGACCGTGACCGAACACGAGCGTTCCCGCCGCACCCTGCTGGAGGAGCGCACGACGATCGCCCGCGAGCTGCACGACGTGGTCGCGCACCACATGTCCGTCGTCGCCATCCAGGCGGAGGCCGCCCCCTACCGGGTGGAGAACCCGCCGCCGGAGCTGGAGCGGGCCTTCGCCACGATCAGGGAGAACGCGGTGGCGGCCCTCACCGAACTGCGCCGGGTGCTGGGCGTGGTCCGCGCCGAGGACTACGAGGCCCCGGACGCCCCGCAACCCACCCTCGCCGACCTGGACCTGCTGCTCGCCAATGTGCGGGACACGGGCCTGAGCGTCGACAAGACGGTGACCGGAGCGGTGCGCGAACTGCCGCAGGGCGTGGAGCTGTCGGCGTACCGGATCGTGCAGGAGGCGCTGAGCAACAGCCTGCGGCACGCGCCGGGGGCCGGCGCCCGGGTGGAGATCGGGTACGTCCTGGGCGGGCTGGGCCTGCGGATAGTCAACGGTCCGCCGCCCGAGCCGTCCCTGGTGAAGCCCTCTCCCGGAGCGGGGCACGGCATCACCGGTATGCGGGAGCGGGTCTCCATGCTGAACGGCGAGATGACGGCGGGCCCGTCGGAGGACGGAGGCTATGAGGTGACGGTGTTCCTGCCGGTGACCGCGGTGACCACGGTGAGTGAGGGTGACGCATGACCATCCGCGTCCTGATCGCGGACGATCAGATGATGGTGCGCGAGGGCTTCTCGGTCCTGCTGAACGCGATGCCGGACATCGAGGTCGTCGGCGAGGCGGTCAACGGACGGGAGGCGGTCGACCGGGTCCGTGAACTCGCCCCGGACGTGGTGCTGATGGACATCCGCATGCCCGAGCTGAACGGCATAGAGGCGACCCGGGAGATAGTCGCCGCGGACGGCGCGACGAAGGTGCTGGTGCTGACCACCTTCGACCTGGACGAGTACGTGTACCAGGCGCTCCGGGCGGGAGCCTCCGGCTTCCTGCTCAAGGACGCCTCGGCCCGTCAACTCGCCGACGCGGTACGGGTGGTGGCGTCCGGGGAGGCCCTGCTGGCGCCCTCGGTGACCAGGCGGCTGATCACCGAGTTCTCCAAGCTGTCCGCCGCCCCACGTCTCGCGCCCTCCGCGCAGGCGGCCTACGGCGACCTGACCGAACGGGAGACGGAGGTGCTGGTGCAGATCGCGCAGGGCCTGTCGAACTCGGAGATAGCGGAGCGGCTGGTGGTGGCCGAGTCGACGATCAAGACGCATGTGAGCCGGATCCTGGTGAAGCTGGGCCTGCGGGACCGCACCCAGGCGGCGGTGTTCGCGTACGAGGCCAGGCTGGTCACCCCGGGCTGAGGAGGACCCGCCGCTGGTGGGGCCTCTGCGGCGACGCCGAGTCGACACCCCTGGTCAGACGGTGGGACGGCGGGCTAGCGTCCCGGCATGGCAGCCGTTTTTGACCTCGCGTTCGACCCCTGGGACCCGGCGTTCCTCGCCGACCCGTACCCGGCCTACGCACAACTGCGGGAGCGTGGCCGCGTGCTGCACTACGAGCCCACCGATCAGTGGCTGGTGTCGCACCACGCGGACGTCTCGGCGCTGTTGCGGGACCGTCGGCTGGGGCGGACGTATCAGCACCGGTTCACCCACGAGGACTTCGGGCGGACGGAACCGCCGCCGCAGCACGAGCCGTTCCACACGCTCAACGACCACGGAATGCTCGACCTGGAGCCGCCGGACCACACCCGGATCCGGCGGCTGGTCTCGAAGGCGTTCACCCCGCGGACGGTGGAGCGGCTGAGGCCGTATGTGCGCGGGCTGGCCGGTGAGCTGGTGTCCGCGCTGGTGGAGGCCGGCGGCGGTGATCTGCTGACGGACGTTGCGGAGCCGCTGCCGGTCGCGGTGATCGCGGAGATGCTGGGGATCCCGGAGGCGGACCGGGCACCGCTGCGGCCCTGGTCGGCGGACATCTGCGGGATGTACGAGCTGAACCCGTCGCAGGAGACGGCGGCGAAGGCCGTCAGGGCGTCCGTCGAGTTCTCGGACTACCTGCGGGAACTGATCGCCGTGCGCCGTAAGGAGCCCGGCGACGACCTCATCTCGGGCCTGATCGCGGCGCACGACGAGGGCGACCGTCTCACCGAGCAGGAGATGATCTCCACCGCCGTGCTGCTGCTGAACGCCGGCCACGAGGCGACGGTCAACGCCACGGTGAACGGCTGGTGGGCCCTGTTCCGCAACCCCGACCAGCTCGCCGCCCTCCGCGCCGACCACCGTCTGGTCCCGTCCGCCGTGGAGGAGCTGATGCGTTACGACACCCCGCTGCAGCTCTTCGAACGCTGGGTGCTGGACGACATCGAGATCGACGGGACGGTGATTCCCCGGGGCGCCGAGATCGCCATGCTCTTCGGGTCCGCCAACCACGACCCGGCGGTCTTCCATGACCCCGAGCGGCTCGATCTGACCCGGGAGGACAACCCGCACATCTCCTTCAGCGCGGGCATCCACTACTGCATCGGAGCCCCTCTGGCCCGCATCGAGCTGGCGGCCTCCATGACGGCACTCCTGGAGAAGGCCCCCACGCTGAGCCTGGCGGCACAGCCGCAGCGGAAGCCGAACTTCGTGATCCGGGGCCTGGAGAGCCTACCGGTGGTCGTCTGAGGCGCCCCGTCTGCCGCCCAGCGCCCGTGCGAGCAGGGCGTGGGCGAGGGCCGGCAGGGCGGCTCCCGCGAGGAACACCAGGGGGAGTTCGGTGACCAGGACGCTGAGGTCCATGCCCTCGTTCTCGAAGCCGCCGCCGAGGTGGACGCGGGTGCGGGCGGAGGAGAGCCACAGCCCGGTGGCCGCCAACGCGCCCACCATCGACAGCAGACAGCCACCGCACCCCACGGCATTCCGTTTCATGCCCGCAAGGACGCGTGCCGCCCGCACGCGGTTCGCACGCACCCCCGACCAGCCGTCCGGCCCGCACCGCGGCAGGAACACCCCTCACGGCCACGACGGCATGACGTCACGCCGTCATGTCACGCCGCCGAAGTCCCGCCAGCCCCGCCCCCGTCAGAGCGACCGCGACCAGCAGCAGGACCAGTACCGGCCCCCACTCCATCTCCCCGCCCGGCAGCTTCGGAAGGTGGCCGAACGGGGACAGGTCCAGGACCGCCCGCGGAACGTCCAGCGCGGGGCCGACCCAGCCGATCAGCAGGACCGCCCCGGCCACACCCCAGGCCGCCATCGCCGCCCGGGGCACCACTCCGTGCAGCAGCACCGCCAGACCGCCGACCACCCAGACGCCGGCCACCTGCACGAGGCAGGCGCCCAGGATCGGCCCGGCCTCCTTGCCGTAGCCGACGGCGAAGCCCACACCGGCGAGCAGCATGATCAGCGCGGCCCCGCCGAAGGCGATCACCAGATGCCCGGCGGCCCACCGCAGCCGCCCCACCGCGTTCGCCAGCACCGGTTCCGCGCGCCCGGAGGTCTCCTCGCCGTGCAGTCGTAGGACGGAGGCGACGACGTAGAGCGCGGCGACCAGGCCCAGCATGCCGACCATCGCCGACAGGAACGCGTCCGTCAGGCCGGCCTGTCCGCCCATCCGTTCGATGATCTGGCGGGCGTTGTCGTTGTCGCCGACGAGGTCGGCCGCGCCCTCGGTCATGCCGCCGTAGACCAGGCCGGCGAGGAGGAAGCCGATGCTCCAGCCGAGTACGCTGCCGCGCTGCAGCCGCCAGGCCAGCGCCGCCGCCGAACCCAGGCGGCCGTACGCCGGACCCGGCCGGGTGGGCAGGAAGCTCAGCCCGACGTCCCGCCGCCCGGCGAGCGCGTACGCCACCGCCGCCTGCCCGGCGACCGCCGCCGCGAACAGGAGCAGTACCCACCAGCGTTCGTCCGCGTACGGCCGTAGATTCTCCAGCCAGCCAAGGGGGGACAGCCAGGTCAGCACCGAGGAACCGTCGTAAGTGGCCGAGTCGCCCGCAGCGCGCAGCACGAAGGCGGCGCCGAGGACCGCGGCGGTCAGTCCGCGGGCGAGCCGCGCGCTCTCCGTGAGCTGCGCGACGATCGCCGCCATCGTGGCGAAGACCATGCCGACGCCCGCGATCCCGGTCCCGAGCGCCACCGCGCCGGTGGTTCCCCGGGCGGCCAGGCCCGCCACGACCAGCAGCGCCAGCAGCGCGTTCGCGACCGCCGCCGCCAGCAGGGCCGCGGTGAGGGAGGCCCGGCGGCCCACCATGCCCGAGGCCAGCAGCTCCTGACGGCCGCTCTCCTCCTCGTCCCGGGTGTGCCGGACCACGACGAGCAGGCTCGTCACGGCGGCCAGCGCACCCGCGTACACGCCGACCCGCCAGGCGGTCAGCGCACCGATCGAGTCGCCGAAGACCGGGCCGACCATCGCGCGCAGCGAGGAGTTGGTCGACATCTGCGTGAACAGGTCGGCGCGTTCGGCGGGGGTGGCGTAGAGGCCCTCCAGGGTGTTCGGCATGGACAGGACCATGAGCGCGTTCACCGCGACCCAGATCGGGATCATCGCGCGGTCCCGGCGCAACGCGAACCGCAACAGGACGCCGGTTCCGGCCAGTTGGCGTGCGGAGGTGGCCGGTGAGCGGGTGGGCTGCGAGTCGGTGGGCCGCGGGTCGAAGGTGGTCGCGGTCATCGGGCCGCCCCCTGAGCGACCACGTCCTCCTGGTAGTGCCGCAGGAACAGCTCCTCCAGCGTCGGCGGCTTCGACGTCAGCGACCGCACGCCGGACTCGCTGAGCGAGCGCAGTACGGCGTCGAGCTTGTCGGTGTCCACCTGGAGGCGGACCCGGCAGCCCCGGCCCCCTTCCATCGACTGGGCGGCCAGGTCGTGCACGCCCGGCAGCCCAGCCAACCCGCCCGGCGGGCCCGCGAGTTCGGCGGTCACGCTGGTGCGGGTGAGGTGCCGCAGCTCGGCCAGTGAGCCGGTCTCGACGGTCTGTCCCCGGCGGATGATGCTCACCCGGTCGCAGAGTTCCTCGACCTCGCTCAGGATGTGCGAGGAGAGCAGGACGGTGCGGCCACGGTCCCGTTCCTCCTCCACGCACCGCTGGAAGACCTCCTCCATCAGGGGGTCGAGACCGGAGGTCGGCTCGTCCAGGATCAGCAGGTCGACGTCCGAGGCGAACGCGGCGACGAGGGCGACCTTCTGCCGGTTGCCCTTCGAGTACGTCCGGCCCTTCTTCGTCGGGTCCAGCTCGAACCGCTCGATCAGCTCGGCGCGACGGCAGGCGTCGAGACCGCCACGCAGCCTGCCGTAGAGGTCGATGACCTCGCCGCCGGAGAGGTTGCGCCACAGCGTCACATCGCCGGGGACGTACGCGATCCGGCGGTGCAGCTCCACCGCGTCCGCCCACGGGTCGCGCCCGAGGACCTGCGCGGCGCCCGAGTCGGCGCGCAGCAGGCCGAGCAGGACACGGATTGTGGTGGACTTTCCGGCACCGTTCGGGCCGAGGAAACCGTGGACCTCACCGGACTCGACGTCCAGGTCGAGGCCGTCGAGCGCGTGCGTCCCGCCGAACGACTTGTGCAGCCCGGAGACGCTGATGGCCTTCGTCATGCTTCAGAACGTACGCTTCTTTCAGAAATTTGTGAAGTTAAGGAAGCGTATGAAGCCCGGATAGGATGAATGCATGACGGAAGAAGCCGAGGCCGGGCGGGACATGGAGGCCGTGTCGAGGTTCGTCGAGTCGTTCGCGGCGCAACTCGTCGAGGCGGGGATGCAGCGCATGGCCGCTCGGGTCTTCGCCGCGCTGCTCGCCTCCGACGAGGGCGTGATGACCTCCGCCGAGCTGGGGGAACAGCTGAAGATCAGCCCCGCGGCGGTGTCCGGGGCGGTGCGCTACCTGGCCCAGACGCACATGGTGTCGCGCGAGCGGGAGCCCGGCTCGCGCCGGGAGCGCTACCGGGTGCACGGCGACCAGTGGTACGAGGCCCTGACCAACCGCGAGGCAGTCCTCAAGCGGTGGGAGGGCGCCCTGCGCGAAGGCGTCACCAGCCTGGGCGCACACACCCCCGCGGGCCGCCGGATGGCCGAGACGCTCGCCTTCTTCGAGTTCCTCGACGCCGAGGTCGCGGCCATGATGGAACGCTGGCGCGTCCACCGTGACCACACCTTCGGCGCTTCCTAGCTGTATTGATCAATACACCTGGCGCCTGCCACGGCACGGAGACGCCTTCGGCGCTTCCCGTGCCCGCCACCGCACTGACCCTCCTGCGGCGCCCCCCGGCGCCGCGCCCCTAACGCTCCTTCGTCTCCTCCAACACCGTCCGCCCCAGCAGCGCGTACCGGGACGGGTCCCGCCGCTTCAGGTACTGCGCGTACCCGATGCCCGTCGCCGCGACCAGGGCGACCAGCCACGGAGTCGCCTTCAGGACCAGCGAGCCGGACTCCGAGCCGGCCGCCACGCCCATGTTGGACACCAGCAGCACCACCACCGCGAGCATCGCGACGCCCCCGATGAGCGGGGCGGCGAACGTCCTGAACCAGTGCCGGCTCTCCGGGTGGTGGGAGCGGAAGTACGCCAGCACCGCGAAGGAGCACACGGCCTGGACGACGAGGATCGCCATGGTGCCGAGGATGGCGAGAAGGACGTACAGGCCGGCGTACGGGTCCTTGCCCGCGATCCAGAACGCCGCGATCAGTACGGCGCTCACGATGGTCTGGACGAGGCCCGCGATGTGCGGGGAGCCGTGCCGGGTGTGGGTGCGGCCGATGGTGTTCTTCAGGGACGGCAGGACGCCCTCGCGGCCCAGCGCGTACATGTAGCGGGCGGCGCAGTTGTGGAAGGCCATGCCGCAGGCCAGCGAGCCGGTGATCATCAGCCACTGCATGACGACGACCGCCCAGTGGCCGACGTACTGCTCGGTGGGGTTGAAGAACAGGGCGAGCGGGTTCGCGGAGGAGGCGGCCGCTACGGCCTCCTTCTCGCCGTTGCCCGTGATGGCCATCCAGGAGACGAAGACGTAGAAGACGCCGACGCCGAGGACCGAGATCATCGTCGCCTTGGGGATGATCTTCTTCGGGTCGCGGGACTCCTCGCCGTACATCGCGGTCGACTCGAAGCCGACCCACGACCAGAAGGCGAAGAAGAGGCCGAGGCCGGCGGAGGTGCCCTGGAAGGCGTTGACCGGGTTGACCGGGCCGAAGGTGAAGCCGTTCGGGCCGCCGCCGTGCAGGGCGACCGAGATCGCCATCGCCGCGAGGATCGTCACCTCGGTGCCCAGGAGCACGACGAGCAGCTTCTCGGCGACCGAGACGCCGAACCACGTTCCCGTCGCGTTGATGGCGAGCATCAGGATCGCGAACAACCACCACGGGATGTGCAGTCCCGTCTGGTCCTTGAGGGTCGTCGTCGCGAAGGTCGAGAAGATGCCGATGAGGGCCGGCTCGAAGACGACGTACGCGAAGGTCGCGAGGAGGCCGGAGGCGAGGCCGACCGTGCGGCCCAGGCCGTACGAGATGAAGCCGTAGAAGGCGCCGGTGGAGGTGATGTGCTTCGCCATCGACGTGAAGCCGACAGAAAAGATTGCCAGGACGACCATTGCGACGAGGTAGCTGGCCGGGGCGCCGATGCCGTTGCCGGACGACACCATGAAGGGCACGTTCCCGGTCATGGCGGTGATCGGCGCGGCGGTCGCGACGGCCATGAAGACCACGCCGAGCAGGCCGATGGCGTTGGGTTTGAGGCGATGGACGGGTTCCTCGCCGACAGTGTCCGCCTCTGGGGCGACGCCCTCGTGTACTGCCATCGGGTGGCCCCTTCCTGGTTGCCCTGATCGCGCTCTGCGCACTGCCGTTGGAGTGGAACTCTGTGGCCCGAATGAGTCGGTCAAGGGTGTCGGCGCGTTAAATGTGTGTCAACTAGACCTTTAGAAATCTGGCGGCAACACGCGGCTCGTACGGTCACCGCCATGAGCGTCTACACCTCCACCCTCAGCGGCGAGCGCCATCGCTTCGACTCCCTCGCCCGGCTGCTCGCCGCCGCGAGCCCCGAGCGCTCCGGCGACCGGCTGGCCGGCCTCGCCGCCTCGTCGGCGCGGGAGCGGGTCGCCGCGCGCTGGGCGCTGGCCGAGGTGCCGCTCACGGCGTTCCTCACCGAGCCGGTCGTCCCGTACGAGACCGACGAGGTGACCCGGCTGATTCTCGACACCCACGACCCCTTCGCCTTCGCGCCCGTGGCCGGGATGACGGTCGGGGAGCTGCGGGAGTGGCTGCTGTCGGAGGCGGCGGACGCGCGGGCGCTGGCCGCGTTGGCACCCGGGCTGACGCCGGAGATGACGGCCGCGGTGTCCAAGCTGATGGGGAACGCGGATCTGGTGGCCGTCGCGCGGAAGGTGCGCGTGGTGACGGCGTTCCGGTCGACCATCGGCCTGCCGGGACGGCTGGCGACCCGTCTCCAGCCGAACCACCCCACCGACGACCCCGCGGGCGTGGCGGCGGCGCTGCTGGACGGACTGCTGCTGGGCTCCGGTGACGCGGTGATCGGCGTCAACCCGGCGACCGACAGCCCGAAGGCCGTACGGGACCTGCTGGAGCTGCTCGACGGGGTGATCACCCGGTACGGCATCCCGACCCAGTCGTGCGTCCTGAGCCATGTGACGACGAGCGTGGACCTCATGGCCCGTGGAGCCCCCGTCGACCTGGTCTTCCAGTCCATCGCGGGGACACAGGCGGCGAACGCGTCCTTCGGGGTCACGCTGGGACTGCTGGACGAGGCGTACGAGGCGGCCCTTTCGCTCGGGCGGGGCACGGTCGGCCAGAACGTCATGTACTTCGAGACCGGGCAGGGAAGCGCCCTGTCGGCGGACGCGCACCACGGGGTGGATCAGCAGACGGTGGAGGCGAGGGCGTACGCCGTCGCCCGGCGGTACCAGCCGCTGCTGGTCAACACGGTCGTCGGGTTCATCGGACCCGAGTACCTCTACGACGGCCGGCAGATCCTCCGCGCCGCCCTGGAGGACCACTTCTGCGGCAAGCTGCTCGGCCTGCCGATGGGCCTGGACATCTGCTACACCAACCACGCGGACGCCGATGACGACGACGTGGCGACCATGCTGACCATGCTGGGCGTCGCGGGCGCCTCGTTCGTGATCTGCACGCCGGGCGGCGACGACATCATGCTCAACTACCAGTCGGCCTCGTACCACGACGCGTTGTACCTGCGGGAGGTGCTGGGCCTGCGCCCGGCACCGGAGTTCGAGGCGTGGCTGGAATCCATCGGGCTGCTGGACGAGCGGGGAGCGATCCGGGACGTGTCCGATACGGCGGGCGCGCATCCGCTGACGGCGTTCGGAAGGGAACTGGCGGCATGACCCAATCACCCGTGCGCGCCGACGACCTGGCCCTCTGGTCGGCCCTGCGCCGCCACACCCAGGCCCGGATCGGCCTCGGCCGGGCGGGCTCAGGCCTGCCGACCCGGCACCGGCTGGAACTTCAGGCCGCGCACGCGGCAGCACGGGACGCCGTGCACTCGCCGTTCGACCCCGACCTGATCGCCGCGGCGCTCACCGGTGTGCCGACGATACGGGTCCGCAGTGCCGCCCCCGACCGGCCGACCTACCTCCAGCGCCCCGACCTGGGCCGCCGACTGCATCCGACCGACCGGGCGCACCTGCCGACGGGGGAGTGGGACGTGGTGTTCGTGATCGCGGACGGGCTGTCGAGCCGGGCGGTGCACGAGCACGCGGCGGCGGTGGTGCGGGCGACGACCGCCGCGCTGCCGCCCGGCACCGGCGTCGCCCCGGTCGTCCTTGCCGAGCAAGCCCGCGTGGCCCTCGGCGACGACGTCGCGCACGCCATGGGCGCCGCGTCTGTGGTGGTCCTGGTCGGCGAACGCCCCGGCATGTCGGCGGCGGACTCCCTGGGCGCGTACCTCACCTACGGCCCGAGGCCCGGCGAGACGACCGACGCCGCCCGCAACTGCCTCTCCAATATCCGCCCCCCGAGGGGCCTGGCGTACGAGACGGCGGCACGGAAGCTGGCCGCGCTGCTGCGCGGGGCGCGGGCGCTCGGGCGAAGCGGGGTGGATCTGAAGGACGAGGGGGACGCTCTGCCCGGGTAGTCACCCCGGCAAACGACGGGCCAGAGCCCGGGCCGACCGGTGGAGGGCCGCCCGACAGGCCACCTGATCGGGCATCGGCACCTGGAGGTCCGAGCGCCCCCGGAAGCCGTTGCCGAACGGCTCCCGATCTCGTCGCGGGCGCGCCCGGCGAGCACCAGCATGGTGGCGGTGAAACCGCGGGGAGGGCATCGATCACCTGGTCCGACCTGGCGTCGTGCCACGTCAGCAGCACGTTCACGAGGGCACTGGCCGGGAGCACACCGCGCGGCACCTGGTTGTCCGCGAACTTGGTCATCCGCCCCTCACCCCTCCGGCAACGTAAGCCCCAGCGCCCCCTCCCACACCGTCCACGTCCGCCTCCGTACCGGGCCCGCGACCGTAGCGTCCGCGCGGTAGCGGAAGTCCGCGCCCGAGACGGTCACCCGGCGCCCCCGGGCCAGCAGCGGGGACGCCTCCGCGCCCACCGACGCCGGCCGGACCTCCACCGCCGCGGCTCCGGAGCCGCCCGGGGTCACGGAGACCGCCTCCACCGGCTGGTCCAGGTCGACGAGGGTCTCGCCGTCCACCTCGACGCGCAGGCGTGAGGGGCCGGGCGCGGGGTCGAGCGAGGTGGGGCGCTGCGGCCGGGTCGGTACCAGGGTGCGGACCAGCGACTGGCAGGTCCGCAGCCAGGGGTGCGCGGGCGCACCCGCCTCCACCGCCGAATCCAGCCCGGCGCGCAGTCCCGCGTCCGCCCCCGCGTTCTCCCCCTGGACGACCGGCGGTATCCGCAGCGCGCCCAGGACCACCCCGTCGCTGTCGTCGACCAGCAGGTCCAGGCGCCGCTCGGCCCCGTCCAGCACGGCCCGCGCCGCCGCAACCGCCCCGGTGGGCAGGCCCAGGGAGCCGGCCAGCGACAGCGACCCGCCCACCGGCACCACGGACAGCGCGCAGTCCGCCAGTTCCCGCCGCCGGTGCAGCAGGGACACCGTCCGGACCAGCGAACGGTCATCGCCTATGACCACCGGCCGCCGCGATCCGCGCCGCGTCAGCACCCGGGCGAACTCCTCCGGCCCTTCCGGCAGACACACCTTCATGCTCGGCGCACCCGCGCTGAGCACGTCTTTCGCGATCCGTACCGACTCTCCGTCCATCCTCCGGGCGACCGGATCGATGACCACCAACAGCTGGTCGGACGTCGCGAAAGTCACCACCTCTGTCCTGCCTCGCCTTCTCGGGTAGCATCTTTGTGCAAGAGCCCCTTGCGCTATTGCGCCAGGGGCTTCGTCTATTCCGGGGCATCCGGTCCGACGGGTCGCGGCCAACGAAGGCCGCCGGAGTACGAGGCAACCGTGCCGCGTACCCCCTGACCTTGGACATGCCCCGCCCGGAAGGGGTGTACGCGCGTGCCCGCACTTGTGCTGCTCGGTGCTCAGTGGGGTGACGAAGGCAAGGGAAAGGCTACCGACCTGCTCGGTGGCTCGGTGGACTATGTGGTGCGCTACCAGGGCGGCAACAACGCCGGCCACACGGTAGTCGTGGGCGATCAGAAGTACGCCCTCCACCTCCTCCCTTCCGGAATCCTCTCGCCGGGGTGCACCCCGGTCATCGGTAACGGAGTCGTCGTCGACCCGTCGGTCCTGTTCTCCGAGCTGAACGGACTGAACGCGCGCGGCGTCGACACGTCGAAGCTCCTCATCAGCGGAAACGCGCACATCATCACGCCGTACCACGTGACGGTGGACAAGGTGACGGAACGCTTCCTCGGCAAGCGGAAGATCGGCACCACCGGTCGGGGCATCGGCCCGACCTACGCCGACAAGATCAACCGCGTCGGTATCCGCGTCCAGGACCTGTACGACGAGTCGATCCTCACCCAGAAGGTGGAGGCGGCCCTCGACGTCAAGAACCAGGTCCTCACCAAGCTCTACAACCGGCGTGCGATCGCCGTGGACCAGGTGGTCGAGGAGCTGCTGACCTACGCCGAGAAGCTCGCGCCGTACGTCGCCGACACGGTTCTGGTGCTCAACCAGGCCCTGGAGCAGGACAAGGTCGTGCTCTTCGAGGGCGGCCAGGGCACGCTCCTCGACATCGACCACGGCACGTACCCCTTCGTCACCTCCAGCAACCCCACCGCGGGCGGTGCCTGCACGGGCGCCGGCGTCGGCCCGACGAAGATCAGCCGGGTCATCGGCATCCTGAAGGCGTACACGACCCGCGTCGGCGCGGGCCCCTTCCCGACCGAGCTGTTCGACGAGGACGGCGAGGCACTGCGCCGCATCGGTGGCGAGAGGGGCGTGACCACCGGCCGAGACCGCCGCTGCGGCTGGTTCGACGCGGTGATCGCCCGCTACGCCACCCGCGTGAACGGTCTGACGGACTTCTTCCTCACCAAGCTGGACGTCCTGACCGGCTGGGAGCAGATCCCGGTCTGCGTGGCGTACGAGATCGACGGCAAGCGCGTCGAGGAACTCCCGTACTCGCAGAGCGACTTCCACCACGCGAAGCCGATATACGAGAACCTCCCGGGCTGGTCCGAGGACATCACCAAGGCGAAGTCCTTCTCCGACCTGCCGAAGAACGCCCAGAACTACGTGAAGGCACTGGAGGACATGTCCGGCGCCCCGATCTCCGCGATCGGCGTGGGCCCGGGCCGGGACGAGACTATCGAGATCAACTCGTTCATCTAGTGGGCAGCGGACGGCGGGCCGACCTCGTGGACGTCGGCCCGCCGCCCGGCACGCACCAGGCCCCGTCGGCCGCATGGTGTGACTAATCTGTCCGCCATGAAGGAGACAGGATGCTGCTGAGATTCCGGGTGGCGAACGTCCGGTCCCTGCGCGACGAGCAGGAGCTGTCGTTCGTCGCCCCCGAGGACAGCGAAGTGGAGCGGGACGCGGCCCGCGAGATGCCGCTCTCCGACGGCCGACAGCTTCGTGTGCACACCGTGCTCGGTGTCTTCGGTGCCAACGCGTCCGGCAAGTCCAACGTCGTCGCCGCGTTGAAGGACATGCGGCGGGTGGTTCTGCGTTCCTACACCGACTGGACCTCCTATGACGGCATCCCTCGCGACGAGTTCGCTCGGGCCCGGGACGCGAGGAGGTCAAGCGACTCGCCTCGACACTCGCCGGGTACACGGTGGAGCACCTGGAGGAGTTCCGGGCCGAGGCACGGACACAATAGGGCCATGCCCGCGCAGCCCGCCCGCCTTGCGACCCGCCCCGATGAGTCAACGCTCACCGAGAGCGGGACCCTGGTCGTCGACGGGCGTGAACTGAGGATGCGGATCAGCACACGCCGACGTCGCCTGGGGCTGACGGTCGAGCGGGACCGCTCTCTCACCTTGCACGCTCCCCAGGGTTGCGCGGTCGGGCGGCAGAGGCCTTCGTGCGGGGCAGCGATGCCTGGATCGCCGCCAAGACCACCTCAGCGGCGAGCGGCGGCAGTTGCATCCCGTCCGTGCCCTCCTCGACGGTGAAATCCATCGCTACCTGGGGCGGGACTACCGGCTGCTCGTCGTCGACGAGGAGTCGGACGCAGAAGCAGTGACCGTAGGCGCGGGGGCCGTACCAGCTGTTCGGCTCGTGGCGGGACGGCTGCGCTTGAACAGCTCGGCCGCCGCTGATCCGACTCTCGCGAGGACGGCACTCGCCGACTGGTACATCCGGGCGGGGCAGCGCTGGATGCGAGGCCGTCTCCAGCCATGGGCAGCCCGGATGGATGTCCCCGAAGCAGCAGTTCGCGTTCGCGACCTGGGGCACCGATGGGGAAGTTACCGTACCGACGCCGTCGGCACCGGAGTGATCTCACTGCACTGGGCCACATTCCAGCTGCCCATCCATCTCGTCGACTATGTCGTCGCTCACGAGCTGGCACATGCGCGGGTGTCCGGGCATGGCGCTGATTACTGGAGGTTGCTGGGTAGGGCGCTTCCTGAATGCCGCCGATTGAAGGCGGAGCTGGATGAACTGGGTCGAAGAGTCTGGATGGGCGACCTCGGTACCTGATCGCCTTGCCGAGGGGTATCTGTCATTGCTCGGCCGAGCGGTCTGCACGCCGGCTCGTTCATCCGGTGTGGCGGTCCAGTACCGCGCCCCATATGAGTGCGCCCCCGGTCGGCGTCCGAGACATACCCATTCCTGAGGACCCGGCCTCAGCGCGGGGTCAGCACCCACCAGAGGCTCCAGGTGCTGCTGTCCGTCCACTGCTGCACCTCATGTCCAACGGTGTCCTGATCACGCCACTGCCCAGTAATACTGGCTCCAGAACTGACCCGGGCACCATGCCTCGCCCCCTACCTCAGCCGTATCAAGCTCCAGGGCCGAGGGGTGAGTTTCCACACCCGAAAGGATCTTTGACAGCCCTTTGCGTTCCATACGCCCGTGAATTACCTCCGGAGACTACGGTCGTATGTCCGGGCGGCCGACGGAGGGGATGACGTCAAGTCATGGGCGACCAGGGTGAGATGCTCGACATCAAGATCGCTGACATCAAGGCGACTGCACCCCACTTCAGCCACGAAAGCGTTGCGCTCGCACACGCCCTCACCAAGTTGAAGACCGCGCTGTCCGCGGCAGGCAGCCCCTGGGGTGACGACGACCAGGGCACCGACTTCCACAATGCATACGGCCCTCATGTCACGCAGATCGAGCAGTCCGTCCAGATCCTGGTCGACGGACTGGCCAGTATCCACACGGCCATGGCAGACATGGCCGACGGTCACATCGACAACGAAGAGCTGGTCCGCGCCATGTTCAGCAGGATCAGCGTCGCGCACGACACCACGGGCGACGGCAAGTGAGCGTAGGGGACAAGGCCCGGGAGATCGTCCAGGACGTCACCGGTATGTGGTGGCCGGACGCCGACGAAGACAAGTTGCGCGACGCGGCGAAGGCATGGCGGGACTTCGCCGACGATGTCGAGGACGTCACGGCCGCGGCGAACAAAGCTGCCCGTTCGCTGATCGAGCACAACAAGGGCGAGGCCATCTCCGCCTTCGAGGACCCGTTCCGGCGGCGCTACTACCACGACAAGAAGGGCTGGCTGCAGGACCTCATCGACGGCTCCCGCGACATGGCCAAGGCCTTGGACGCGTACGCGGACGCCGTGCATGGGGCGAAGAAGAAGCTTGAGCACGAGCTGGAGATCGTGGGCGCGACCATCGTCGCGGGCACGGCGCTTGCCATCTTCACCGCGGGCATCTCCGAGGGCGCGGCGGTGGCGGCCGCCGCGACCGTCACCGAACTCGCCGCGAGCTTGGGAGTCGCGGTCACCACGGAAGTCGCCACCATCGCCGGCACCACTCTGGCCACGGCCGCCCTCGCCGGCATCGAGTCCATCACCGTCGACCTTGCCGTCACCCAGCCCGTCGCGATGGCCACGGGCGAACAGGCCGGCGGCCTCAGCCTCGACGAGGCCCGCCAGGCGGGTGCGTACGGCGCACTGCTGGGCGGCGCCTTCGGTGGCGCGGGATCCGCGGTTCGGGCCGCAGGCAACGCAGGCGGCTGGACGGAACTGCTGGGCGGCGTCCGGATGCCCGGTCTTGAACCCCAGATCGCCCTGCCTGGCGGCCTGACCGCTGCCGCGGACGACCTCGGCCTGTACATGAACGGCGACGGCGAGCCGAGCGCCTGGCCGCGCAGTAAACGCAAAGGGCCGGTCAGGCCGAAGTACCGGGCGGACCTGGCCGGTGACGAGGGCCAGAAGGGCGCTCACACCATTGAGCGCCACGTGGAGAAGACGGACCGCGAGCTTCGAGCCCGAATGCGGGCGAACAAGAACATCACGGGCAGTTCGAGCTTCCTTAGTGAATCCTCGGCCCAGAGCCTAACGGACCGGGCCCTGCTCAAGGAGCAGCCCGAGGTGAAGCGCTGGCTGGAGAAGACCACCAAGAAAGAGCTGGAGCTCAACGTCGACTTCGGCCAGGAGCCAGTCGGCCGTAGTATGTCGCGGGAGGATTTCATCCGGGGAACGGGTCCTCATAACGTACACAGAGTTTTTGTCCTCCTGCGTCGCGACCCCGACATGCCCAGCGGCTACCGCATTCACACTGCTTACCCGAGAGCCTGAGAGCAAGGAACGCCCGTGAGCCAGCCCAAGGACTTCATGGAGGACGACGAGCGCTTCCCTGAGTTGCATGACCTGCTGAATTCTTATTCCTTTGCCGGCAACACCTTCACGGACACCGCCGATGAGCCTGGAACGGCTTTGCAGGCGTACGTGCGCCATGCGGTTCGGACACCAGGGCGGCTGGACGCGGTCATCGGCGAGATCGACGACCTCTTGCAGGTGGGGCTGTTCAGCGACGAGATCGCCGACGACGTGGACATTCTGCCGCACATCGATCCCCCTTCCGGATGGACGGTGGAGCAGTGCCTCGCAATCGTCCGCTCCCATCTCGAGCGGATCCGGGGCGGCGGCACCTATGGAAAGCCGCGACTTCCTCAAACGGACTGGGAATGGAGGAAGCAGTTTCCTGAGGTCTCCATGCTGCTCGGTGCCCGCTTCAATCAGGAGTTCCCCCGGCTCTACGCATCTCATAGAGAAGCACTCGACGATCATTTCTCGCTCACGGACGAGGAGTCGCTGGCCGAATTGGTTGAGGAACTCGGGTCGCTTCTCTCCCTGGCCGAGTCCGATGCCGAGCTCGACAGCGCTACGCAGACCCTCGGGCTCCAGATCTATCCGCCCGACGGCGTTTCGCTGCGCCAGTGGCTCACGGATATTCGGGACATCGTCAAGCACCGTTTGCACATAGGCGCACCACCGACCTGACTGATCGGATAAGCCTGGGCGCACTCGTGGTGACCTTCGGGCGTGGAGCCAAGCACGGAGCCCAGGGGCGCACCCGAGTGCCTCGACACGCACCGGGCGTTTCAGCCTCCGTGACGTACGAGGACGCCCCCGGCCGACATCCGGGGGTGTACTCGTGTCCGGGGATCGCCTCAGCGTGCCGTCAGCCTCCACAGATGGTCCGCCGTGCCGTTGTCGGTCCACTGGAGGACCTGGGCGCCGGACGCGGTGCTCATCTGGTCCACTCCGAGCAGGCGCCCGCTGTTGTAGTTGGCGATCTTGCAGTAGCCGTCGCGGGCCGGGATGAGCTGCCAGAGGTGGTCGGCGGTGCCGTTGTCGCCCCAGATCAGGGCGGTGTTGCCGTCGCTGGTGCCCATGGTGGTGATGCCGAGCAGCAGCCCGCTCTTCTGGTTGACGATCTTGTAGAGGCCCGAACCGGCGGTCACCAGGGTCCAGTTCTGGTCCGTGCCCGTCGTCGAGGTCGCCTGGACGACCGAGGTGCCCTGGGCGGTGCCCGCGTTGAGGGTGTCCAGGGCGAGGCCGCTGTTCTTGTTGGTGACCTGGTATCGCCCGGCGAGTGAGGTGTTGGTGCCGCTCGGGGTGACGACCAGGTGGTAGCCGTCGGAGGCGTTCATCGTCACCGGCACGGTGATGGAGCCACCCGAGACCGGGTAGTCGGCGTCGGAGATGGTGATGGGGCCGGGGGAGGCGGTCGTACGGCCGGTGTTGGGGGTGTACTCCAGCTTCACGTGGACCGTGGAGCCGAAGGCCGACAGCGAGGACAGGCCGTTGACGGTGACCGCGCAGGAGCCGGTGCAGCCGCCCGCGATGACGCTGAGCTGGTTGCCGGAGCCGTTGAGCGAGGCGATGCCGTCGATCCCGGTCTGCGCCGGGGGAGTCGTGACCAGCATGTTCCCGGACATGTCGCCGTACCACTTGTACATCCAGTACGAGCCGTTGGGTGAGCCGCCGGTGTCGGTCAGGGTGTCGCCGAGGGTGCCGTAGTGGTTCCAGAAGGCGAGTTCGGCGTCGTGCACGCCCGCCCGCTCGAACTTGGCGACGTAGCCGATGAGGGCACCCGGTACGCCCATCTCGTCGGGCGTGGCGTACTCCTCGATGGATATCGGCCGTGGGCTGATGCCGAGGCCGGCCTCCAGCGCGCGGTACGCCGAGATGTGCGCGGCGATGTCCTTGCTGCCCTGGAGCTCGTGCCAGGCGATGACGTCGGGGACGGTGCCGGCGGCCTTGGCGTCGGTGAGGAAGGTGCTCATCCAGGACTGGTTCCAGGCCGAGTAGCTCGGGCCCTGGATCGGGGTCGTGGTGTCCTTCGCGCGCACCTCGTTGAACGTGCGCGTCCACCCCGCGTCGAAGGTTCCGGCGTTGGTGGTGTCCCACGTCCAGTCGGGCTCGTTCCACAGCTCGTACGTGGCGATGTTGGTGGCACCGGAGGACTTCACGGAGGCCACCTGCTTGTCGACCGCCGACAGCCAGTCACTCCAACTCACCCACTTGTAGGGGAAGTTCGGATACCAGTCCGGCATCCGTACGACCACCCTCGCGCCCGCCCGGGCCGCCTTCGGTGCGACGACCAGCGCGTCACCGGCGGGGCGCGGCTCACCGTTGGGCAACTGGGAGCCGCCCGGGGCCATCTGCACGAACGTGTTCGGCTTCAGCGGGGTGACCAGGCTGTCGGCGGGGGTGCTGTCGTTGGCGAGGCCGTAGAGGCTGCCGGTGCCGACATGGGTGACCGGGCGCAGGGTCTGGTTGGCGTTGACCACCAGGGTGGTGGCGGAGGTGGGCACCGCCCCGGCCGGGGCTCCGGTGGCGAGGGCCGCGGTGGCGGCCAGGGCGGCGACGCCGAGGACGGCGGTCAACGGTCTTGTGCGGCTCATGGCAGGAGGTGCTCCTCAGGGGAACGGGAAGGGGAGAGGAAAGCGGGAGAGGGAGAGGGCGTCAAGATCAACACTCGGCCGAGTGGCGGCGATGATTGAGCAATCGTTTTCCTGACGAGAAAGTAGAGAGGGAGAGGGGAAGCCGGGTCAAGAGGTGCGGCGGCAGATTTTTCGGGTCACGCATGGGCTGGAACTAGACTCCGCCCGATGTCACGATGGTGGGCACGTTGCGGTCCCCAGGTCGTCACGCGGTGTCGGGCGGGGGCAGGCAGCGCCCACAGCGCCGAACGGCGTCGCCCAGTCCCCAGCAGCGTCATGAAGGAAAAGGTTTACTCGTGCCCCCTGCCGCAGGTGCTCCAGGCTCTCCCCACGCCGACCGGGCGAAGCTCGCCGACGTCGCCGCGCTTGCGGGCGTCAGCGTGGGAACGGCCTCGAAGGCGCTCAACGGCGGCGGCCGGATGCGTCCGGAGACCCGCCAGCGGGTCCTCGACGCCGTCGCGGAGCTCGGGTTCCGGCCCAACCAGCACGCCCAGAGCCTGCACACCGGCCGCAGTTGGACGGTCGGCCTGATGACCACGGACGGCATCGGCCGCTTCAGCACCCCCGTGCTGCTGGGCGCCGAGGACGCGCTCGGCGCGGGCAAGATCTCGGTCCTGCTGTGCGACACCCGGGGTGACGCCATCCGGGAACAGCACCATCTGCGCAACCTCATGGACCGCCGGGTGGACGGCATCATCGTCACCGGCCGCCGCACCGACCCGCGCCCGCCGCTGACCGGCATCAACGGCCTGGAGTCGGTCCCCGTGGTGTACGCGCTCTCCCCCTCCACGGACCCCGTGCACACCTCCGTCGTCTCCGACGACAGGGGCGGCGCCCGGCTCGCCGTCGAGCATCTCCTGTCCACCGGCCGCACCCGGATCGCCCACGTCACCGGACCCGAACACCACGCCGCCGCTCGCGACCGGGCCCGGCACGGTGTGGAGCAACTGGAGAGCGCCGGGTTCGCCCTGTCCACCGGGCGGGTCCACTTCGGAGAGTGGAGCGAGTCGTGGGGCCGCAGCGCCGCCGACGCGGTCCTGCGCACCGCCCCCGACACGGACGCCTTCTTCTGCGGCAACGACCAGATCGCCCGGGGTGTCGCGGACACCCTGCGGGAGCGCGGCGTCGGCGTCCCCGGCGACATCGCCGTCGTCGGCTACGACAACTGGGACACCATGGCCCTGGCCTCCCGCCCGCCCCTCACCACGATCGACGTCAATCTCACGGAGATCGGACGCATCGCGGCACTTCGGTTGCTGGAGGCGATCGAGACGTCCAGCCCGGCGCCGGGGGTGCACACGGTGCCGTGTCGGCTGGTGGTGCGGGAGTCGACGTGAGGGTCAGGTGTCGGTCGGTGCCGTGAATCCGGCGGTGTCGAGAGTGCAGTTGAAGGGGGCGGGGATGTCGAGCTTCTCGCCGAACGGTTTCGTGAGTCGGACTTCGTATCCCTGCGCCGACGGGGAACCGAAGACGATGGCTTGCTCCTCCTGCATGTCGAGGACCAGGTAGACGGGGACGCCCGCCTTCCCGTATGTCTCCACCTTGTCGGTCAGGTCGTCCACTCGGGTGGAGGGAGAGGTGAGCTCGGCAACGAAGGAGAGGGCCTCGCCCTCCAGGCGGTTGGACGCTGTCTCGTACACCTGCTCGTGCGCGGCGTGGATATCGGGGCCGTACGCCCGTTGCTGCTCAGGGAAGACGAACAGCTGAGGGGCTCGCTCGATGACGTGGCAGTCAGGGAGATGCGGCTCGAGCTGGGAGCACACCAGCTTCATGACGCGGGTGTAGTACCCCTTTGGCCACGGCGACACGACGATGTTCCCTCTGATGATCTCGGCCATGAAGCCCGCGGGCACGTACAGCTCTTCGAGGACGACCAGCATGTCCTCGAAGCTCGGAGATCCCGTGTCGCTTATGGTGATCGGTCGCTCAGCCATCGACGTCATGATGCGCCCTTCCCGCTGGCCTGGCCAGCCGCCACTCAGTGTAGTCGAATGCATACTTTCCGATGGAGGGTCCGTCGTCTCGCGGTCAGAACTGGAAGCTGATGCAGGGGCGCGCCGGTGTGGCGCCGGTGTCCTGACGGCTCTTGCCGCAGATGCCTCAGTCCACCCTGACAAGTCTCAGGTTCACGCGCCGGTCCGGGTGCCCTTCACTGAGGTCAGCAAGTACACCGCAACCTCACGGGGGTATCAGTGAACCGCAGGAAGAGCATCCTCACCGCCGGCCTGGCCACCACGGTCTCGGCCCTGGCCCTGACCGTCGGCGCCGTGGCCGTCCCGGCTCAGGCCGCCCCGGCCGGAGCCCAGGGAACCGTCGACTGTGACGGCTGGGTGCACAACAACAACCCGGACCACGGCATCGCCGGCTGCGAGAACAACACCGACCACACCGTCACCTTCCGCGCCGAGGTCGTCTGCGGCTGGGCCCCCGACGTCTCCGGCCAGTGGGTGACGCTGGCCCCGGGCCAGTACGGCGAGTCGTCCGGCGTCTGCGCGATCTACAGCACGGGCGTCGGCGGCGTGGGCTGGACCATCCGGTAACGGCGGGTCATCCGGCGAACTGAGCCCGGTGGGCCTCGGTCCACCGGGCGGACCGGGCGTCGCCCCCGGGGGGCGGCCCGGCTTCTCCCGACGTGACAGTCGCCGCGACAGCCGCCGTGACCGCCGTAGCAGCCAAGGATAAAAGCCGCATACGGGCATATCCTTGGAGCGTGCATCAACGTCTGCCGACCAGAAGAAGGTGAGTGTGATGCGCGTACTGCTCAAGGCACGCATGGACACGGAGAAGGCGAACGAGGCCATCCGCAACGGCTCCCTGGGGAAGCTGATCCAGGAGTCGCTGGAACAGATCAAGCCTGAAGCGGCCTACTTCACCACCGACAACGGCGAACGCACCGCGTACATCGTCTTCGACATGCAGGACAGTTCCCAGATGCCGGTGCTCAGCGAACCGTTCTTCCTCAACCTGGGCGCCAAGATCACCTATACCCCGGTGATGGACATGGAGGGCGTGCAGAAGGGCCTCGCCCAGCTGGGGCGCTGACCCTCAGCTGAAGATGATCATCGATCCCTGCGCCAGGCTCCGCGTCGCCGCCGCGTGCAGCCCGAGCCAGACATGGCGCTCACGGGCGAACGGGCTGGGGTCGTAGGGAGCCGCTACGGCAGGCTCCTCCAACTCCGTGGGCGCGAGGGGCGGTTCGGGGGCCGCCGGCGGGTTGGCGGGGTCGATGCCGATGCTCTGGGCCACCACCTCCAGCTCCCGCAACAGGGACTGCGCGGAGCCCAACGGGCCGCCGGACGCGAGGAGTTCGTCGTTGGCGAGAGGGTGCGGGAAGTCGACGGGGACGTACGCGCCCGCGTGGTCGTAGTGCCAGACCAGGTGCGACTGCTTGGCCGTCGCCTCGAACATCTCCAGCAACTGCTCGTAGTCGCCGCCCAGTTCGTCCACCGGGGTCACCGGCAGCCCGCAGACCTGGAGCAGGTAGGCGCGCCGCAGGAAGTGCAGGGCGTCGTAGTCGAAACCGGCCACCGGGGCGACGTCGCCGGACAGGCCCGGCATGTACTGGTACACCGGCACCGGCGGCAACCCGACCTCGGCGAGCACCTTGTTGTATTGCGCGAGTTCCTCGGCGAACGGGTTGTCCGGGGTGTGGCACAACACGTCGACGAGGGGCACCAGCCACAGGTCACAGGCCAAAAGACAGCTCCTCTGTTACTCGCGTCGCTTACCCGCGTCGGTTACGCGCGGCGAACGGTGGTGGTCGCACGGTGGTCAGGGCAGGGTAGTCGGTGCGGCACCCCGTCGGCTCCCTGCGTACGGTTCCCGACCGGCGTCCCGCTCGGCTCGTGCACGTTCCATACCCGGACCCGCCCGGCTCACCCAGGGGCGGCACGGGTCGGCGGATTCCCGCCTGCGCGGCACCCGGCCGTCGGCCGAGCCCCGGTGCGCCGCCCCTCAGCCCTGCCCCAACCCCTCCACCAGCCCCAGCGAGTGCGTGTTGTACGCCGCCACGAGCGTCCGGGCGGTCTTGGTGTCCCGTTCGGCGAGGGCGGTGACCACCTCGGTGTGGCCGGACCACAGTCGGCCGCGCAGGTCGGTCACCCGGCGCAGGTGCTGCACGGTGCACACCCAGCTCTGTACGCGCAGCCGGTGCAGGAAGTCGGCGAGATAGGGGTTGCCGAAGAGGACACTCAGCTCACGCCAGAAGCGCAGGTCGTAGCCGATCAGGATGGTGAGGTCACCGGCGTCGGCGGCGCGCCGTGCCTCCTCGCCCCGTCGCCGCAGGCCCGAGACGGCGGCCGCGGCGCGTGGATCGCCGAGCTCCTGGTAGCCCTGGTGACCGTCGAGCGCCTGGAACATTCCGTCGGTGACCAGGCTGCGGGCCTCGATCATCCCGCGGAAGTCCTCGACCGTGTACTCGTGCACCCGGAAGCCCCGGTGCTGGTCGGCGTCGAGAAGCCCCTGCGCGGAGAGATCGACCAGCGCCTCACGGACCGGGGTCGCGGAGACGCCGTACTGCTCGGCGATCTCCTTCACCGTGAACACCTGCCCCGCCTGCAGTCTCCCGGCCAGCACCTCGTCGCGAAGCGCGTCGGCGATCTGCCGCCGCAGGGTGCTGCGGGTCACGGTGCCGTTGCCGCTGCTGGCGGGCATGGTCAGGGCGTCTCCCTCGTCGCGTCGCGGTGACGTGCTCGTACATCTCTACGAACACGCCACCTTACGCGTTCGAGTCGCCCGGATACTTGGTAGTTACACCCCGGCCCTCGGCAGCCGCCGCGTCACCCCGTGGTGTACTCGTCCGCCACCGACAGCGCGGCGTCCAGTACTGCCAGCCCCTCCTTCAGCTCCGCCTCGCTCACGTTGCACGGCGGCACCACATGGGTCCGGTTCATGTTGATGAACGGCCACAGGCCCTGCTTCTTCGCGGCGGACCCGAACGCGGCCATGGCGGCGTTCGCCTCGCCCGCCGCGTTGTACGGAACGAGCGGCTCCCGCGTCTCCCGGTCGCGCACCAGCTCCACGGCCCAGAACATGCCGACGCCGCGCACCTCGCCCACCGACGGATGCCGCCCCGCCAGCTCCCGCAGCGCGGGCCCGACGACGTCCGTCCCGAGCCGGGCCGCGTTCTCGACCACGCCCTCCTCGGCCATGACGTTGATCGTCGCGACGGCCGCGGCGCACGCCAGCGGATGTCCCGAGTACGTCAGCCCGCCCGGATAGGGCCGCCTGGCGAAGGTCTCCGCGATCGCCCCGGAGATGGCCACCCCGCCCAGCGGCACATAACCGGAGTTCACGCCCTTGGCGAAGGTCATCAGGTCCGGTACGACGTCGAACAGGTCGGCAGCGAACCACTCACCGGTCCGCCCGAACCCGGCCATGACCTCGTCCAGGATGAAGACGATCCCGTACTTGTCGCAGATCTCCCGGACGCCGGCGAGGTAACCCGGCGGCGGGATCATGATCCCGGCGGTCCCCGGGATCGTCTCCAGGATGATCGCGGCGACCGTGCCCGGCCCCTCGAAGGCGATCGTCGTCTCCAGGTGCTCGAGTGCTCGCGCGCACTCCTGCTCCTCGGTCTCGGCGTAGAAGCGGGAGCGGTAGAGGTAGGGCGCCCAGAAGTGCACGACCCCGGCCGCGGCGCTGTCCGACGCCCAGCGGCGCGGGTCGCCGGTGAGGTTCACGGCCTGCTGGGTACCGCCGTGGTACGAGCGGTACGTCGACAGCACCTTCGTGCGGCCGGTGTGCAGCCGGGCCATGCGCACGGCGTGCTCGACGGCGTCCGCGCCGGCGTTGGTGAAGAAGATCTTGTCCAGGTCCCCGGGCGTCCGCTCGGCGATCAGCCGCGCCGCCTCCGACCGCGCCTCGATCGCGAACGCGGGCGCGAACGTGGTCAGGCTCGCGGCCTGCTCCTGGATCGCGGCGACGACCTTCGGGTGCTGGTAGCCGATGTTCGTGTAGACGAGCCCGCTGGAGAAGTCCAGGTAGCGCTTGCCGTCGTAGTCCCAGAAGTACGACCCCTCCGCACCGGCGACGGCGAGCGGGTCGATGAGTTCCTGCGCGGACCAGGAGTGGAACACATGGGCACGGTCCGCGGCCTTCACGCCGGCGCCGGCCTCGGGATGTGGCTGTGAGGTCATGCGCCGAGAATAGATGTCCGCGATGCGGAAGCGGTATGGGCGTCCTGTCTGCGGTACGGGGCGAACCACGACAGGTTGTCGAAGACCCAGCCCCTAGCTGCAATTGACAGCTTGCTGTCGAAGTGACAGTGTGTTGTCATCATGGTTCGGCAGGGGCGGCCGAGAAGGCCAAGGTGACCGCGACGGTTCGAGGAGGCAGTCATGAACCGCAAGCCCGTACATCTCGCCGTGTACGACACGCTCGCAGACTGGGAGACGGGCCACGCGACGGCGTATCTCGCCCGCGGAGGGTACGAGATCGAGACCGTGGGGCCGGGCTGTGAGCCGGTGACGTCGGTCGGTGGGCTGCGTATCCAGCCCTCGTGCGCCCTGGAGGAGGTATGTCCGGAAGACAGCGCCCTGCTGATCCTGCCGGGCGCCGACCTCTGGGACATGTCTCCCGTCGACCTCGCCCCCTTCGCCCGCAAGGCCCGCGCCTTCCTGGACGCCGGCGTACCCGTGGCCGCGATCTGCGGGGCGACCGCCGGCCTCGCGCGGGAGGGCCTGCTCGACGACCGCGACCACACCAGCGCGGTCTCCTTCTACCTGGCCGCGACCGGATACGCCGGCGGCGAGCGGTACGTGGACGCGGACGCCGTGAGCGACCGCGGCCTGATCACCGCCGGACCCACCGAGCCCGTCGCCTTCGCCCGGGAGATCTTCCGGCTCCTCGGGGTGTACGAGGGAGAGGTGCTGGACGCCTGGTACCGGCTGTTCCACGACTCAGACGCGCAGGCGTACGCGGTACTGGAGCAGGCGGCCGCCCGATGAGCCGTGAGCGTCAGGACCTGCTCAGTCGCAGCGCACTCGGGGTGTTCCGGCTGAACGGCCAGTTCCTCGCCGTCGCCGAGGAGCTGGCGAGGCCCGCCGGTCTGACCGCCGCCTGGTGGCAGGTGCTAGGGGCGGTGCTCGGGGAGCCGTTGCCGGTGTCCGGCATCGCCCGCGCGATGGGCATCACCCGGCAGAGCGTGCAACGCGTCGCCGACCTGCTGGTGGAGCGGGGGCTGGCCGAGTACCGGCCCAATCCCGCCCACCGACGAGCCAAGCTGCTGGCGCCCACCGAGGAGGGGCGGGCGGCCGTCGCCCGTGTCGGCCCCGGGCACGCGGCCGTCGCCGACCGGCTGGCCGAGGCGTACGGCGACGAGGCCGAACTCGCGGACGCCGTACGGGCCCTGGAACGACTGTCCAAGGTGCTCGAACAGGTGGGCTCGCCTGTTACGGAACCGTAGACAAAGCCCAGCTCATCGCGGGGGCGGGCCGCACTATCCTCGATCTGTTGCTCACGTGCGGGGCGGGGGAAGGCGACGCGACGATGGAGAATCTGGGGTCCGGGGATCCGCAACTGATCGGTGCGTACCGGCTGTTGGCGCGTCTCGGCGCCGGCGGGATGGGGCAGGTGTATCTGGCCAGGTCCGACCGTGGCCGGACGGTCGCCGTCAAACTCGTACGGGAGGAACTGGCCGCGCAGGACGAGTTCCGGGCGCGGTTCCGGCAGGAGGTGCAGGCCGCGCGGCAGGTCGGCGGGTACTGGACGGCGCCCGTGCTGGACGCGGACACCGAGGCCGCGGTGCCCTGGGTCGCCACCGGGTACGTCGCCGGGCCCAGCCTCCAGCAGATCGTCGGCCACGACCACGGCGCCCTGCCCGAACGCACGGTCCGTATCCTCGCGGCCGGGCTCGCCCACGCGCTGGGGGACATCCACGCGGCGGGGATCGTCCACCGCGACCTCAAACCGTCCAACGTGCTGATCACGATCGACGGGCCGCGGGTCATCGACTTCGGTATCGCGCGGGCCCTGGAGACGGTCACCGACGGCGGGCTCACCCGCACCGGCGCCCTCGTCGGCTCGCCGGGCTTCATGGCCCCGGAGCAGGTGCGGGGCGACCGGATCACCCCGGCCTGCGACGTGTTCTGCCTCGGCTCGGTCCTCGCCTACGCCGCCACCGGCAGACTCCCCTTCGGCACGGCCAACAGCGGGGTCCACGCCCTGATGTTCCGCATCGCCCAGGAGGACCCCGACCTGACGGGCGTCCCCGAGGGCATCGCCGACCTCGTCCGCGACTGCCTGCGCAAGGACCCGGGGGCGCGCCCGACATTGGACCAGGTCCTGGAGCGCACCGGCGCGGAGGACACGGTCGTGGGCGGCCGGTCGAGGGATCCGTGGCTGCCGAGCGCGCTGGTCGCCCAACTGGGACGGCACGCGGTGCGGTTGCTGGACACGGAGGATCCGGAGGGGGCGGGGGGTGGTGCCGCTGCCGCCGCGGGCCAGGGTGCGGCCGTGGACGCCGAGGTGCCTCCCGAGCACGGCGCCGCCGCCGACTCCTCTCCGGCCGCGATCCCGAACCAGGCCTCGACTCCGAACCAGCCCCAATCCCAGCCCCCCGCTCCCACTCCCGCCCCCGCCGCTCCGGCCGGTCCGCCCGTGCCGGGGCCACGCGTGGACCACCTGCCCACCGTCCTCGCGGGCCCGAACGGACAGATGCCCCCGCCGGGAGACGCGCCCGCCCACCCCGCCTACGGCTACCCGCAACCACACCCGCAGCCCTCGGCGTACGGCTATCCGCAGCAGCCCGGCGGCCCCGCGCCCTGGACGGCGGGCCCCGGCACGCCACCGCCCTACCACCACAACGGCGGCCTCGGCCAGACCCCGCCCTACGGCCCGCCCACCGCGCCCTCTCCGCCCTACGGCCCCGCCGCCCCCCAGAACCCCCGGAGCACCTCCCGCTCCACCGCCGTGCTCGTCCTCATCGCCCTGGTCGTCGCGCTGGCGGCCGGCGGCTCGGTGTACGCGCTGATGAACGGCGGCGACGACGACCAGGCAGGCGGCACGCCCACCCCCTCCACGACGGCCCCCACCGACCCGGGAGGCCAGGACACCACCGGACAGCAGTCCCCGAGTTCCTCGCAGCCCACCACCCCCGCGCCATCGTCCGACGGCACCATCCCGACCGACTACCTCGGCACCTGGGACGCCACGATCGACAGCGCCGACGGCCCGCACACCCGTGAACTCACCCTCCAGCAGGGCGAGAAGGGCGACACGGTGCTCTCCCTCATCGCCGACGGTCCCACCCCGAACGGCAGCTACCACTGCGTGTTCCAGGCCGACCTGGCCGAGGCGCCGAGCGCGGGCGGCCCGTTGCGGATCGGTCCCTCCACGGTCACGACCGGCGAGCCGCGCTCCTCCTGTTCACCGGGCGAGGCGAGCGAGATCAGCCTGCTGCCGGACGGCAGGCTCCAACGCACCAACGCCGGCACGGACAAGAAACTGACCTACACCCGCCAATGACCCCGCCGCCGCCCGGACGCCGTCGTTGAACGTCCGGCGAACTTCCGTCGACCACACCGCGATTCGCGCTCGCACGGCCGTACGGTGACCCCACGATTCGGATCCGGGGAGTAGCGGGGGCACCCACGGTGGAGTTTCTGAGCGCGGAGAACATCGTCGCCGTGGGCACGGCGCTGCTCGGTATCGCCGCGTCCGGAGTCATGGTCTGGTACGAACGCCGGGTACCGCGCCGCAAGAGGATCGGCTACCGCGTCCAGATGGACAACCCGATAGGTGACGACGTCCGTAGCGGCCGGGCCAATGTCCGCATGGGCGTGTTCGACGAGGCGCCGGGCATGTCGGACGCGACCCTCGTGCTGCTCCGCATCGAGAACGACGGTTCGCAGGGCATCGACCGCGACGACTACACCAGCCCCGAAGTCCACGGTCTCACCGTCGTGTTCACCGACCGGACCATCCGTGGCGTCTCCGTCACCCAGCCGTCCGACACCGATCACCTGATGGACCACTTCACTCCCACGAGGGGCTTCGGCTACGAGGGCAACACCCTGCGCGTCCCACGCGTCCCGCTCAACCGGGGCGACCACTTCAAGCTGCTCGTGATGCTCGCCGGCGGCGACGTGGGCAGCGAGATCCGGCTCAGCGGCGGCATCCGGGAGGGCGAGGTCCACCCCAACCGCAGCGCCACCCCCGACGAGAAGCCGCCCCTGTTCAGCCGGGCGGCCCGCCTGATCACCATCATGCTGACCGCCAGCGTCCTGACCCTCGCCACGATCGTCGTCACCCGTGACGACACCCGTCCCCCGATCGGCTGCGCGACCGGCTCGCTGACCCTCACCGGCTCGACGGCGTTCGCCCCCGTCCTGGCGGAAGTGGCCAAGAAGTACGAGCGGGACTGCGAGGGCGCGACCATCGAGGTGGATCCGCACGGGTCGACGGCGGGCATACGGGAGTTGGCGGCGGCCGGCACCAAGCAGGGCGCGAAGGGATCGCCACCGGTCGTGGCCCTGTCGGACGGCCCCAAGCCGGGCGGTCTGCCGGAGCTGCGCGAGACCCGGGTGGCGGTGTCGGTGTTCGCGCTGGTGGTCAACGACGACGTACGACTGACGAACCTGTCGATGCGGGACGTACGACGTCTCTACCGGGGCGAGATCAGGAACTGGCGGCAACTGGGCGGCCCCGACCTGCCCGTGCACCTGGTCAGCCGGGACGCCAACTCGGGGACCAGACAGGTGTTCCAGCGTCGGGTACTGGAGCGGGGCGAGATCGCGAACTCATCTGTCGATTGCGTCCACAAGGACGACGTCACGGCGACCGCCATCCGCTGTGAACTCGACTCCACGGACCAGGTCCTGACAACGGTCGCCCGTCTTCCTGGCGCGATCGGCTACAGCGAACTCAATGCCGCCACCCGCTCCAAGGGCCTGCACCTGCTCCGCCTCGACGGCCACACCCCTTCCGTGGACGCCATCGAGCACGGCACGAACCCCTACCCGTACCGCGAGATCGAGTACGCCTACACCTACGGCCGCCCCCCGGCCGACTCGCTGGCCTCCAGCTTCCTGACCTACCTCGCCCGCGGAAACGGCCAGGACGTGATCCGCGTCCACGGCCACATCCCGTGCGCGACCCCGGAGGGCCTGCGCATCTGCGCGGAGGACTAGCGGGGACTAGCGGAGGGCCAGAGGCAGGTACAGGCACCTGCCCCCGGCACCTCTCACCTCGGCTCCGGCGGCCGCTGACGAGGCATGTTCGGGCGGGCGCCGGCACTCGGCGGTGAGGTGAACCGCCCGGATCCCGGCGCCCCCGAGTCCTGTCGCTGCCCCGTGGTCCCCACCGGTCGGGTCCCCAACTGCGCCGCCCCCGTCCGGAACTCCACCATCCAGTCCGCCGTCTCCGCCCGCACCAGCTCCGTCACGTCCTCCGAGAACCGCCGCAGCACCCCGAGGCACCGCTCCGCCGCCTCGCTCGCCGTCCCGTCCGCCGGGCCCAGAACCTCCCGCACGCTCTCGGAGGCCCAGTCGAACTGCAGAGCCTGAAGCCGCCGCTGCACGGCCTGAGCTGTGGCCACGTCCCTCATCCACCCGGACGTCACCCCGAAGAACCGGTCCCCGACCACGCAGGCCACCCCCAGCAGCAACGCCAGATACCCCCAGGGCGCCACCCCGCCCACCGCGCCCGTCAGGTCCAGCAGCGGCAACGCCGCCCCCGCCACCGCGCCCCCCGCCGCGCCCACCCGCAGCATCCGTGCGCCCCGCCGCTTCCACACCCGGTCCGCGAGGTACCACGACGCCGTCTCCATCGCCCCGCGCTCGACCCACCGGTACAGCTCGTCCAGCCGTACGGCGGGCTCGCCCCAGTCGCCGTGCGGAAACGCCCGCCCCGTCAGATCGCCCGCCCGAAGCTCCCCCTCACCCCGACCGTCCTGAGGCGGACCCTCGGGCTGCATCTCCGGCTGACCCACCCGGCACTCCCTACCTGATCCCGGCCGATCACGCTACGTGACGGCTGATGCTGATGTGCCGCACCCTTACTACCGCTCAAGGGTGGCGAAGAGCCGGGTTTCGTGTCTTTTCCGCCCGGAAGGGGGGCCTTGGCCAGGTATAGGACTCACAGTCGACTCACTCGAAAGAGTGCTGGGGCGGCGGCCGGACAGACCACGTAGGCTCGTGCTGAACGGGAAAACCCGTACCGACCAAGGAGAGCTGATCGTGATCCCCGGTGGTGGCCAGCCCAACATGCAGCAGTTGCTGCAGCAGGCCCAGAAGATGCAGCAGGACCTGGCGAACGCCCAGGAGGAACTGGCGCGGACCGAGGTCGAGGGCCAGGCCGGCGGCGGGCTGGTGAAGGCGACGGTCACCGGCGCCGGCGAGCTGCGCGCGCTGAAGATCGACCCCAATGCGGTGGACCCTGACGACACCGAGACCCTCGCCGACCTCGTCGTCGCGGCCGTCCAGGCGGCCAACGAGAACGCGCAGGCGCTCCAGCAGCAGAAGCTCGGCCCGCTGGCCCAGGGCCTCGGCGGCGGCAGCGGTATCCCGGGCCTGCCGTTCTGATCCCCGGCCCGTCTTTCTAAGACGGGCATCGGCCAACTACCGTACGGACAGAGCAGGACCCTCAACAAGCAGGGAAGGACGGGCAGTCCGTTGTACGAAGGCGTGGTCCAGGACCTCATCGACGAGTTGGGGCGGTTGCCCGGCGTCGGTCCCAAGAGCGCGCAGCGGATCGCCTTCCACATCCTGCAGGCGGAGCCGACGGACGTACGGCGTCTCGCGCAGTGCCTGATGGAGGTCAAGGCGAAGGTCCGCTTCTGCGCGACCTGCGGCAACGTCGCGCAGGAGGAGCTGTGCAACATCTGCCGCGACACTCGCCGCGACCTCTCGGTGATCTGCGTGGTGGAGGAACCGAAGGACGTCGTCGCGATCGAGCGCACGCGTGAGTTCCGGGGCAAGTACCACGTCCTGGGCGGCGCGATCAGCCCGATCGAGGGCGTCGGACCCGACGACCTCCGTGTCAGGGAACTCCTGGCCCGTCTGGCGGACGGCACGGTCACGGAACTGATCCTGGCCACCGACCCGAATCTCGAAGGCGAGGCGACGGCCACGTACCTCGCCCGCATGATCAAGCCCATGGGCCTCAAGGTCACCCGCCTGGCCAGCGGCCTCCCGGTGGGCGGTGACCTGGAATACGCGGACGAGGTGACCCTCGGCCGCGCCTTCGAGGGGAGACGACTCCTAGATGTCTGACGCCACGCTGCACGCGACCAGCCAGAACCCCGACGACTTCGCGGTCCAGATCGCGGACCAGGTGGGGAGCTTCCTGGTGGCCGTCACAGAGGTCGCGAAGGGCGACGAGCCGGATTCGGCGGTACCCTTCCTCCTCCTGGAGGTCTCCCAGCTCCTCCTGGCCGGCGGACGCCTGGGCGCCCACGAGGACATCGTCCCCGACGAGCGCTACGAGCCCGACCTGGGCCCGGAGCCGGACGTGGACGACCTCCGCGAGAACCTCGCCCGCCTCCTGGAGCCGATCGACGTCTACTCCGAGGTCTTCGACCCCTACGAGCCCCGCAAGGCGCCGGTCCCGGCCCGGATCTCCGACGACCTGGCCGTCGTCATGGCCGACCTCCGCCACGGCATGGCCCATTACCGAGCGGGTCGCACCACGGAGGCCCTGTGGTGGTGGCAGTTCTCGTACTTCTCCAACTGGGGAACCACGGCCTCGGCCACGCTGCGAGCCCTCCAGTCCGTGGTGGCGCACGTCCGCCTGAACCAGCCCCTGGACGAACTCGACGGCCTGGACACGGACCAGGACGTGGGCGACGAGACCCTGGAGTTCGAGGCCGGCCGGGTGATGGCGCAGGAGATCGGTGCGCCGCTGGGGATGCGGCCCGGAAAGTAGCGCCTCACAACACCGTGAGCAGCGCCTCCGGATCGACGTGCGGTGCGGTGGGCGTCGGTTCGCTGTACCAGCGCAGCGGCCAGGTGTTGCCGTCCAGCGCCGGGATCCCGATGTAGGTGAGGGCGCGGTCACCCCGGCCGCCGAACCGCTGCACACCCAGCGGCCAGCCGCGCCCGCGCACCTCACCGGGCGCCAGCAGGAAGTACATCCACCGGAACCCGGCCGCCTCGCACACGACCGGCCCGGCGTCCCCGTCCGCCGCCTCGATGAGCCGCTCGGCGACCAGTTCCCCTCGTACGCCTTCGATCCGTACGGCGTCGAAGTGCACGCCCGCCACGCGGAGTTGGTGACCGGAGGCCGGGATCCAGTCCGGGCGGTGAATTGCGTTCGTCATGGTCACACGATGACGGTCGCGCCGCTACGCTCGGTAGCGACTGAGGTGATACACGCCGGGGTGTATCCGTAGGAGGCGCGTGCTGTGTCGGGTCAGTACAACTCCCAGATGCCGGTTGCCTGGCGCTACAGCGGCAACCAGTTGAAACGCTGGCGGACCAAGGCGAACGTCACGCGGGAGGAGCTGGCTGCCGCCTCCAACTACTCGCCGGACACCATCAAGTCGATGGAGCAGGGTGTACGCATGCCGACGCCCCGGGTGCTCGATGTGGCCGATGAGCTGTGCCGGGCGGAGGGGCTGCTGAGCGCGGCGAAGGAGTACTTGCAGAGGGAGAAGTTCCCGGCGGGAGCTGTGGACTTCATGCAGCGTGAGAAGGAAGCGATCAGTCTCTGGTGGTACGAAGTCACGTACATCCCCGGGCTGTTGCAGACGAAGAGATACGCGACGGCCCTCATCGAGAACCACGTCCCCCTTCTGGACGAAGAGACGGTTCAAGAGCGGATCGCGGCCCGCCTGGAGAGGCAGACGATTCTCACCGGGCGGAAGCCACCCGTGGCCCTGAGCTTCGTCTTCTACGAGGCCGCTTTGCGTAGCCCGCAGGTGGACGTGGAACAACTGGGCCGCCTGCTGGAGGTCGCCCGCCTGAACAACGTCGTGATGCAGGTGCTTCCTCTCGAACGTGCCATCGCTCCGGCACTCATGGGCCCCATGGTGTTGCTGGAGACCCGAGATCACGAGCGGTTTGCCTTCGCGGAAGGCGCTTTGTCGAGCTCGCTCTCTGCCGATCCGAAGGTTGTCAGCCGCGCGAGCGGGATGCTTAGCATGATCCGCGCGCAGGCTCTCAGCCCCGACGAGTCGGCACGTTTCATCGAGGGGATGGTGGATCAGCCATGAGTGATCAGCTGCACTGGCTCAAGTCGAGCTACAGCGACTCCGAGGGCGGCAACTGCGTGGAGGTCGCTCTCGACTGGTTCAAGTCGAGCTACAGCAACTCCGAAGGCGGCGCCTGCCTCGAAGTCGCGTTCTCCACCCGTATCCACATCCGCGACTCCAAGACCCCCACAGGCCCCGAACTCCACATCCCCGCCCCCGCCTGGACGGCGTTCATCTCCGCCGTTTCCGCAGGTCGTCCCGGAGCTTGAGCCCCGAGCCCCGAGCTCTTCCCATGGGTTTTTGGTCTGGTTGAAATCCAACCAACCAACCAAGTCTGTACGCGAGTTGAGGCGTCGTACCTCGAATGGGTGACGTTCCGTGATCGGCTTGCTTCGGAACGTAAAGCCGCTCTAGGTTCGCGGCAGACATCCAAAAAGATCGGCCCCGGTCGGTGCGCCAACACCGGCTCCGGGGCCTGACCGACGAATCGAACAGGACTCGATCGTGGCTTACGCCTACCCTAGCCCCGCCCTGCCGTCCCCGTCGCACCCGATGGCCAAAACGGGCTACGGAAAGCGCACCGCGGGTGACGAAGAACCGCACGCGGACTCGGATTTCGCACACCTGAGCCCCCGCGAACGCGAGCTCGCCGTCTTCGTGGACCACCTCGAAGACGGCCACGCCATGGGCTACAAGGCGATCGCGGCGGAGCACCCGCAGTACGGCCAGCAGGCCGTCCGCACCGCGATGGGCCGTATCACCCTCGCCGGCCACCTGCGCTGGATCAAGGAGCACATCACCGTCGAGGACAACTCGATGCGGTGGGTGACCCGCACGTACTGGTCGCGTACCCGTAGGTCGCCGGAGTGGTGGGAGGAGTTCGCGCGGGAGCGCCACGGCAAGGACGTGACCGAGCACTACCACCCGGGCCTGGCGCGGACCGAGGACGCCGAAGAGAAGGCTCCGGAAGCCGACGAGGTGGTTCCGAGGGCCGAACCGCGTGCCGAGCAGCCCACCGATCCGGGTGACGAGCAGCCCAGCGAGGCCTACCTGACTCTCGCGGAACTCCGCGCCGCCGACCCCCGTATGTCCTTGTCCGACAGCGACTGCCGGGCTCTCGAAGCCGTCGCCGCGGACTGGCTGTCCCGTGGCGCGACGCCCCACGACATCACCAAGGCCCTGACCGACGGACTGCCGTCCACGGTCGCCAACCCGGGCGGATTCGCCCGCACCCGATTGGAGAACAAGATGCCCCCGAAGAAGGCGAAGATCCGGCAGAAGGCCGCCCGCCGTGCCCGCGTGACCCGCGTGATCATGGCCTGCGGTCTGTGCGACGCGGACGAGCGAACGGCGAAGATCGTGAACGGACTGTGCGGCGAATGCCTCGCGCTGTGCGAACAGGAAGGGCCGGTGTACGAGCCCGTTCCTGAGACCTTCCTTCCCGGCCCGCGCCGAGGCAGCAGTCTGCCGGGTGCCGACGAGGTCATCGACGTCACCGACCGTGTCGACGCACTCCGCCGAGCGGCGGGGCTGCGGTGAGCGTGCAGGACGCGCCGGTCAGGGCACCATGGAGTCGAGGAGGCGACGCCATGACCCCCAGGACCGAGTACCAGCCGCAGATGTCCGTCGAGGACTTCGAGGAGCTGGAGCGAGCAGCGCCCGAGACTGTCTGGTTGGAGTTCATCAATGGAAAGGTCGTCGTCAAGCCCATGCCGGACGGCAATCACAGTGAGATCGTCGCCTGGCTGCAGAGGGTGTGCATGCAGCACCGCCCCGACCTATGGCTGCACGCAGAGCGCGGCCTCAAAACGGAGCACTACAGGAAGGGGCGCGCACGTGCGGACGGGGTTCTGGTTCCCAGAGGGAGTCTCAAGGGGCATGGCGAATGGTCGGAGACAGAGGCAGCTCTGATGGCCGTAGAGGTCACGTCGTGGGACGCCGATGCGGCTCAGCGTGATCGTGTCGACAAGCCTGATGGCTACGCCGCTGCTGGTATCCCGATCTACGTCCTCATCGACCGGGATGACTGCACGGTCACTGTCTTCACCCACCCTGAGGGCGGCCGATATCGTCAGCAGGTAAACAAGCCGCTCGGCACCGCCGTAGAGATCCCGGACCCCGTGAACATCACCCTCGACACCGAGCCCCTCAAGGAGTTCGCGGACTGACCCGGTGCGAGGGTCGGATGCTCAGGAGATCTGGACCGCGGCCCCCGAGACCCCGATCCCGCTGCCCGTCTCGCGCGGAACCGTGACCGTGATGGTGCTGGGCCGTCCCATGTCCACTCCCTGATGGATGGTCAGCGTGGCCGGGAGCGGCACAAGGTCGAGCTCGCGCAGGTAACCGCCGAGGGCGGCGGCCGCGGCGCCGGTGGCCGGGTCCTCGACGACGCCACCGGGAGGGAACGGGTTGCGGGCGTGGAACACGGTCGGTGACTCTCGCCAGACCAGGTCGACGGTGGTCCAGTCCTCGCGGCTCATGAGCGCGGACAGCGCGGTCATGTCGTAGGCGAGGTCGGCCAGCCGGGCCCGGCTGGTGGTCGCGATCACCGGGTGCCAGGCGCCCCCGTAGGCCACGCGGGGCGGCAGCGCGGGGTCGAGGTCGTCGGGGGACCAGCGCAGGGCCGCCAGCAGCTCGGTCAGGGTCGCGTCGGCGAGGGGGACCGATCGGGGCGGGACGCTCACCAGGGTGGCGGTCATGGAGCCGTCCTCGGCCGGGGCGGTGGAGACGGTGACCTCGCCCGCCCTCGTCCGCAGCCGCAGGGACCCGGCACCGTGACGCTGGGCGTGTGCGACCGCGGTCGCGATGGTGGCGTGGCCGCAGAACGGCACCTCGGCGAGCGGGCTGAAGTAGCGGATGTCCAGGGATCCGTCGTCGAGCGGGACGACGAACGCCGTCTCGGAGTAACCCACCTCCGCCGCGGTCTTGAGCATCGTGGCGTCGTCGATTCCGGTGGCGTCGAGCACCACACCCGCCGGATTGCCGCCGGCGGGGTCGGTGGTGAAGGCCACGTAGCGCAGTACGTCCATGCACAGACCGTATCCGAACAGACGTACGCGTGAGGGGGTGATCGTGAAGCTCGCTCCAGCCCCTGTTCGGCGTGCACCCGTGCTTGAAACGTGATTCACCATCTCGCCTTGTGACACTTGGCACTTTTTCGAAGGCCTCGATCTGGGCATGCGCTGACCTGGGCGTCGAAGTCTCAGCATGCGATACCGCGGAGGCGTTTTTCGGGCGCTCGATAGACTGAGCCGACCGCAGGACATATGCGTATGTGTGGACTGCGGATACACAGACTGAGTGAGCGAGGAGCGCACGTGGGCCTTGTCGTGCAGAAGTACGGAGGCTCCTCCGTAGCCGATGCCGAGGGCATCAAGCGCGTCGCCAAGCGGATCGTGGAAGCGAAGCAGAACGGCCACCAGGTGGTCGTCGTCGTTTCCGCGATGGGCGACACGACGGACGAGCTGATCGATCTCGCCGAGCAGGTGTCTCCGATGCCCAGCGGCCGGGAATTCGACATGCTGCTGACCGCCGGTGAGCGGATCTCCATGGCCCTGCTGGCGATGGCGATCAAAAACCTGGGCCACAGCGCCCAGTCGTTCACGGGCAGCCAGGCAGGCGTCATCACCGACTCGGTCCACAACAAAGCGCGGATCATCGACGTCACGCCCGGCCGGATCCGGACCGCGCTGGACGAGGGCAACATCGCCATCGTCGCCGGTTTCCAGGGCGTCAGCCAGGACAAGAAGGACATCACCACGCTCGGACGTGGTGGTTCCGACACCACGGCCGTCGCGCTCGCGGCCGCCCTCGACGCCGAGGTGTGTGAGATCTACACCGACGTCGACGGCGTGTTCACGGCGGACCCGCGGGTGGTGAAGAAGGCGAAGAAGATCGACTGGATCTCCTTCGAGGACATGCTGGAGCTCGCCGCCTCCGGGTCGAAGGTGCTGCTTCACCGGTGCGTGGAGTACGCGCGCCGCTACAACATCCCGATCCACGTCCGCTCGTCCTTCAGTGGGCTGCGGGGCACGTGGGTCAGCAGTGAGTCGATCGAGCAAGGGGACAAGAAGGTGGAGCAGGCCATCATCTCCGGTGTCGCGCACGACACCTCCGAGGCCAAGGTCACGGTCGTCGGTGTGCCGGACAAGCCGGGCGAGGCCGCCGCGATCTTCCGTGCGATCTCCGACGCCGAGATCAACATCGACATGATCGTGCAGAACGTGTCCGCCGCCTCCACCGGCCTGACGGACATCTCCTTCACGCTGCCGAAGACCGAGGGCCGCAAGGCCATCGACGCCCTGGAGCGGAACAAGGGCGGCATCGGCTTCGACTCGCTGCGCTACGACGACCAGATCGGCAAGATCTCCCTCGTCGGCGCCGGCATGAAGACCAACCCGGGCGTCACGGCCTCCTTCTTCGAGGCGCTGTCCGACGCGGGGGTGAACATCGAGCTGATCTCGACCTCCGAGATCCGTATCTCGGTGGTCACCCGTGCCGACGACGTGAACGAGGCCGTGCGCGCGGTCCACTCCGCCTTCGGGCTCGACTCCGACAGCGACGAGGCAGTCGTCTACGGAGGCACCGGGCGATGACCGCGGGACCGACGCTCGCGGTCGTGGGAGCGACCGGAGCCGTCGGCTCGGTCATGCTCCAGATCCTTTCGCAGCACGCGGACATCTGGGGCGAGATCCGACTCATCGCCTCCCCGCGCTCGGCCGGCCGCAAGCTGGCCCTGCGCGGTGAGCAGGTCGAGGTGGTGGCGCTCACCGAGGACGCCTTCGACGGGGTCGACGTCGCCATGTTCGACGTCCCCGACGAGGTCGCCGCCCAGTGGGCGCCGATCGCCGCCGCCAGGGGCGTGGTGGTGGTGGACAACTCGGGCGCCTTCCGGATGGACCCGGAGGTGCCCCTGGTGGTGCCCGAGGTCAATCCGCACGCGGTCCGCGTCAGGCCGCGGGGCATCATCGCCAACCCCAACTGCACGACCCTCTCCATGATCGTGGCCCTGGGCGCGCTGCACGCCGAGTTCGGGCTGCGCGAGCTGGTCGTCTCCTCCTACCAGGCGGTGAGCGGGGCGGGCCGGGCCGGGGTGGAGACCCTGCGCCAGCAGCTGTCCCTGGTCGCCGGCACGGAACTGGGGACCAGCCCCGGAGACGTGCGGCGGGCCGTCGGCGACAACACCGGGCCGTTCCCGGAGCCGGTCGCGCTGAACGTCGTACCGTGGGCCGGGTCGCTGCGCGAGGACGGCTGGTCCTCCGAGGAGATGAAGGTGCGCGACGAGTCGCGCAAGATCCTCTCCCTGCCGAAGCTGCCGGTCGCGGTGACGTGCGTGCGGGTGCCGGTCGTCACCACGCACTCGCTGACCGTCCACGCCCGCTTCGAGGGCGAGGTCACCGTGGACAAGGCGCGCGAGATCCTCGCCACGGCCCCCGGGGTGGTCCTCTTCGACGATCCGGCCGCGGGGGAGTTCCCCACGCCCGCCGATGTCGTGGGCACGGACCCCACCTGGGTGGGCCGGGTGCGCAGGGCACTGGACGACCCCACCGCGCTCGAACTCTTCGTGTGCGGGGACAACCTGCGCAAAGGCGCGGCCCTCAACACCGCGCAGATCGCGGAGCTGGTCGCGGCCGAGTTCGGCTGAACCCGGTCCGGTCCGATCTGACCTGTCCGTCCTGTCCTGGGCCGACTGGTCCCTCTCGGCCCGACTGCCCCTACCTGGCCGGACTTGTCCTGGCGAAAGCGCCTTCACGAACCCTTGGTGTTACGAGCGACACGTGGTGCTGCACGGCATTAGTGCCGTAAAAGTCCTGGCTGAAAGCGCATTCATTTGTAGGATCTGTGTATGACATGTGGTGCGGGATAATGGTCCGGACCACTTGAACCGAGCCTGCTCGGCGTCCGAAGATTTGCTCCCCGCCCTCCGCAACCGCGCGGAGGGCGGGGAGCGTCTTTGCGGACGCCCTTCGGCGGGCGCGGGGACGTTTTTCGGGGCGTGGGGACGCTCCGGTCATTCAGGACACAGGGGAAGAGCGGGTAGGGCATGAGCGCGTTTGACGCACGGTCAGTTGTGCTCCCTGACAGAAGACGGCCGGTCTCGTACAACCCTGATGGGGTGAAGCGTGTCCAACAGGCGTGGCAGAGGTACTCCAATTCATCGCGGCCCCGCGCGGCCCGGCTCTACGGCCGCCCCGCGCGGCTCTACGACCCCGCATGGCCGGCACGTCCGGTGGCCTGCCGGTGATCGCGCCCATGCCCGCAGCGCGGCCCACCCGCATACCGAACCAGCGTGACGGTGCCGAGCACTCCGAGGACACGGTGGCGGCCGGAACCACGGTCGACCACCTCACCGAGACCTACCGAGCGCACTACCGCTCGCTGCTGGGCCTCGCGGCGCTCCTCCTCGACGACACCGCTTCCTGCGAGGACGTCGTCCAGGAGGCGTTCATCCGCGTCCACTCCGCGCGCAAACGCGTCCGGGACCCGGAGAAGACGCTCGCGTACCTGCGGCAGACGGTCGTCAACCTCTCCCGCTCCGCCCTGCGCCGCCGAATACTCGGCCTGAAGCTGCTCTCCAAGCCGATGCCGGACATGGCGAGCGCCGAGGAGGGGGCCTATGACCTGCTGGAACGCGACTCGCTGATCAACGCGATGAAGGGTCTGCAGCGCCGCCAGCGCGAGGTCCTGGTGCTGCGCTACTTCGCGGACATGACCGAGGCGCAGGTCGCCGAGACGCTCGGGATATCGCTGGGCTCCGTGAAGGCGTACGGTTCACGCGGTATCGCCGCCCTGCGGGTCGCCATGGAGACCCCGGCATGAGCCGCGAGCACGACGGGCGACGTCATCTGCACGTCACCCATGAGCACGAGCCGTACGAGTGGCACGAGCCAACAGACCCGCCGGGCAACGAAGAGCCGAAGCAATCGCACGCTGGGAACGGAACTGTGAACCACCGCCCCGACGACCAGAGCCCCTCGGGGCTCGACTCGGAAGAGCTGGTCCTGCGCAGGTTGCTGCACCAGGCGGTCCAGGAGGTCGAGCCGCGCGACGGCACGCTGGACCACCTGCGCAAGGCGGTGCCCGCCAGGCGTGCCCGCAAGCGGCAGGCCCTCGTCGGCATGGCGGCCGCCGCGCTCTTCGTCGGCACCGCCATCCCGGCCCTGTGGCACGTCTCCAACTCACACGGCCTCAGCGCCGACCCGTCCATCGCCGGACACGGCTCGATGGCGCAGGGCGGGGCCGGTCAGGGCAAGGGCCCGGACGGCGGGGAGACCACCTCCGGCGGGACCGCGGGCAAGACCGAGGACAAGGCCAAGGCCCCGGAGAAGCAACCCGGCAAGGGCAAGGCCACCGGCAGCGCCACCGGAGCGACCACCGGCGCGGGCGCCCCGCCCACCACCCCGGCCGGCGTCTCGGCGTGCACGGCCACCGAGATCGGCTCGCCCACCCAGACGGTCAACGCCCCCGACTCCGTGGGCGCGGTCTACGGCACCTTCCGCTTCACCAACGTCTCCGGCACCGCCTGTACGGTCAGCGGGCCGGGCTCGGTGTCCCCGTCCCCGCAGGGCGCCGCGGACGCCACCAAGATCAACACGGTCCGGCATGTCGCCGGGGACGCGGCGGCCGCACTGCCCGACCCGTCCCTGGAGGTCACCTCGATGCTGCTGCAGCCGGGTTCCTCGTACCAGGTGCAGTTCGCCTGGGTGCCCTCCGAGACCTGCCCCACGACCGGCGGCGACAATGCCGGCGGCGAGACGGGCAGCCCGTCACCCGACCCGTCGCCCACGACCGAGGGTCCCACCGCGGACGGCGGCAGCACCACGAGCGGCGACACCGGCAGCGCGCCCCAGCTGGTCACGGACGGCACCACGGCCGACGGCAGCGTGACCGTCACCAACACGGCCGAGGGCGGCGCGCCGTCGGTCTCGGCGGTCGTGTCCAACGCGTGCGCCGGCACGGTGTACTGGACGGGCGTACTGGCCGGGGCGTAGGGCCTGGCCCCGCGCGGAGCACCTCCGCGCCTCGCTGACGGCCCTGCTCGGTAAGGATCCGGCGGCACGCCCGGAGCTCGCGGGCTCGGGGGCGTCGTCGCTCCAGGGGCCGCGGTCTCCGGAGGCGGTCTCCCGAAGCGGCCTCCCGAGGCGGCCTTCTGAGGCGGTCTCCCGAGGCGGCCTTCTGGGACGGCCCCTCAGACCGCCACCCGCTCCTGGTCACCGTCGGGCTCCGGCACCAGGCCCAGTTCCGCGTCCCGCAGGAACTCCACCTCGCGCCGAAGCAGCCGGAACCACATGAACACCACGAACCCGGCGAAGACGAACCACTCCCCGGTGTACCCCAGGTTCTGGAACGCCTTCAGGTCCAGCCCGGTGTCTGCGGGCGCCGCCGCCGGCACGGCCGTCATCCCGGAGTCCGCCCGGGTCAGCGTGACCCACGCGTCGTAGACGTCGTACGGCACCAGGTTCACCAGCGACGCCGCGCTGATCGCCGCGGTCTGCCCCGCCGGGAGACCTCCCTGCGCGCTGACCCCGTTGTCCCCGGGCGTCTCGGACGCCTGCAGCGCCCCGGTGACGGTGACCTCACCGCGCGGCGCGGCCGGCACCTTCGCCGGGTCGGGGGAGCCCGGCAGCCATCCCCGGACCACCGGCAGGGCCTTGCCACCGTCGACGCGCAGCAACGTCAGGACGTAGTAGCCGTCGCGGTCGTCCAGCTCGCGGTCCGGGATCAGCAGCTGCTTGGCGTACCGTCCGGTCGCGGTGACCTGTCGGCCGGAGGTCGCCTTGTCCACCGGCAGCATCTCGGACAGCGGACGGGCAGCCTCACGCGCGCTGGTCGAGGCCTGCGTCTCGGCGCTGCGCTGGTCCTGCATCCGGCCCTCGAAGCGGCTGAGCTGCCATGACCCCATGAAGACGCAGAAGGGGATGGCGAGCAGCACGAAGACGTTGATCCCCCACCAACGGGGCGTCAGCAGAAACCGGTACACACCCTCCACGGTACGGGGCTCCCGCGCCGGCCCGGGCCGCGGGGTCGCCTGCCGGACCCACCGCCGACCGGGAAAGCAGGGGCTCCAGAGGGGCTCCAGAAGGAGCCCGGCCGAAGTTATCCACAGGCTGGGGGTCTGGCCTGCGCGTTGTCGGTCCGGGCGGGCACTATGGGGTCATGACTGAGAGCAACGGGTCCGCCTCGCCCGAGCGGAACGACGAGATGTCTGACCTGCCGGACATGCCGGACTGGGAGAAGCGCTTCAGGGCGCCCCGGGTGTCGCTGCCCGACTGGGCCGAGGACGCGCCGGACCGCTCCCTGTTCGTGTCGAACGCGACGGGGACCTACGAGTTGTACGCCTGGGACCGGTCGACGGGCGAGCAACGCCAGGTGACCGACCGGCCGAACGGCACGACGGACGGCGTGCTCTCCCCGGACGGCCGGTGGGTGTGGTGGTTCGACGACAAGGACGGCGACGAGTTCGGAGTCTGGCGCCGCCAGCCCTTCGAGGGCGGGCCGGACGACCTCGCCACGCCGGGCCTGGAGGCGTCGTACCCGGCGGGGCTGGCCCTCGCCCGGGACGGCCGGACCGCGATCGTGGGCCGCTCCACCGACGACGAGGGCACCACGATCCATGTCGCCCGCGTCGGTGAGGAACCGGTGCAGATCTACCGCCACCGCGAGTCGGCGGGCGTCGGTGACCTCTCCCACGACGGCTCGCTGATCGCCATCGAGCACACCGAGCACGGCGACGCGATGCACTCGGCGCTGCGCGTCCTGCGCCCCGACGGCACACCGGTCGCCGACCTCGACGACACCCGGGGCGGCACGGAGGAACTCGGCCTGGAGGTCCTCGGCTTCGCCCCGGTGGACGGCGACACCCGGCTGCTGATCGGCCACCAGCGCCGGGGCCGCTGGGAGCCCCTGGTGTGGGACGTGGCGAGTGGCGAGGAGACCGACCTCGCCCTGGACCTGCCCGGTGACGTCGGCGCCGAGTGGTACCCGGACGGCACCGGCCTGCTGATCGCGCACAGCTTCGAGGCCCGCAGCGAGCTCTTCCGCTACGACCTGGCGACCCGGGAGCTGGTCAGTATCCCGACCCCGCCGGGCACCGTCTCCGGAGCGACGGCCCGCCCGGACGGCAGCGTGGAGTACCTGTGGTCCTCGGCCGCCGAACCGCCGGCCGTCCGCTCGACGACAGGCCGTTCCGTCCTCGACCCGCCCGGCATGAAGTCCCCGGGATCCGTCGCCGTGCAGGACGTGTGGGTGGACGGGCCCGGCGGCCGCATCCACGCCCTGGTCCAGAAACCGGCGGGCAGCACCGGCCCGCTGCCCACGGTCTTCGACATCCACGGCGGCCCCACCTGGCACGACAGCGACGCCTTCGCGGCCGGCCCGGCGGCCTGGGTCGACCACGGGTACGCGGTGATCCGGGTCAACTACCGCGGCTCCACGGGCTACGGCCGCGCCTGGACCGACGCCCTGAAGCACCGGGTCGGCCTGATCGAGCTGGAGGACATCGCGGCGGTCCGGGAGTGGGCGATCACCTCGGGCCTGGCCGACCCCGCCCGCCTCGTCCTCACCGGCGGCTCCTGGGGCGGCTACCTCACCCTCCTCGGCCTCGGCACCCAGCCCGACGCGTGGACGCTGGGCATCGCGGCGGTCCCGGTCGCCGACTACGTCACGGCGTACCACGACGAGATGGAAGCCCTGAAGGCCATGGACCGCACCCTGCTCGGCGGCACCCCGGAAGAGGTCCCGGAACGCTTCGAGGCGTCCTCACCCCTCACCCACGTCGACCAGGTCAAGGCCCCCGTCTACATCTCGGCCGGCGTCAACGACCCCCGCTGCCCCATCCGCCAGATCGACAACTACGTCAAGCGCCTGGAGAGCAGGGGAGCGGTGCACGAGGTGTACCGCTACGACGCGGGACACGGTTCCCTGGTGGTGGACGAGCGCATCAAGCAGGTGCGCCTGGAACTGGACTTCGCGGCACGGCACCTGGCGGGCTAGGTCCGACGGGGCGTCGGCGAGGGAGTCGGGCGGCGGGTGGGCGCGGCACTTCTACGCGCCCGCACGCTCCCGGTTCCGCCGTCCCAGCAACTCCGCCAGCCCCCGCCGAGTGGCGGCGAGGACCACCCGGTCCGAGCCGCGCAGAACGTACGTGTCCGGCAGGTCCCACACCAACCCCGAGCCGCCCGAGGGCCGTACGTCGTCATAAGCCTCCTCCGCGGCCGGCTCCTCCCGCCGGCCGTCCAGGGCCCCCGTGTCCAGCGCCAGCACCCGCCAGGACCCGGCCCGGAACGCCTCCCCGACCGTCTTGCCCTCCAACTGCGGATGCCCGCCCACCTCCAGCGCCGCGAACAACAGCACCCGCCGCTCGACCGGGATCGCCCCCAGGATCTGCCGCCCCATCATCGCCCCGGCGAACGCGGGCGCCGCCAGGTGCGACACGCTCCGGCTGCGCGTGGACGCCGCCGGGTGCGCGGCCCGCAGGGTGCGGTACACCGCGGTCGCGAAGTCGTCGTCGTACAGGCGCAGGACCACCCGCAGGTCGGGCCGTACGGACCGGGCGTACAGCACGGCCTCCAGGTTCGTGGTGTCCGCGCTGGTCACCGCGAGCAGCGTCTGCGCGCGATGGATCTTGGCGGATTCCAAGACGCCCTCCTGGGTGACGTCGCCGAGGATCACCGGCACCCGCAGCCGGCGTGCCGTCGCGAGTCCGCGCGCGTCGGGATCGGATTCGACGCACACCACGGGGATGTTCAGCTCACGCAGCCGCATCAGCACCCGGGTGCCGATCTTGCCGAGCCCGAGCAGCACCACATGCCCGCCGAGCCCACGCTGCGGCTTGCGCAACGCGGACGCGCTGCGGAACGTACCCAGCGCTTCGAGCACCGCGGCCAGCAGCACCGGCAGGAGCAGCAACCCGACCAGCCCGGAAAGGAGTTGCAGGATCTGCCGTCCGGTCGACGCCCCGATGGCCGGGTCGTCGATGGCGAAGAGATCGAGCAAGGTCAGATAGAACGCGGCCAGCGGATGCATACCGGGGGTGACCAGCCACAACGCCACCGCCAGCGCGATCACGCACCCCACCGAGCCCGCCAGCGACCAGCGCAGCCGCCGCGAGAACAGCGACGCGAACGGCGGTACGATCCCGCGCCGCGCGGGCAGCGCCGGCCCGGAGTACGAGACCTGTTCCAGTACGACGGTCCCGCGCCCCGCGGCGGCCCGTACCGTCGCCGCGTCCGGCAGCAGCCGGGGGCCCTGGTCGTCGCCGTTGTCGGAACCGTCCGCGCCCGCCGGATCGTTGCCGGCCGCGGACAGCAGCGCGAGGGTGGCCAGCCCCGGGTCGGACACCCGGCCGGGCACCGGCGGCGGCCGTTCCACCGCGCGCAGCAACAGCCCGTCGGTCTGCACGACCTTGCTGGTGCCTACGATCGCGGAGGCGGCCAGCGCGGGCGCGGCCGTGTCGGCGTCGGACATCACGGTCGTGGACGCGTCGAACACCGCGGCCGGTCCCGTCGTACCGCCCGTCGCCAACGCCGCCGCCTGGTCGAGGAGTTCCTCGATGTGCTGGCCCAACCGCCGGTTGTACAGCCGCAGCACCAGCCGCAGCCGCGGGTTGAGGCGGCGGGCGGTGAGCGCGGCCCGGATGTTGGTCTCGTCGTCGTCGTACACGAGCGCGAGGGCCGCCGCCCGCTCCACGCCCGCCTCGGCGAGGACCGTCTCGGCCGGCTCGGCGGCCTCCACCACCCGGGCCTCGGGGGCGGGCGGCTCGACGGCGGCGTTGCCCCCGCCCCGGCCCACGGCCGCGTTCACCACCCGGTCGAGCAGCGCCGACGCGGTACGGGCCCGTCCCACCACCGGGGGCCGTACGCCGCGTTCGGACGGCGGTACGACGAGCGTGACCCGCTCGCCGTACACCCCGCGCAGTTCGGCGGCCAGCCGGTGCGCGAGCCCGTCGTCGCCGCACACCACCATGTGCGTACTCGCCTCACCCGACGGACTCTGATTCGGAACAGTCACCACAACGGGCAAGACTGCCTCACCGGGACAGGTGGTTCCAGCAGGTGGTTCCGGCATTCAGTCAACGGCCCGGGACTAAAGTCCCGGGCTTGCACAACGGGCGCCACTGGCTGTGGTGCTGCGTTTGCGTCCTGTCCCACGTGCCGGTTCGGGAGGTGGGTCTGGGGCGGTTGACTGCGCCCCGCGTCGCCACAACTCCCATGCTCTGGCACGGATGTTGCGGGAGCTGTTCCGGTCTGCGTGATCAACGAATCCGCAGTTCCGGCACGCGAACCAGGCCTGGGAGACCCGGTTCGCCTTGTCGATGTGCCCGCATTCGGCGCAGGTGCGGGAGGTGTACGCCGGATCGACGTACACCACCGGCACCCCGGCCTTCTTGGCCTTGTACGCGATGAACTGACCCAGCTGGGCAAAGCTCCAGCTGGAGTGGGTGGCCCGTTGGGGCTTGCGAAGCCGTACCCGCTCACGGATACCGCCCAGGTCTTCCAGGGCGATTCCGCGTCCGGTGCGTTCTGCCTCGGCCACCACATGCTTCGCGATCTTGTGGTTGATGTCCTTCGCCCGACGCGACTCCTTGTGCCGTCGCTTCTTCAGCCGGCGCTTGGCGGACGGGGTGTTCTTCTTCTGCAGCTTGGCGCGCAGGCCGCGCTCGCGGGTGCGGGTCCGGTTGAGTTCGCGTCCGGCCATGATCTCGCCATCGCTGGTAGTGGCGATGTTGACGATGCCCAGATCGATGCCGAGGAAGTCCACCGGATCGGTGTTCAGCGGCGCTTCGGGAACGTCACAGGTGGCGTTGAGGAACCACATACCGTCCCGCCACAGCAGGTCGGACTCGCCCCTGCGGTACAGGGCCAGGGTGGCCATCTGCTCCGGTGCGGCAGTGAACGCCACGTCCTTGACCCGTCCGGCAGTCGTCCAGATCGATACCCGCCGCTGGTCGATCTGCCAGGACAGCATGCGGTCGTCGTAGGGCTGCGCGCCGTCCGGGCGGAAGGTGACCGGCTTCTCCACCGCCCTGCGGTGGCGTTTCGAGCCCGGCCTGCCCAGGTTCCCAGCCTTCAGGTTGGCCCTCAGCGTGGCGTACGCGTCGCAGGTCTTCTTGATCACATGCTGGGCGGCCTGCGCCCCCAGTCCCCAGCGGGCCTTGATCTGCTGGTAGGTGTGCTCGCGCAGCGCGAAGTTGGTCTTCACATCCTTCTCGAAAGCCACGCCGCCGGCCCAGGTCGCCGCTTCGTTGCAGGCGCGCAGGGTCGCCTCCAGCGCCGCCGCCTGCACGGGCGTCGGCAGCAGCCTGACCTGCACCACCAGCTTCACGATCCCGAAACCTACACGCGCGTACGACCGCCCACCGTACGTTCCCCATGCATCACCCGACCGAGTGAACCCGCCCCCGAGTGGACACAGCACCGACCCCGCCGGACACGTCACTCGACCGCTTCGCGGCCCAGCACCCGCTATCCACATCCCGGCGCTCCGCGCCGCGACCGCGAGGATGCGATTCCTCCCAGGGCTGAAGCCCTGGGGTTCCTCGCAAGAACCTGCTGAACGGGCACGGCCTGTCGGCCGTATGAGAGGGGAGCGAAACCAGCGCCCTTCCGCAGCACCGGAGGTACCTCGGCCGTGGCCGTCACCAAAGCAGCCCCGCCAGACAGCGGGGCGGACATCGGCCGGGCGCCGGACACGGAGGGCCTGCGCCCCCTCAACTCGCCGCTCACGCTCACCCTGTTGCTCGTCCTGATGGTGCTGGCGCAGGGCCCGATCCGGCGGGCGCTGTCCGCCCCGGTGATGCAGAGTTGGATGACTGTGTTCGTCGCGGTGATCGTGCAGGCGCTGCCCTTCCTGGTGCTGGGGGTGCTGCTGTCGGCGGCCATCGCGGTGTTCGTGCCGCCGTCCTTCTTCGCCCGCGCGCTGCCCAGACGCCCCACGCTGGCGGTTCCGGTGGCGGGCATGGCGGGCGCGGTGCTGCCAGGCTGCGAGTGCGCGTCCGTGCCGGTGGCCGGGGCGCTGGTACGGCGGGGCGTCACCCCGGCCGCCGCGCTCGCGTTCCTGCTGTCCGCCCCGGCGATCAACCCGATCGTGCTGACCGCGACCGCCGTCGCCTTCCCGAACGACCCCGAGATGGTCCTCGCCCGTTTCGTCGCGAGTCTGCTGGTGGCCTGCGCGATGGGCTGGCTGTGGCAGCGCGTCGGCCGCGCCGACTGGCTGCGCCCGCCGGCCCGCGCGGCCTACGACGGTCAGAGCAAGGGGGCCGCGTTCTGGGGCTCGGTCCGCCATGACGTGATGCACGCCGGGGGATTCCTGGTGGTCGGCGCGATGGCCGCGGCCACCCTCAAGGCCGTCGTCCCGGAGGAGTGGCTGCGGATGGCGGCCGGTAACCCGGTGGTCTCCGTGCTGGCCCTCGCGGTGCTGGCCGTGCTGCTGTCAATCTGCTCGGAGGCGGACGCGTTCGTGGCCGCCTCACTGTCGCAGTTCTCGCTCACCGCGCGGCTGGCGTTTCTGGTGGTCGGCCCGATGGTCGACCTGAAGCTGTTCGCGATGCAGGCGGGCACCTTCGGCCGCGGCTTCGCCCTGCGTTTCGCGCCCACCACCTTCGTCCTGGGCATCAGCGCGGCGGTCCTGACCGGGGCGGTGATCCTGTGAACCGCCAGGCACAGGCGGCGGTCCTGTTCCTGCTCGGCGCGGCCCTCCTGCACGCGGGCTTCACCGACCTGTACCTGCGCTACGTCAAGGCAGGCCTGCGCCCGATGCTGCTGGCCTCCGGCGTCGTACTGATCGCGGCGGCCCTGGCGACGGTCTGGTACGAGTGGCGGGCGAAGAAGGAGAGCCCCGGGGAGCACGGGGAGCACGGGGAGCATGCCGGGCACGAGGGGCACGCCGGGCACGTCCACCGCGAACCCCGGGTCTCCTGGCTCCTAGTCCTCCCGCTCCTCGCCCTGATCCTTGTCGCGCCGCCCGCCCTCGGCTCCTACAGCGCCCTGCGCGCCGGTACGGCCCTGCAGGAGCCGTACGGCTACGCGGATCTCCCGGCCCACGGCACCCTCCGCCTCAACCTGGTCGACTACGCGGGCCGCGCGATCTACGACCGGAGTTCCCTGAAGGGCCGGCAGGTCGAAGTCACCGGCTTCGTCGCACTGGACCACTCCGGCGCGCCCTACCTGGTCCGCATGGCCCTCAACTGCTGTGCCGCCGACGCGCAGCCGGTGAAGATCGGCCTGACCGGCCAGATCCCCCCGGTCCTGCAACCGGACGCCTGGCTGGAGGTCACCGGCACCTACACCGCCCGCCGCGCCGAGGACCCGGTCAACCACGGCCCGATCCCGTACCTCGACGTCACGGCCGCCAGGCCGGTCCCGGCGCCGCACGACCCGTACGACGAGTCCTGGAACAACTGACGAGAGCCGACAGGCCCGACGGGCGCCCCCGGGCCTCAGCTCCTCAGTCCTCGTCGGGCCCGTCTTCCTCTTCCTCTCCGGGGCCCGCGCCCGGCCCCGCACCCGGGTCCTGGCCCGTGTCCCGCTCACGTGGTGTCTTCTCGCCCTTCTCCTCTCCGTCCACCGGCAAGGCAGGGGAGGGCTCCGTGGGGAAGGACGCCGTGGGTGAGGACGCGGGCGAGGACACGGTGGGCGAAGGCTCGGTCGGCGCGGGCTCGGGTACGTCGGGCAGCGCGGCCTCCTCCGGGGCAGCGCTGGTGGCCGGGGCGGCGCTCGCAGTCGAGGCCGGCGTGACGGCGGGGGCCGACGTGCCCGGGGTGCCGTCGGCCGGGCTCTCCGCGCTGCTGCGGCCCGGCGCGAACCAGAGCATGCCGCCGATCATCGCGGCCAGGAACACCGCCGCCCCCGCGATCAGTCCGCCCTTGTTCGTCCGCCGCGTACGCCGGTCCGCCCGCCGGGTGGCCGTCGGCAGCGCGTACGTCGTAGGGGGTCCGTCGGACGTGGGCATGTGCCGGGGCGTCGGAGCGTGACTCGCTGTCGACATCCGCGTGGGCGCGGGCTCGGGCAGCGGTTCGGCCCGCCCCTGCCACGCCCCGCCGCTGAACCACTCGGCGGCCTGCTCGGCGGTCGGCCGGTCCTCGGGCCGCTTGGCGAGCAGTCCGAGCAGGTAGTTCTCGAAGGCGGGCGGGAGTAACACGCCGAGTTGCCGCGGCGGCACGGGCGCGGAGTCGAGGTGGTGGTGCAGGATCGCGACCGCGCTGTCGGCGTGGAACGGCGGGCGGCCGGTGAGGAGTTGGTACAGCACACAGCCCAGCGCGTACATGTCGCAGGCCGGTCCGGCGGGCCGGCCGAGAGCCCGTTCGGGTGCGAGGTAGAGGCTGGTGCCGACGATCTGCCCGGTGGCGGTGAGTGCGCCGGACGGGTCGTCCATGAAGCGGGCGATGCCGAAGTCACCGATCTTCAGGGTGCCTTCGGCGTCCATCAACAGGTTCGCGGGCTTGATGTCGCGGTGCACGATGCCCTGTTCATGAGCGGCGGCGAGCCCGGCGGCGGCCTGGGCGGCGATCCGGGCCACCTGCTCGGCGGGCAGCGGTCCGCCCTGGTTGAGGCGGCGGTCGAGGCTGTCGCCCTGGACCAGTTCCATCACCAGGAAGAGCCGGCCGTCGTACTCGCCGAAGTCGTACATCCCCACCACGTACGGGTGGTTGAGCCGTCCCGCGGTCTGGGCCTCCAGTCGGAAGCGGGAGGTGGCCGTGGGGTCGGAGTCGTGGGGGAGGAGCAGCTTGACAGCCACCGCCCGGCCGAGCGTCTCGTCGAAGCCCCGCCAGACCTCCCCCATCGCACCGCGACCGATCGAATCCTGCAGCCGGTATCGGCCCGCAATCAGCACCTGTTCGTCATCCTCATGCCGTGAGACGTGTCGATGGCCGCGGGCCGAACTCACCTCGTGGCGTGGGGTGGTGATCGTGGGGAGTGCCGCAGCCGACTCAGAGTACCGGCTGCGGCGACCCTGTCGTGACCGCCGATCTGGAGATCTGACGAACCGTCAGTTATGGTCCCCCCGCTGGACCTTGCCGCGCCGCGCGGCGTCGAAGGAAGACCTGCCCAGGCGAAGGGGTGAGTGCCATTGAGTGCCATGGAGACCCGACCCGAGTGCGCGCGACCGCAGGGGGCTCCCCGCTGGGTCGCACTGTTCTACCGGCCGGACACGGCCTCCTGGCAGGTGGGCGCCCAGGCGCCGGACCGCTCACCCGTCCTCTACGCGCTGGGCGAGATGACGCAGACCCTCCGGGCCCGCGGCGACGAGGTGACCGTCGCGCTGTGGGGCCCGAAGGACGAGGACTGGCACCGCTACGACGCCTCCGCCACGCCCGTCACCCCGACCACTTCCGCCCCCTTGACCACTTCAGTCCCCTCGGCCTCCGCTGAACCCACCAAGCTCGCCGAGCGCATGCACGACCGTCGGCACCAGGTACTCATGGCGGGCCTGAGCAAGGCGGGCCTCTACGATCTCGCGCCGGACGACGTGACAGCCGTACAGACCCTCGTGGACCGACTGGACGAGACGACCGTCCGTACCGTTGCCGACTGGCTCGCCACCGCGGCGGAACGCTAGGGGGTGCCCTTCCGGAGCGGCAACCGACCGGACCCCGCAGGACACGGACCGGACCCCGCAGGACACGAGAAGGCCCGACCGCTGGCGACGGGGGATGCACCAGCGATCGGGCTATGGCCAAGACTAACAACGCCGCATGTCCGGTGGGAGCCGACTGCTGCGGCGTACCGAGAAGTTGTGATCGGGATCACGTGTCACACGGGGGGTCGTAGGAGAGGCGTGGCAGGTACTCGTGCCATTTCTCCGACGTCAGTACGCCCCGAGTGGTCGAGCAGATACGGCGGATGGCGTCGTCCGCCTCCAGGTTCCAGAGCCGGACGGTGTCGGTCCCGCTCGACACTCCGAGCATGTCGCTCTTCGGACTGAAGGACAGGAAACTGCCGGTCTTGGCGTTCGGGCTCATCGACTGGCCGATGGGAGAGGCGTCGGAGGGGCGGGCCACGTCCCAGAGCCGGACCGTGTTGTCGTTGCCGCCGCTGGCCAGCCTGCGGCCGTCCTGGCTGAAGGTCAGCGAGACGACCGCTTCGGTGTGGCCGGTGAGGGGGGAGCCCAGCCGGGTCGCCTTCCGGGGGTCGGTCACGTCCCAGAGCCGGACCGTGCCGTCGTCGCTGCCGCTGGCCACCGTGTGGCCGTCCGGACTGTAGACGAGCTTGTTGATGGGGCCGAGGTGCCCCCTGAGAGGCGCGCCGAGGCGGGCGGCATGACGGGGGTCGGCGACGTTCCACAGCCGGACGGTGCCGTCCGCGCCGGCGCTGGCCAGAGTGTGGCTGTCCGGGCTGAAGGCGAGGGAGTTGACGTAGCCCGTGTGACCGGAGAGAGGCTTGCCGAGCGGACGCGGACGGGACGGGTCGCTGACGTTCCACAGCTGAATGGTGCGTTCGTCATGGGCGGTTGCCAGTGTGTGCCCGTCCGGGCTGAAGGCCAGCGCGGCCACGATCCGTGTCCGCAGCGTGATGGGCGGACCGTAGGCGACGGGCCGCGCCGGGTCCGTGACGTTCCACAGCCGCACCGAGCGCCTTCCGGTCTGCACCGCGAGTGTGCGGCCGTCGGGGGAGAAGGCCAGCACACTCACCTCACCGTCCCCCGGCTTGAAGGGTTCGCCCAGCAACACGGGCCGGTCGGGATCGCGCACGTTCCACAACCGGATCCTTCCGTCGCGCGCGACCGTGACGAGCACGCGTCCGTCCGGGCGGAACGCTCCGATGCGGCCGATCATGTCCGACGTCGGTATCGACCACAGGCGGACCGTGTTGTCGCCGCTCCCGGTGGCGAGGGTCCGCCCGTCGGGGCTGAAGCCCAGGGCGTACATCTCGCCGTTGCTCCCCGCGAGCGGCTCGCCGACCTGCGACGGGTACGCCGGATCACTGACGTTCCACAGGCTGGCCGTACTGTCCTCGCTGGCGGCGGCGAGCGTGCTTCCGTCCGGGCTGAACGCCACGGACCAGATGGGGCCGGTGTGGCCGGCGAGCGGCGTGCCGAGCGGCGCCGCGTGACGGGGGTCGGCGACGTCCCACAGCCGGACGGTGTTGTCCGCGCCGCCACTGGCGAGGGTCTTGCCGTCGGGGCTGAACGTCACGGAGTGCACCAGGTCGGTGTGGCCGGTCAGCACCTTGTCGATCGGCACCGGATGACGCGGATCGCTCGTGTCCCACAGCCTGATCGTGTCGTCGTCGCCACCGGCGGCCAGTGTTCGCCCGTCGGGACTGAACGCCACGGCGCGCACGGCGTCGTCGGGACTGGTCAGGGCACCGATCGCCTTCGGCCGGCTCGGGTCGCCCACATCCCACAGGCGTACCGTCTGGTCGTCCCCGGCGGAGGCCAGAGTCCGCCCGTCCGGACTGAAGGCGATCAGGTAGATCGTGCCGTCATGGCCGGTCAGGGGTGCGCCGAGCGGCCGCGGGTGGCGGGGATCCCGTACGTTCCACAGCCGTACGGTGCCGTCGTCCGAGGCGCTCGCGAGGGTGGCGCCGTCCGGGCTGAAGACGGCACTGCTCACCCAACTCGTGTGGCCGGTCAGTGGCTTGCCCAACGGTTCGGGCCGGGTCGGGTCGCTCACGTCCCACAGCCGTACGGTGCGGTCGTTGCTGGCGGTGGCCAGGGTCCGCCCGTTCGGGCTGAACGAGGTGAGGTAGACGGCGCCGGTGTGGCCCGGCATCGGTGTGGCCAGCGGCGCGTTCACGATCGACACCAGCCGGTTGTTCGTGTCCTCGTCGTCGGGCCGCAAGTCGTGTGCCACCAGGTCGAGCTGGGCGGACAGCGACGGATCGGTGTACTGGACGCGGTCGGCCTCGGCGACCACCTGCTCGAACACCGCCTCGTTGCGCTGCTGCCAGGCGACCACCGCCGCGCCCACGGCCAGCATGGCCAGGACGACCAGCGCCGACACCGCGCCGCGGCTGATCCACACGGTCCGCCGGCGCAGCCTGACCGAAGCGGCCAGGAAGTCCACCGCACTGCGGGTCAGGAAGGTGTCACCGGCGGTCTTCGCCCAGTTCTGGGCCTGCTCCAGACGTGAACCCCGGTAGAGCAGCGACGTGTCACGGTCGGAGCCCTCCCAGGACCGGCCGTCCTCCTCCAGCCGCTGGCGCAGCAGGTGATCGCCGCGGTTCTCGTCGATCCAGTCACGCAGCCGGGGCCACGCGTGCAGCAGCGCCTCATGGGTGATCTCGACGGTCTCGGCGTCCAGGGTCACCAGCCGGGCCCGCACCAGCGCTTCGAGCGACTCCTCCGTCTTGCCGGGGTCCGTCGACTCCTCCGACAACAGCCGCCACGTCCCGCGCCGCCGGGTGGCCTGGGTGTCCTCGCCCAGCCGGACCAGCCGCAGCAGCAGCAACCGGGCGGCCGTCCGCGCCGCCGGGTCCAGCCCCGACCAGGCCCGCTCGGCGGTCGCGGCCACCGCGCCCTGGATCCCGCCCGCCGCCCGGTACCCGGCCAGCGTCAGCCGCCCCGCCTTGCGCCGCTGCCAGGTGGCGAGCAGCGCGTGCGACAGCAGCGGCAGCGCCCCCGCGTCGTGCGCGCCGCGCGGCCGGTCGGCGCTCACCTCCCGCACGATCAGCTCCGCAAGCCCGGGCTCCAACTCCAGCCCCACCGCCTTGGCCGGTCCGGTCACCGCCTCCCTCAACTCCGCGTCGCTGAGGGGGCCTAGCACCATGTGACGGTGCTGGAGCGCGTCGGCGAGTTCGGGATGTCCGAGGCACTGCTCGTAGAAGTCGGCACGGATCCCGAGGACCACGAGCGCGGGGGCCTGGCCGTCGCCGGGCGCGGAGGCCCCGGGGATCGACGTGGCGGGCATGGACGCGGCATGCAGGACCTGGACGAAGGCCCGCCGTTCGGCCTCGTCCGAGCAGAGGGTGAACGCCTCCTCGAACTGGTCCACGATGACGACGGGACGCCCACCGGACGGCGCCGCACGCCGCGCCCACCCGGCGAAGGCCTCCCGCACCGAGTCGGCGAACGCCTCGGACCCCGCCGTGTCCAGGGCGACGTCGGCCAGTTCGGGAACCCGGCGGGTCAGCTCCTTCAGCGGATCGGAACCCGGGACGAGCTGGAGCACGGGAGGTGCCGGACCACTCCCGTCGCTGAGCGCCCCGTCCCGCACCGCGGTGACCAGACCGGCGTTCAGCAGGGACGACTTCCCCGCCCCCGACGCGCCCACGAGCATCACCAGTCCACCGGTCGACTCGGTCGCGCGCAGCTGCGCGACGAGTGCCTGCGTGCACCGCTCCCGCCCGAAGAACCACCCGGCGTCCTGCTGCCGGTAGGAGGCCAGTCCCCGGTACGGACACACCCCACCGGCCACGGACGACGCCTCGCCCCGGGCCCGCTGCTCCTCGCCCGCCTCCGTCTCGACGGCCGGACGGTCACCGACCGGATCGGCCACCGCCCGTTCCCACAGCCGCTGCCAATGCCCCAGGTCGTACAGCCCGTTGGACACCGGGGCGGGCCGCGCCCGCCGGGCCTGGGGTATCAGCACGTGCAGCACCGCCGCGAGAGCGGCGAACTGGGCCGGCACGTTCTTGGCCCGCCGCCAGTCACTGATCCGCTGGGCCGACACCCGCACCGACCGCCCCCGCTCATCGACGCGCCGCAGTCGTACGACCGCCTCGGCGACGCTCTTGAGGGGAGGGTTGCCGGCCTCCTTGTACAGCAGCGCGAGACGCTCCGCGAAGGCCGTGCGTGCCCCTGAGTCGGAACTCAAGGCCTTCACCCCTCACTTCGCTCGCACCTGAACATCCGGACCGGAAAACTCACTTTATATGTCTGACCTGCGGATATGATGCCGAGGGGCTGCCGGAACCTCCTTGCGCGGGGCCGGAACTGGCAGGATCACCCCGTAACAGCGCGGCAACCGGACGTCACCAGGACCGGCCACCAGCTCAGCGCTCGACCGAGAGACACCCCACCGCTCGGCGCGTTCCCCGTCGGCCTCCGCCGCCGTCACGGAACAGCGCCGCCGGTCTCTCCATCCGAGCCAGAGAGATCCACCGAGATCCGGCACTGGTCCCCCATCCACGCCCGCACGGCAGGGATGGACGCGTCCGCACCGTCCGGCACCGGTCCCCACGAGGGGAGGGACCGGCGCCGGACGACGCGCCGCGTCCCCGTGATCCGTTCCGAGTCATCCCCGACTCATTCCCGACCCGGCCCCGAACAACGCGTCGACCCGGCGCCCGTTTCCGGAAGCCGGGTCTGACGTGCTGTCTCCATCCGGTGCACCTCGTCGACGACTGCGGCGGATGGGACGAGCTCCGTTGTCCATCGGTCGCCGGAGCGCTGTGCCCCCGTGTGAGCGGGTTCGGCCAACGGCGCGGCGGAACCGACGCACGCCAACGCCAAGGACAGCCGCCCCTACTCGGAGTTGACCCCGCAGGAGCAGGCGAACGCGGTGGGCTGACCCGCCGAGGATCACCCGCGACGGAGCCTGGTCAGCGGCGCAGGTTCTCCGGCATGTGGGCCCAGGGGTTGATCGGCACCACACCGGTGCTGCGGCCGTCGTCGTCGAGCAGCCGGCCCATGCGCTTGGTCATCCGCAGGACGATGGCGCGTTCGGTCAGCCTGAGGGCTGGAAAGCGCTCGGCGAGCATTCCCTCCAGGCGGTGGCTGTCGCCCAGGGAGCGCAGCCAGACGATCACGACGAGGTTGTCGGTCCCGGTCACCGCCGCGCACATCCGGATCTCGGGAAGGGTGACCAGGACCCGGGCGGTCATCTCCAGGTCGTTGGGCGGGACCCGTGCCCAGAATGTGGCGATGACAGGCCAGCCGCTGATGATCTGGGCCACCTCGCCGCGGAACGACACCAGCCGGTCGTGGACCACTCGCTCCAGACGGCGTCGGGTGGTGGACACGCTCGTCGAGGTGAGGTCGGCGAGCTCGGCGACCGTTCGGCGGCCGTCGCCACCTAGCGCGAGTACCAGGTCGCGGTAGGACGTGGGGAGAAGGCCGTCGCCCCCTACATGGGGCGGGGTGGGCCGGGTGAGGTGGGCGCGTTGGTCGGGGGTGAGCGCGTGGAGCCGCCATTTGCTGCCCTCGCTGTAGAAGCGGGTGGCGGTGTGGGTGCGCGTTCCGCGTACCCCGGCGAGCCGGCTCACGTGGTCGAGAACGAAGCGTGACAGGGACTGCAGGTCCGTGAACAGGACGATGAGAAACAGGTCACGTCCGCTCCCGACCTGGGAAACGGACGCGACCTGCGACACCCGGACAAGCGCGTCGACCACGTGATGCCGGGCGCCCGGTTCGCAATCCACCTCGACGAAGGCCAGGCAGTACCGGTCGGCCCAGGTGCTCAGTTTTGGATACGCGGTCACCCAGGCGAGACCGTCATCGGAGATCCGCTGCCAGCGTCTCGCCGCGGTTGCCGGGTTGATGTCCAGCGCCCTGCCGATCTCGGTCCAGGTGGCCCGGGGCGCGATCTGCAGCGCGTTGATCAACGACAGGTCGACCTCGTCGAGGGTGAACGAATCCCGCATTTGATCTCACCCCCTGGCTCTTTCCCTACATTTCAGCACCACTGGCGCACAACTGGCCAACCTGAGGTGACCCCGCTGACCCGCGGACCGGTGGTCCACGAAAGCTCTGGAGGTGCACCCACTGCCATGACGATCTACGACGACGCGACCGCCCTGCAGGATGACATCGCATCGCTGCGCCGCAGCCTGCACGCCGAACCCGAGGTCGGCCTCAGCCTGCCGCGCACCCAGGAGAAGGTACTGAGCGCGCTGGACGGCCTCCCGCTGGAGATCTCCGTGGGCGCCGGGTTGTCCTCGGTGACCGGGGTGCTCAGGGGCGGTCGGCCCGGACCGGTGGTGCTGCTGCGGGGTGACATGGATGCGCTGCCGGTGGCCGAGCGCACCGGCTTGGAGTTCACCTCGCGGTCGGAGGCAGCCATGCACGCCTGTGGACACGATCTGCACACCTCGATGCTGGTCGGCGCCGCCCGACTCATCGCGGTCCTGCCACTGTGCGGCGCCCTCTCGGACCGCATCGGGCGCCGACCCAACCTGCTGGTCTTCGGGCTGGGCATGGCCGTCCTCTCCTACCCCCTGGCACGTCTGGCCCGATCCGGCGGAGTGTGGCAGCTCGGCCTCGCCATGACGATCGCGCTGGTCTTCATCGCGCTGATCGCGTCCATCGCACCCGCCGTCTTCGCCGAACTGTTCCCCACCCATGTGCGCGCCACCGGCACCGCCGTGCCCTACGCGATCGCCGTGGCCCTGTGCGGCGGCACGGCACCGTACCTGCTGACCTGGCTGTCCAGCCACCACGCCGAGGGCTGGTTCACCGGCTACTCCATCGCCCTGCTGCTGATCGGTGTGCTCGTCGTGCTCGTCACCCCGGAGACGCGGGGCAAGACGCTGGAGTGATCCCCCCTCCGGCAGGGCCGACCAGCAACCCGTCCGGCCCTGCCGGAGGCCCCTTCTCCTTCAGCTTCTCCTCAGCTCTCCTCAGCTCGCTTCAGCAGCCGAGCCGCGCCGGTGCCGCAAGGCGTCCGGCCCCACACACCAGGAGTACGCACCATGGCGGACGACCTGTTCCGCGACGAGCACGACCTACTGGGCGACCACCCCGTCCCCTCCGACGCCTACTTCGGCCTCCACACCCTGCGGGCGGTGCAGAACTTCCCGATCACCGGCACCCCCATCTCGGTCCACCCCGACCTGATCGACGGCCTGGCCGCCGTCAAGCAGGCCGCCGCCCTGGCCAACCGCGACCTGGGGCACCTCGACGCTCACAAGGCCGACGCGATCGTCGCCGCCTGCGAGGAAATCCGCTCCGGGAAGCTGCACGACCAGTTCGTCGTGGACGTCATCCAGGGCGGGGCGGGCACCTCGACCAACATGAACGCCAACGAAGTCATCGCCAACCGCGCCTTGGAGCACCTCGGTCTGCCGCGTGGCGACTACCGCCATCTGCACCCGCTGGACGACGTGAACGCGGGTCAGAGCACCAACGACGCCTACCCCACCGCCCTCAAAGTGGCCCTGCACCTGACCGCCCACCGGCTGAAGGAGGCCATGGCGATCCTGCGGCACGCCTTCGCGACCAAGGCCGATGAGTTCGCGGACGTGATCAAGACGGGCCGTACCCAGCTTCAGGACGCGGTACCGATGACGCTCGGGCAGGAGTTCAACACCTACGCGGTGATGCTCGGCGAGGACGAGCAACGCCTCGCCGAGGCCTGCGCACTGATCCGCGAGATCAACCTGGGCGGTACGGCGATCGGCACCGGCCTCAACTCCCCTCCCCGCTACGCCGAACTGGCCTGCGCCTACCTGTCCGAGATCACCGGTATCCCGCTCAGCACCGCGTCCGACCTGGTCGAAGCCACCCAGGACGTCGGATCGTTCGTCCAACTCTCCGGAGTCCTCAGACGCATCGCGGTCAAACTCTCCAAAACCTGCAACGACCTGCGCCTGCTCTCGTCCGGCCCCCGCGCGGGATTCGCCGAGATCAACCTCCCGCCGGTGCAGGCCGGATCCAGCATCATGCCGGGCAAGGTCAACCCGGTGATCCCCGAGGTGGTCAACCAGATCGCCTTCAAAGCCGTCGGCAACGACATCACCGTCACCTTCGCCGCAGAAGCCGGCCAGCTCCAACTCAACGCGTTCGAACCGGTCATCGCCCACTGCCTCTTCGAAAGCCTCACCCAGCTGCGCGCCGGATGCCTGACTCTGGCGGAGCGCTGCGTCCTCGGCATCACCGCGAACCGCGACCACCTCCGCGCCACGGTGGAGAACACCATCGGCATCGTGACCGCCCTCAACCCGCACATCGGCTACGCCCAGGCCGGCGCCGCCGCCCAGGAAGCGCTCGTCACCGGCCGCACCGTTGCCGACGTCGTTCTGGCACAGGGACTCCTCACGCAGGCCGACCTCGACGACATCCTCCGCCCGGAAGCCCTCGTACGATCCGGCAGCCGCGGTTCCTGGTGACAGCGGCCAGGAAGCGCGCAGCGATGGCGCACCCCGGCCTCCCGTCTGTGACGTCCCCACCAACGGATCGCAGTGGTGGCGCACGGCCGAAGACGAAGATCCCCATCGCTGTGGACGCCGCGGATGACCGTGCCGTTCAGAGGCGCAGCAGCCGCTGTGTGACCTCCCGGTACTGCCTCAGCGCGAGGCGAAGTTCCGCGGACTGCGTCTCGGGATCCCGGTCCTGCCAGCCCTCACGCAGGAGCCGCCGTTGTTCCGCGAGGGCGTCCGCGAGCAGGGCAGCGGCTTCGTCGAAGGCCCCCTCGGCCTTCTCCAGCGCCTCACGCGGGGTGTCGGCGAAGGCGTTGACGGCCTGTCCGAGACGCTGAAGGACCTTGTCCCGCTCACCGGACGGAAACAGCGCGTCCGGCCGGGGGGCGCGCCGCTCGTCGCGTCCCGAGGCCTTGCCCGCGGGCTGCTGAGCACGCGACTGGTCGTACATCATCAAATGCCGCCTTCCTGTACGTCATGCCTGTACGTCATGCCTGTACGTTGACTGGCGGCAGGGGGCCGAGCCATGCCGCCAGTCAACGTCCGGCAGGGCTCGGTGTCAACGCGCCGATCGGTGACGGACGCGGCGAGTGGGTGGACCGCGGCCTGAGCGACGGCGGCGGAGGCTGGTGTCCTAATCGGTCGCGGTCTCGGTGAACTGGTTCGTGTCGAAGAGCTGGTTGATGTGTCCGCCGAGTTCGGACCAGTGCTGTCCGGAGAGGTCGGCGGCGGCGCGGGCGTCGCCTCCGGCGCAGACCTCGATGAGCTGGTCGTGATGCTCGATGGTGTTGCGGCCACCGAGCAGCGTGGAGAACTTGCGGTAGAGGATGCGGTGGATCTGGGGGTGCAGCTGTCCGACGATCCGGCTGAGCACGGGGTTGTCCGCGGCCGTGATGGGGACCGCGTGGAAGCGGTCGTCGGCGGCGAGGGCGGCCGTGATGTCGTTGGCGGCGACGGCGCGCTCGAAGTCGCGGTTGGCCTCGCGCATGTGGCACAAGTCCTGCTCGGTCATGACCGGTACGGCGGTCGCGACGGCGAGTTGGTCGAGGGAGCGCAGCACGGCGAGCGTCTTTTCGACGTCACGGCGGTTGAGGGTGGTGATGCGGGTGTAGACGCCGGGCTTCGCCTCGACCAGACCGATGTCGGCGAGCCGGGCGAGCGCCTCGCGCACCGGGGTGCGGCTGAGCCCGAGACGCTCGGCGAGCTCGCTGTCCTTCACCTTCTCCCCGGGGACGAGTTCGCCGAGCACGATGGAGTCGCGCAGACGCTGGAAGACCTCGTCACTGAGGAGGCGACGGGATACGGGGCTGTCGAGTGACATATTGCGTACGATACATTGCGCCCCGCATCCCGGCCCGGCGGACCAGGGCCCGGGCCAGGATGACGGCCGGGTCGATGAGGGGGACGTCGACTGCCTCGGCGGGAAGGCCCAGGGGGATCTCGGTGCAGCCTGCGATGACCGCCTGGGCGCCCTGTTCGGTGAGCTGCCGTGCGGCGTCGGCCAGGGGTGCGGCCGCCGCGCCGTGGTCGCCGGCCTTGACGGCGCGGACGGCGGCCATGACCTGGGGCTGCTGGCGGGCGGGGTCGGGCAGGGCGAGGCGGATGCCGTAACGGTCGAGCCATTCCTGGTACAGGCCCGCGTGGACGGTCCCGGTGGTGGCCAGCAGTCCGGCGGTGCGGACGGCAGGCCGCAGGGCGGTGAGATGGCGGGCGACCTCCCCGATCATGTGGACGATCGGCAGGCCGACGTGGTCGGCGATGCGCGGCACGAAGGCGTGCGCGGTGTTGCAGGGGATGGCGATGACGGTGGCGCCGGCCTCGCGCAGGACGCGGGCGCCGTTGAGGAGCCACGGGGTGGGGTCGGGGCCGTTGCCGAGGAGGGCCTCGGTGCGGTCGGGGATGGTGGGGTCGGACCAGATGACCGTCCTGAGGTGGTCCTGGTCGTGGTGGCCCGGAGTCATCGACACCAGCTTGGCGTAGAAGTCGGCGGTGGCCGCCGGTCCCATGCCGCCCAGGATGCCGATGATCTCCGTGGTGCCGGTCGGGCCGGTCACTGCGCGGCGTCCTTCTGGAGGGCGTGTTCGAGCGGCGGCTCGGGGCGGGTGGCGGCGTCCGCCTGGGTGCCGTCCGCCTGGGTGCCGTCCCCGTAGGCGGCTGCCCCGTCGGCGGCGCGGGCGGCCTCGTCGGGGCCTCGTTTGGCCTCGCGGCGTTTCTCGGAACTGTCGACGACCGCGGCGGCGAGCGAGTTGCCGACCACGTTCACGCCGGTACGGGCCATGTCGACGATGAAGTCCACGCCGAGCAGCAGGGCGATGCCCTCTGCGGGCAGACCGATGCTGTTGCCGGCCGCTATCAGGACGACGATGGACGCGGAGGCGACACCGGCCATGCCCTTGGAGAGGATGACCAGCACACCGACCATGAGCAGCAGGGCGGGCAGGGAGGTGTCGGCGCCGTACGCGTTGGCGAGGAAGACCAGGGCGGCGGCCTGGTAGAGCACCGAGCCGTCGGTGTTGAAGGAGTAGCCGAGAGGGACGACGAACGAGGTCGTCGACCGGCTGAGCCCGAAGGCTTCCAGTTTGACCATCAGCGGAGCCAGGACGGACTCGGAGCTGCGGGTGACGAAGGCGATCCCGGCCAGGTTGGCGATCGACTTCAGCAGCTCGACGTAGCGGATGCGGTAGATCGCGGCGATGAGCGGGAAGAGCACGCCGACCACGATGGCCAGGCCCGCGTAGACCACGGCGATGAAGCCCGCGAGGCTGCGGAGGTTGCCGAAGCCGTAGTAGGCGACGTCGTAGGAGATGAAGCCGAGCACGCCCAGGGGCGCGACGCGGATGACGTAGCCGACGACCTTGAACATCACCGCGGCGACGGACTCCAGTACGGAGGCGAAGGGTTCCGCCTTCTCCCCGATCGCGGCCATGGCCACGCCCACCAGCAGGGCGAAGGTGATCGCGCCGAGCAGGTTGCCCTCGCCGAACGCGGCGAAGATGTTCTTCGGTACGGCGTGCAGGACCAGCTCGTGGAAGTCGACGCCCTGGCTCAGGCCCTCCAGGTCCTTGGCGTCGGTCCCGTGGACGGGGGCGCCTTTGCCGATGCCGGTGAACTTGGCCAGGCCCACCGCGATCAGCAGGACGACGGTCGTGACGAGCTCGAAGTAGAGGATCGCCTTGCCGGCGATCCGGCCGACCTTCTTGACCGACTCCATGCGGGCGATGCCCAGCACGATGAGCGGGAACACCAGCGGCAGGACGACGACCTGCACCAGGTTGAGGAAGACGTCCCCGAGGATCTTCATCTGCTCGCCGGCGCTCGGCGCGAGGGTGCCGATCAATGCTCCGAGGCCGACGGCGATGATCGACTGCACGCCGATCGGCGTCCGCAGACATCGCCGCAACACTCGCCGGGGGAGCCCCGGTTGAGGTCCGGATCGGGTGTCCGCGCCGACGTCCGGGGTGGGTGATGCGTTCACTGGGTGCCTCCTGACGGTTCCAATATATTGCGCTCTGCGTATTGGGCCGTAAGACTGGGCCTCACGGCGGCGCCCTGTCAAGGGGTCCCGCACCGCCGCACCGGCCGACGGCACATCCGCCGAAGCCGACGACCGACGGCCGACGACGAGGAGCACAGATGACACAGACGGCACAGACGGCACAGACGGCACAGAGGGCACAGACGGCACAGACGGAACGGTCGGCACGGACCGCACAGGAATCACCCCGGCCGGGCACGGGACAGACCACCCGCGTCGAGCACGATCTGGTGGGCGACAAGGAGGTCCCGGCCGACGCCTACTACGGCGTGCACACGGTGCGGGCCGTGGAGAACTTCGCGATCACCGGGTCCACCATCGCCCAGTTCCCCGACCTGATCGCCTCCCTGGCCGCGGTCAAACAGGCCGCCGCGACCGCCAACCGCGACCTCGGCCTGCTGCCCCCGGACATCGCCGGGGCGATCATCACCGCGTGCCAGGAGATCGGCGGCGGACACCTCGCCGACCAGTTCGTCGTCGACCCCGTCCAGGGCGGCGCCGGCACCTCGACGAACATGAACGCCAACGAGGTCATCGCCAACCGGGCCCTGGAACTCCTCGGCCACCCCCGCGGCTGCTACGAGGTCGTCCATCCCCTCGACCACGTCAACCTGGGCCAGAGCACCAACGACGTCTACCCCACCGCCGTCCGCCTCGCCCTGGTCACCGCACTACGGCGGCTCTGCGACTCCCTGCGGGCCCTGGCCGACAGCTTCTGCGCCAAGGCGGCGGAGTTCAGCGACGTACTGAAGATGGGCCGCACCCAGCTCCAGGACGCCGTCCCCATGACCCTCGGCCAGGAGTTCACCACCTACGCCGTCATGATCGAGGAGGACCGCCAACGCCTCACCGAGGCCGCCGCCCTGCTGCTGGAATCCAACCTCGGCGGCACCGCGATCGGCACCGGCATCAACGGCCACCCCCGCTACGCCGAACTCGCCTGCGCCCACCTCGCCGAGATCAGCGGCGAACCCGTCCAGCCCGCGGGCGACTTCATCGAGGCCACCCAGGACTGCGGTGCCTTCGTGCAGGTCTCCGGCGTCCTCAAACGGGTCGCCGTGAAGCTCTCCAAGACCTGCAACGACCTGCGCCTGACCTCGTCCGGCCCCACCGCGGGACTGGGCGAGATCAACCTGCCCCCGGTACAGGCCGGTTCGTCGATCATGCCCGGCAAGGTCAACCCGGTCATCCCCGAAGTCGTCAACCAGGTCGCCTTCGAGGTCATCGGCAACGACCTGACCGTCACCATGGCCGCCGAAGCGGGCCAGCTCCAGCTGAACGCCTTCGAACCCGTCATCGCCTACAGCCTGTTGCGCTCCCTCACCCACCTGCGCGCCGCCTGCGACACCCTCACCACCCGCTGCGTCCCCGGCATCACCGCCAACCGCGACCACCTCCACGACAGCGTCCACCGCTCCATCGGCCTGGTCACCGCCCTCGCCCCGCACATCGGCTACGCCGCCAGCACCACCCTCGCCCGCCAGGCCCTGGCCACCGGCCGCCCCATCAAGACCCTCGCCGCCGAGGCCGGCCTCCTCACCCCGGAACAACTGGAGGTGATCCTGCGACCCGAGTCCCTCACGGGCCAGGCCCCCCGGCCGACCGGGGCGACGTCGTGACTCGGGTGGCTGCCCCGCCAGTCAGGGCGGCCACGTCCGCTCGATGCGGTCGTGCCGCACGGCGTACGCCGACGTCTCCGATGCGGTGAACCGTCCGCCCGTCGGCTCTCAGCCCTTCTGCGACACGGCGGCCGAGGTTCCGGTCGAGGAAGAACTCAGGCGGCAAGATGCACCACTGCTTGGCAGAGGGCATCCACCTGCTCGGGTGTCATGTCGTAGTCGTACGCGATGTCCTCGACGGACTCCCCGGCCTCCCACAGATCGGTGATGGCCCTGACCGATACCCGGTTCGCGGCCACCACCGGGAGACCGTGGCCGAACCTCGGATCGATCACGACGGGGACGGAGTCCGGGTACTGCCTCAGTCGCAGGCTGGACGGGAAGTCGTCGCCCGGCTCCCAGGTCAGGTACCGGAGATAGTCGGAGACCACTTCCTCGATGGGGACCTGACCGTCGCGGGCTCTGCGCAGGTCCCCCCAACCGTGCTCTACGAAGATGTCAACGCCATCCGTGGCGATCCGCTGCGACACGAGCCCGTACGGGGTGTCGAAAGCGTCCCGTACGGCGGCCGCGGCCTCCCGGATCTCGCTCATGCGGAGCCCCAGGGACCGCAGGGAACGAAGGACGTGCGCCTCGGCGACCGCGATGAACGGCACCGAAGGCTGCCCCTTCCGTACCGGCTCGACCTGGTGGACCAGAGGTGCTCCGGCGGCCTTGCCCTTCAGCCACGAGGTGAGGGTCGACTGCGGAATCTCAAGGTAGGAGGCGGTCTCCGTGGGTGTCAGAAGCCCGTCCTTGAACCTGTCGGCCATGCCCCACCTCCGCTTGATGCCGCCGCTCATGCCGGGTTTCGCATCGTTGCACATCAAGGCTCCCACCCGAGTTCTGACCGCACACCCGCCCACCGGCTCAGCCGGCCGCACGCAGACGGCCCCCCGATCGGCAGTCGCGGCAGTGCCCGGGGGCGGCGGAGCGGAAGGCACGCTCGCAGCCGTCGCAGGTCTGGAAGGGCAGGACAGCCGCCGGACGTTCCACGGCGTGCGCCGACGGAAGTGGGGCGGGCAGAGGCAGGGGCGTCTCGCGTAGGCGGAAGGCGAGGATCCCCGCGGGACGGACAAGGAGGGTGTCGGGGAGACCCGCGGTGAGCAGTTCGGTGATCTGGGACGCGCCCACACCCGCCGCGAGCCACCGCGCGACGGCCGGTGCCAGGCGGGCGGCCTCCTTCTCGGACAGAATCAGCCGCGGATCGACCCGGCGCAGCGCCGTGAGTACGGCGACTGCCTCGGGGTCGGAGTCGGCGAGCGGGGTCGGCATCTCCGCCTCGGCCCGTGCGGGTGCGTGCGCTGTTCGCTGCTCCGTTTCTTTCGCGGACGTGGACGTGGGTGTGGCCGCAGCCGTCCCTGCGGCGCGCTGTTTTCTGGCCCGACGCGGCTTCGGCGGCCCGGGAGGCCCGCCCGGGCCCGGATCCAGATCCGGATCTGGCGTCCCGCCAGGAACGTCGTAGAAGTACGTCCGGGTACGGATCTGCCCGGTGGACAGTCGCTCGCGCCTGCGTTCCAGGTATCCGGCCGCTTCGAGTTCCCTCAGCGCCCGCGAGATCAGGATCTCTCCCTCGGTGAAGTGCTCGCACAGCGCGGCAATGGTCACGGGAGTACCGCTGGGCAGGGAGAGGATGTACACCGCGACGCCGATGGTGACCGCGCTGCCGCGTCGCTGGGCGAGGGCGTTGGAGATCACGGTGAAGTCGGCCGTGAGGCGGGTGCGGACGTGGATCACGCCGGAAGTCGGAGCTCCGGCGTCGGCGCGCAGGCGCGCGTTAGACTGAGGATCAGCCATCGGGAAGGCGTTCACTTCCTGATCGGTGAGGCCCTCGTTCGGGATGCCAGTCCCGGCCGGGGGCCGTATCTGTTTGCGGTTGTCGCGGCGAACGTAACCGCCCGTGTCCCGCGCCTGCAAGCCGGTCACTCGGACGGGTGACGCGGGCCGTGCGGCCGGGGAGGGTGGGTGGGCGGGTAGTTCTTTCCCCCGGTTCTTTAGGGAGGTCAGCGGCCCGCCGGGCCCTCGCGGACAAGGAACCGGCGGACCTGGAGCGCTGGCCGTGACCGGGGCCTGGCCGGCTCGGGTGCGGTGCCGGCCGGCACGACTAGAAGGCCGCTGTCCGGTCTTCGCTGCGCGGGTCGGTCACCTGGTGCTCGGTGTAGATGCCCGCGCGCGCCTCACGACGCCAGGGACGCGCGTAGGTCAGTGCCCAGGTGGCGGCCTCGGAACTGTCGTCGAGGTTCACCACGGCCACCGATGGCGAGTCGCCCGCGGGGCACCGCGCGAGCCAGTCGCCGTTGGGAGCGACGACTCCGGACGTGGTGCTGTCCTGTGTCGGCACTGCCAAGCTGACCCAGTAGCTGTTGACCGCCGCGTGGCCTTGGGCCTGGGCGGCGGTGTTGCCCGGGGTGCCGCTGGTGGAGAACAGGACGCAGTCGACATCCAGCTTCTCGTACTCCGCGAACAACTCCGGGTAGTGGATCTCCATGCCGAGCAGCAGGCCGAAGCGCACACCGTCGACCTCGAAGGTCACCGGTGAGACGCCCGGCGAGTACATGTACGAGACCTTCGTCTTCGACAGCAGGCGCTCGTCGTAACGCGTGACGACCTCGCCGCGATCGGAGATGACGTACAGGCTGTTGTGCGGGCGGTTCGGGCCGCTCAAGCGGTGCACCGAGGGGATCACCGTCCACAACCGCACCTCTCGGGCCAGCTCGGCGATCGTGGCCAACTCCGACCGGAGCACCGGCCACTGGCACCGGTCCCAGTCCGCCGGGCCGACCGTGTCCGGGCCGTCGACGGACATGACGAACTTGCTGGGAAAGCAGATCGCGCCTTCCGGGAAGTGCACGATCCTCGCTCCCTGAGCACTGGCCTCGCGCATCAGCGCACGGACCGCACGCCCGCTTTCGCGCAGCGCTTCCACGTCTCGGGGGTCCTCGCGTACGGGGGTCTGCGCAACGGCGAGCCGCACGCTCAGGGGATTCCTTGCTTCCGGCATGACGTCTCCTGAGGGAGTCGGACGGAAGTGCCGGAGGGCGGACGTGTAGGACTCGCCGGTCTTGGCGGCGCGGGCACGCACCTGGCGCTTGAAGTTCCTACGGGCTGTCATCGCGGCCTTCCACGCCTTGAGCGACGGCTCCCCAGCAACCTCGCCCGAGGCGATCGGGCTGCGACAACGACCTGAGACGCTGGTCCCTTTGCCTCCGACGGGAGACCGTGCTGGGGACGGTCATGGGAGGTTCGGCGTAGGCCACGCAGTCGGTCATCATGCCGTCGCTCGCAGGCGCCGTCAACATCGTTCGACCCGTTCAGTACACCGGCGAACGGCCGGCTGCCGAAGGGCGACACCTGAGCTCGACAGTCGAGCCGGCCTGCGACGGAGCGGGCGCTCGAGGGGTACGAGCCGGCCCACTCACACCTTCTTGACCACGATGGTGTCCGGGAGCAGCCTCTCCAGGTCGTCGACGTCCGAGGTGAAGACGGTGACCTGTCCCTTCTGCTGTCGTGCGATGACGGCGAGCACCGCGTCGATCGCGTGCTTGTGGCCGTGCAACGTGGCGTCCGTCAGGAGTCGGCGTGCCTGGCGGGCCTCGTCCTTTCCGATGTCAGCGACCTGGAGTCGGGACAGAACCCAGTCCCAGCGCTGCTCGGTCGTTCTGCCGTCGTACGCCTCGACCAGTGTCATCGGGGACGTCACGACCTCGGCCTCACCCTGGGCCGCGAGGTCGAACCAGGCGATCATCTTCCGGTCGCCACGCACTGCCAGGGAAAGTGCTTCACAGTCGAGGACGAAGATACGGAGCGGCCTCTGCCCGTGCTTACCTGCCCGCTTCTTCACGCAGCCTCTCCGGCGTTGTGCTTTCCGGTGGTTCGACGCCGCTCGTGTTCGGCGTCGAGCTCCTCCAGCTCGTCCAGCGCTGCCGCATGCTCGTCCTCGGTGACGGGGCCGTGTTCTTCCTGCAGCCAGTCGGCCAGTTCCCGGAGCCGGTCCCGGTCGCGCTTGAAGCGCAGCGCCTCGGCGACGTACGCCGACAGGCCACGCTCTGCCGCGTCCGCACGGATCTCGTCCAGGAGATCCTCGGGAATCGTCACGGTCACCTTCTTTGTCGCCATACAAGAGACCATACTCTTGGTATCGCACTCCTTACCAGTGGGCGCGTGATCGACGCCGGGTGATCAGGCGACCGCGCCGGGGCGTGGGCTGCCGTGGAAGACCTGGCTGGTGTGCCAGGCGCGGTGGACCGCCGCGATGTCAGTGGCGCCTCGTCGGACATCGATCAGTGGGTGCCCGGACGGGCCGGTGACGGCCGTCGGCGCGTCGGCACCGCACACCGAGGTGCCGCCCGGCACCTGAAACCCTTTACCAGGGGCGTCAGTTGGGTGATGCTGACTCGGCGTTGGAAGTGATCGACACGGTAGGGGCCGGTCGGTCAGAGGGGGAGGGGCGCCGTCGTGCGCGTAGAGCTGCTGGGACCGATTCGGGTGTACGCCGACGATGGGACGCCGGTCGAGGTGGGTGGCGTCCGGCTGCGGATGCTCCTCGCCAGGCTCGCCCTCGAAGAGGGCCGGACGGTGTCCGTCGACTCGCTCGTGGACGGCCTGTGGGGGGAGGAGCCGCCCGCCGACGCGGCCAACGCGCTGCAGGCGCTGGTGTCCCGGCTGCGCAGGGCGCTGCGCGGGTCCGCGGCGGTGGAGTCCGTGTCCGGCGGCTACCGGCTCCCGGTGCGGGCCGAGGACGTGGATGTTCACCGCTTCGAGGACCTGACCGCCAGGGGCAGGCGGGAACTCGCGGCCGGGCGGCCCGGCGAGGCGTCCTCGCTGCTCGGGGCGGGCCTCGGACTGTGGCGGGGCGCGGCGCTCGCTGATGTCCTCGACGCCCCTTTCGCCGGGCCCGTCGCGACCCGGCTCGACGATCTGCGGACCGCGGCGGCCGAGGACCGCTTCGACGCCGAGCTGCGGCTCGGCCGGTACGGAGAGGTGCTGGTCGACCTCGAAGCGGCCGGAACCGAGCGGCCGTTGAGCGAGCGGGTCGCCGCACTGCGGATGCGGGCGCTGTCCGCGGCCGGACGGCAGTCCGACGCCCTCGCGGTGTACGAGGCGATACGGGAGCGGCTGGACGACGAACTCGGCGTCCTTCCGTCCGGCGAGCTACGGGAGGTCCATCTCGCCCTGCTTCGAGGTGAGTTGGAGACACCCGTCGAGCGGGCCGAGGCCGTCGCGAGCCGCCTCCCGGCCAGGCTGACGAGCTTCGTCGGCCGTGACGACGAACTGAGCAGGCTCGGCGCGCAGTTGGTCCACAACCGGCTCATCACCATCGTCGGCCCCGGTGGCGCGGGCAAGACCCGGCTCTCCTTCGAAGCGGCCACCCGGGACCGTGCCCACGCCCGCGGCCGCGTCTGGTTCGTGCCGCTCGCCGGTGTGAGCGCACCGGACCAGCTGGCCGACGCGGTACTCGGCGCCCTCGGCTCCACCGACGGCCGCCTCTACGACGCCGGCCAGGGGCAGCGGGCCACCCCGGTCGAGCGCATGGCCCAGCTCTTCGGCAGCGGCGACGCCCTGCTCCTGCTCGACAACTGCGAGCACCTCGTCGAGGCGGCCGCGGAACTCGCCGCCGAACTCCTCGACCAGCTCCCGGAGTTACGGCTCCTCGTCACCAGCCGCGAGGCCCTCGCCATCACCGGCGAGACCCTGTGCCACCTCGGCCCCCTCGACGTACCGACGGGATCACCGGAGCCCGCCGAGGCCGCGCAGTCGCCCGCCGTACGCCTCTTCGTGGACCGGGCCGCCAAGGTCCGACCGGACTTCACGCTCGACGACGTGACCATCGACCCCGTGGTCGAGATCTGCCGACGGCTCGACGGGATGCCGCTCGCCCTCGAACTGGCCGCGGCGAAACTCCGCTCGATGAGCGTCGAGCAGATCGCGCGCCGCCTCGACGACCGCTTCCGCCTCCTCTCCTCGGGCAGCCGCACCGCCCTGCCCCGCCAGCGCACCCTGCTCGCGCTCGTCGAGTGGAGCTGGGACCTGCTCGACGAACCCGAGCGGATCCTCGCCCGCAGACTGTCGGTGTTCCCGGGCGGCGCGACCGTCTCCGCGCTCGAAGCGGTCTGCGCCGACCCGTCGCTGCCGGCCGCCGACATCCCGTACGTCCTGGACGCCCTGGTCGAGAAATCGCTGGTCGAAAGCGCCGACGAAGGGGCCGGCGAGCCGCGCTACCGCATGCTGGAGACGGTACGCGCGTACGCGGCGAGGCAGCTCGCCGACACCGAGTCCCACAACGCCGTCACCCAGCGCTTCGCCGCGTACTTCCTGGCCCTCGCGGAGGAACACGAACCCCGCCTTCGTACCCGCGAACAGCTGCGGGCGATCGAGGTCTTCGACGCCGAACACGACAACCTCGTCCTCGCGCTGCGCTCGGTCGCCGACGCCCGGGACGGGAACCTGGTCGCACGCTTCGCCGGGGCGATGTTCTGGTACTGGGCGATCAGGGGGATGAGCACGCAGCTCGACACTTATCTGGCGGAGGTGGGCGGGCCGGATTCCGTACGGGCACCTGATGACGGCCGTGCGCGGGACTCCGTAACGACGGGGGGTTCCGCACTCGCGAGGGGTTCCGCACCCGCGCGGGATTCCGCACCCGCGCGGGACTCCGTACGGGCAGCGGGCGGTGAACGCACGAGCACCGAGGGCGAGTCGGCGACGGCACGTGAGTTCCATCCGGCCGCACTGCTCCTGCGGATGTCCCAGGTCTCCTTCGCCGCCGGCGCGTCGGGGCCGGACGCGACCGCGGACCAGGACCCCCTGGACTCGCCCGATCCCTGGGTGCGGGCCAGCGCCCACCTGGCCCGGGACTTCGCCCTCACCGAACAGGGCGACCTGGTCACCGGCGCCGAGTCCCGGATCGAGGCCCTGCGCGGCTTCGAGGAGGTGGGCGACCGCTGGGGGCTGGTGATGAGCCTGCTCCCGATCGGCCGCGACCACTCCCTGCGCGGCGAGTATGCGCAGGCCATCGCCACCTTCGAACGGACCGTGGCACTCAGCTCCGAACTCGGCACCGAGGACTACCTCTACCTCAGCAAGACCAGACTCGCCCGCGAACGCCGCCGCAGCGGAGACCTGGCGGGCGCCTTCCGCGATCTGCACGCCGCCCACCGGGAGGCCCGCGAGCACGGACAGCTGCGCCTGGAGGCCAACATCCTCGTGGGACTGGCCAATGTGCACCGCAGAGCCGGCGACCTGGCGCAGTCCGACGCGACCCTCGACCGTCTGGAGGCGCTGAGCGTCAGGCGCCCCTCCCTCAGGGAACTGGCCCGCGACCTGATCGTCAGTACCCGTATCGAGAACCGTCTCGCCGAGGGGGACCCGGTGCGGGCCAGGGCCCTGCTGCCCGAGGCGGCCGGCGCTTTGTTCGGCCAGGGAGCGGGCGCCGCGCTCGCCTGGGTGGCCGAACTGCTCGGCGGGATAAGGACATTGGAGGGAGCTCCGGAAGACGGCGCCAGGTCGCTCGGCATGAGCCAGGTGATGCGCGGCGCCTTCGACTGGGGCGAGCCGGAGTGGCGCGAGCTGGTCGACCGCATCGTGGCGACCCTGGGCGAGGAGGGCTTCAAGAAGGCGTACGAGGAAGGGGTCGCGTACTCCCGTGAGGACGCCCTGCGGTGGCTGGAGGCGGAGACGTTGAGGGCGGCGCCGCGAGTCTGACGAGGAGCCCTGCGGTCAGGCCGGTGCGATACGGACAGCCGGGCGGGGTCCGCACCGTGGGTGCGGACCCCGCCCGGCAGGGCTGTCACCGGCGGATCATCCGGCGTTCTTGCGGTAGGCGCGCATGGCCAGCGGGAAGAAGACCACGATCACGCCGGCCATCCAGGCGAAGGTGCCGGCCAGGGAATCGGCGACCGGACCCCCGTTGAGCAGGCCGCGGACCGCGTCGGACACCAGGGAGACGGGGTTGACGTCGGACCAGACCTGGAGCCAGCCGGCCATGTCGTCCCTGGGGACGAAGACGTTGCTGGCGAAGGTGAGCGGCAGGATCAGGATGGTCATGAGGCCCTGGACCGAGGCGGGGTTCTTGATCAGCATGCCGAGGTACACCGAGATCCAGGAGAAGCTGAGGGCGAAGCCGATGAGCAGGCCGAGCGCGGCGAGCGAGGCGACCGGACCGGTCTGGACGCGGTAGCCCATGATCAGGGCGAGGACGACCAGGGTACCCAGACAGACGACGTAGCGGATGATGTCGGCGAGGACGGCGCCGATCAGGGGGCTGGACCGGGCGATCGGCATGCTGCGGAACCGGTCGAATATCCCGGTACTGGCGTCCGCGCTGAGCGAGGCGCCGATGCCGACACTGGCCTGGAAGACGGCCATGACCATGACGCCGGGAGTGACGAGCTGCAGGTAGCGGTCGGTGTCACCGCCGGACATGGCGTCCCCGAAGAGGTAGACGAACATCAGCAGGCTGATGATCGGGGTGAGGATCACGTCGACCAGCTGGATCGGCGACTTCATGAACTTGGTGACGCTGCGGCCGGCGAGCGCGAGGCTGTGCTGGGCGGTCTGCGCGAGGCCGACACGGCCGGGGAGTTCGGCGTGGGTGCGGAGCGGCTGAGTGCTGAGCGGCTGAGTGCTGAGCGGCTGGGTGCTCATGGCGGGGTCCTCTCGGGAAAGGAAGTCTGCGCGAAACGGGTGCGCGGAACGGGTGCGCGGAGCGGGTGCGCTGGGGGCTCAGACGGAGACGGGCTGGTCGGCGGTGACGGGCCGGCCGTTGCTCACGGCGGGCGCGTGTCCGGTCAGCGCGAGGAAGACCTCGTCCAGGCTGGGCAGCCGCAGGCCGAGTTCGTCGGCGGTGATGCCGACGCCGTCCAGACGGCGGGCGACCGCGGCGACCACCAGCGGATCGTCGGCCGGCACGGTGAGTACGCCGGATTCCTGGGCGGGGGAGTGCCCGGTCAGCTCGGCGAGTATCCCGGCGACCTGCGGCACATCGGCGGTCACGGTGGGCCGGACCTGGAGGATCTGGCCGCCGACGCGGCGCTTGAGCTCACCGGGCCGGCCCTCGGCGACCTTGCGGCCCTTGTCGAAGACGGTGATGGAGTCGGCGAGCTGGTCGGCCTCCTCCAGGTACTGGGTGGTGAGCAGCACCGTGGAGCCGTCGGCGACCAACTGCCGTACGACGTCCCAAACTTCCTGCCGGGCGTGCGGGTCCAGGCCGGTGGTGGGCTCGTCCAGGTAGAGCACCTGGGGCCGGCCGACCAGGGAGGCGGCGAGGTCCAGACGCCGTCGCATACCGCCGGAGAAGGTGGCGATCGGCTTGCGGGCCGCCTCGGCGAGGGAGAAGTTCTCCAGGAGTTCGGCGGCCCGCGCCTTCGCGTCACGCCGGGACAGGCCGAGCAGCCGCCCGATGAGCACCAGGTTCTCGGTGCCGGACAGGGTCTCGTCCACGGACGCGAACTGACCGGTCAGCCCGATCAGCTGCCGGACCCTGATCGGGTCCTTGACGATGTCGTGGCCGCCGATGGTGGCGTGTCCGCCGTCGGGCCGCATCAGCGTGGCCAGGATGCGCACGGTGGTGGTCTTGCCCGCCCCGTTCGGGCCCAGGACCCCGACGACCTTCCCGGCCGGAACCTCCAGATCGACGCCGTCCAGGGCGGTGAAGTCGCCGTACTTCTTGACCAGTCCCTCGGCCCGGATCGCGTACGCCATGATCAACAACTCCTCGTCAGGTCTTCGTCGTTCTCGATGACCATGACGATGCCGGGTCTCGCTGACAGGGCCCGGACACGGCGCTGACAGGGGTCGTCGACAGCTGTCAGCGCCGTGTCAGGAGGTGTCAGGGGGCGGCCTCAGGGACGCCGGCGCCCGGCCTTCACCTCACCCAAGAAGGCGGCCCAGGAGCCGGCGCCGAAGCACAACGCCGGACCGTGCGGGACCTTGCTGTCACGGACGGGCACGACGCCGGGGTGGCCGTCGGCCACCTCCACGCAGTTGCCGCCCTCCTGATTGCTGTAGCTGCTCTTGCGCCACACGACGGCGCTCAGATCGGGATGGGACTTTCGTTCCACGGTTGTAGCCCTCCATCGCGGATCGGATCATGTCGAGCGACATGAGCGGGGGCAGGGCTCCCGCCCGTAGCCGATCGTAGGTCAACGCGAAGCGCCCGACCTCGGCCGGATCCTCGATGAGTTGGCCGTAGTGCGCACCCTCCGTATAAGCGACCTCCGAGCCGTCCGGCAGCGTCAGAACCGTCAACGACCCGCCCATCACGTCGTGCTCGCCCTGGTCGAACGGCAGTACCTGCACGGTGATGTGGCGTTCCGCCGCCGCTTCGAGCAGCCGTTCCAACTGCGTACGCATCACCTCGCGTCCACCGACCGGACGTCTGAGAACCGCCTCGTCGAGCACCACCCACAGCTCCGGCCGGTCCGGCGAACCGAGCCGCTCCTGCCGTGTCATGCGGGCGGTGAGACGCTCGTCCAATTGCTCGTCACCGCTCAGTGTCACGCCGACGCTGAGAACGGCTCTCGCGTACTCCCTCGTCTGTAACAGGCCCGGCACCACGTGCGCCGAGTACTCACGAATGGACACCGCGCGCTCCGAGTACGCGATGAACTTCCGCGACCAGTCCGGGAACGTCTCCCGGTACACGTACGGCCACAACTCGACCAGCAGATTGTCCGCACCGAGAACCGCGTCGAGCGCCCGTGCGAGTTCCAGCGTCGGTTTCGCCCCGGAGGCGCGCTCGATCTGCGTGATCCGAGTGCTCACAACGTGCGTTTTCTGACCGACTTCCTCCTGGGTCATTCCGGCCGCTGTACGGAGTTTGCGCACTCGCGATCCGAACAGCGCCGCCATGGACGTACTGGGGTCAATTCCGTTGGCCAAGGCGTCACTTCCGTTCCTTACGCACCGAAAGATAAGGCTGCGTCACCTTTTGAGACTAGGGCTGTCTGCCGATGCTTGAGTACGGAACGTGGCGACTCGTGCACACAGCGAGACGCCTCAGGACTCGAAGGCAAGGACGGAAACGCTGTGCTGACAGGAACGACCAGTTATGGCGAAGGCTTTCAGAGAAGCACCGAACACCCGGCCTTCACGGCGCAGTTCACCTCCTCCCCCCGAGGCGCCAACCTCGCGCGACGCCTCGCCGTGCGGTGCATGGAGGAGTGGGGACACGCGCCGGAGTCGGACGCGTCGTGCGCGGTCGCCCTCGTCGTAGGCGAACTCGCCGCGAACGCCGTACAGCACGGCCGCGTACCGGGACACGACTTCCGTCTCAGCCTCAGTCTCGAGGAGCCGCTGGACCTGGTCCGCATCGAGGTCGCGGACGCCGCGACCGCGAAACACCCGCCCACGGCCCCGCCGTCGTCATGCCCCGAAGGCGAGTCGGGCCGCGGCCTGTTCCTGGTGGACGTCCTGTCGGTGCGCTGGGGCGCGTCCCCTCGCCACCCCTTGGGCAAGACGGTGTGGGCGGAGGTGTCGACGGTCGCCCCTTCCGTATGCTCCGCACACTCGATGGCTCTCGACGACTCTCGATGAGCTTTGCTGGGCTCGATGAAGAGCGCGAGCGGAACGCGCCTCCAACAGGCACCGCCGCACTCCCCCTCCCCCTCCCGCCGCCTAGGCTCTCCACCATGGCGAAGCGCAAGGTACGGCGGCGGGCCCGGAAGATCCTGGGCGAGGACCCCGTGGCCCTGGTCTGGTGCGAGATAGGCAAGCCGATCCCCGCGCCTCCCCAGGCGGTTCACCGAGCGGCAGGCAAAGGACGACTGAAGCCGGGGCATCCGTGGCTGCTGTACGTCGGTGGTGTCGTGTTCTTCTTCATCGTGGTGCCGATGATGCTGGTCGACAAGCTCGGCGACATGCTGAGCGGTCAGCCCTCCGGCGAGGGAAACCGCACCCGCCCCGTCACCCCGAGCGGCCGCCCTGAGAACGACCCGACCAGCCCCATCTTCGACGGTGACTGGAACCTGACCGCAGGACAGTTGCTGCTGCGCTGGTACGGCCACTCGCCCAACCCCAAACGCCTGGTGCTGCTGACCCGCGACCGCGTCTGCCTGGCCGCCTCCCCGCGCCGCACCATGTCCCCCACCAAGGCAGCCGACTTCCACACCTTTGCGGAGTTCTCCTCCGACGACACGCACATCGAGGCCGACCCGAACCAGCCGCGAGGCTACGCCACCGTCAGGCTCCGCTTCCCCGACGGTTCCTGGCTGGAGCTCCGTCGCCTGGCCGAGCCGGACGACGCGGACCATTTCCTCCGCACGATCAACACCTGACCAGCTCCGCCGGTCCGCCGAGGCGGGTGAGCCCTCGCCTTCTGCTACGGAAGACACGACCGTGCTCTGTCTCCGTCACCGACCGCGCACCTCGGACGCCCACGCGCTCGCCCTGACGGACTACGTCCCAGAACTCCCAGCCTTGGGAATCCTGACGCTCTCCTCGCGAGAGGGCGTGCCGGGCGTGGCGACGGGGCGAACGTTGTCTGTCGGGGCATTAGATCTCGATGTCGGCCTCCGGGTCCGCCCCCTCCTGGTAGCGGCCGGTGAGGACCCGTTCCCTCAGGTGTTCGATGTAGAGGGCGGTCTTGATCTCCAGCGGAAAGTCGGGCGGCCAGATCTGTCGCTCGTATCGGAAACGGCGGCCGCGGAAGGAGAACCGGGTCTCCGCGTGAACCGACGTATCCCTCTCCACGACGGCGAAGTGCTCCATGCGCCCGCCTGCCAAGCTCGGAATCCGACCCGGGACGAAGAGTGCACCGAGCCCTTCGCGTACGAGGGCGCGGAAGCGCTCGACATACTCGTCCCGCGTCTCGTTCACGTCCACGGGTGACATCCTCCGAGACCTCCTACGAACTGCACGCGGATATCGTCAGGCGGCGCAGTTGTGTGCTGCACCGCACCGCATTACCGGCGATCGGCACTCAGATCGCGGCGAAGCACCTCACGCGCCGCCCGTGTCGCGTTTCCGTGAGCTTCCCTGGCGGTGTTGTACTCGCTGGACGTGAGTCCGTGACCATGGGCCAGCACCTCCCGTACCTCACGCAGCGTGTGGTACGACGCTGTCACCGCGACCTCGACTTCGTTCGAGACGTCCATCAGGAACATGCGTTCTCGGGCCTCATCGCACCCGGAGGCACGGAAAGCCTCTCGCACGCCTGCCGCCAGCTCCGCGGACGTCTGACCGTCCGTGACCACGCCCCGCATGGCCTCGTGAGCTCGCCGGATCGTGACGATGCAGTCGACGTACAAGTCCCGGCGATCTTGGAACACGCGATCAGCGACAGTGCGGCGCCAGCGAATGTGTTCCACACTCAAGGTCGCGCCGGCTCCCCCCACGATGCCAACAGCGGTAGTTGCGACCGTTATCCAGCTCATCCCACCGATTCTGCCTTGTCCCGGGCGGGCCAGTAGGCCGGCCGTAGATCGTGACCGCAACCGTGCCGACGCAGCCGCACACCACGCACCGGCATCCGGCATCCGGCGATCGCGAATCCGCGCCTGGAGTCGCAGCCGAGGGGTGCCGTGACGTGCCCTCACGGCGTCCCACCACCACGCCTGTAGCCCTCCCACAACCGGCCCCCGACCCGCTCCAGCACCTCGTCCACCACACCGACGAGAGAATCGTCCCGCCCCTCCAGCACCTCACGAACGGCGTGCTGCAGACGCGTGCCGAGCCCCGGCGCCGTGGACTCCAGGCGCCGTGCCAGCCACTTCCCGCCTCCACCCCAAGACCCGCCCGAGATCAGCGCCAACTCCCCTGTCCGGCGGACCAGTTCAGTGGCGATGAACAGCCGCTCGCTCTGGTCGGCACTCCCCGAGAGATCGTCGAGGAGGTCGGTGATCGCGTAACGGCGGTCCTCGACCGCGTCAGCCGGCACAGGCGGCGGTCCTGCCGCGGTCAACCTCCGGGCTTCGTCCTTGAGTCGCGCCCCAGCTCCGTCGGTGTCGAGGAGCAGCAGCCCGTCGGCACACATCCACAGGAGGGGTGACCGGCGCTTACGTATTTCTCGTCCGACGTACGCGTACCAGCTCTCCTCGGTGTGCACGAACAGCTCCACCGGCCAGTCATCGTGCCGGAAGCTCGCCCGATACGGGGCCGGGGCTCCATGCAGGAGCACAACGATGTCGAGGTCAGAGGTCGCCGTGCGGCGGCCTGTCACGACGCTGCCTCCCAGGAACGCCGCGCGAGCGTCAGGATGGTGTTCCTCCACAACGGCACGCGCAGCGTCAATCGCATCCATGTCGCAACTATCAGCACCCTGTGGTCAGCGCGCACCCGCATTTCGCTCCCGTACGGCCCCCGCAGGTCCACACAACGACTGTTCACCTGACAGCCGACTGATCTGGGGTGTCGGCGCCATGTCGGAGCACTGTCGGGGCTGTCGGTCGGATGTCAGTGGCTCGTCGGCGGGAGTTGGCACCTTTCCAGTGACGGCAGGCCGGAGCTCACCGGCTGCCCGATCCCGAAGGAGCCACCATGCACACCCCCGTCACGATCATCGGCGCCGGACTCGGCGGACTCACGCTGGCCCGCGTCCTGCACGTCCACGGCGTCCCGGTCACGGTCTACGAGGCCGAGTCCTCCCCCTCGGCGCGCGCACAGGGCGGATTGCTCGACATCCACGACTACAACGGGCAGCTCGCACTCAAGGCGGCCGGCCTGATGGACGAGTTCCACGCCATCGTCCTGGAGGGCCGCCAGGCGCTGCGGATCCTCGACCGGGACGGGACCGTGCGGTTCGACCAAGCCGACGACGGCACGGGCGGACGCCCCGAGGTGCAGCGCGGCGACCTGCGACGGGTCCTGCTCGACTCACTCCCGGCAGGCACCGTGCGGTGGGGGCACAAGGTCAGCCGCATCCGTGCCCTCGGCGAGGGGCGCCACGAGGTGACGTTCGCCGACGGCGCCACCGTCGTCACCAGCCTGCTGGTCGGCGCGGACGGCGCCTGGTCAAGGGTCCGGCCGCTGCTGTCCACCGCCACACCCGAGTACATCGGCAAATCAATGGTGGAGACCTACCTGTTGCACGCCGACACACGCCACCCGGCCACCGCGAAAGCGGTCGGCGGCGGAATGCTGATCGTTCCTTCGCCAGGCAGGGAGATCTTCGCTCACCGGGAAAAGGACGACACCCTGCACGCCTACGTGGGGCTGTCCGAGCCGCAGGACTGGTTCGCCGCCATCGATTTCGCCGATGCCGCCACAGCCACCGCGCGGATCGCGCAGGAATTCGACGGCTGGGCGCCGGAGCTCACCGCGCTGATCACGGACAGCGACGTCCCGCCGGTCCTGCGCCCCCTCTACACCCTGCCGTCCGGGCACCGATGGGACCGGGTGCCGGGCGTGACCCTGCTCGGCGACGCCGCCCACCTCGCGGCACCCAACGGCGAGGGCGCCAACCTGGCCATGCTCGACGGCGCCGACCTCGGCGAAGCCCTCGCCGCCCACCCCGACGACATCGAAACGGCGCTCACCGAGTACGAGCAGATCATGTTCCCCCGCAGCACCGAGCCCGTCACCGACGAGATGCCCGGCATCGACTCCCCCCACAACACGGCCCAGGGCCTGATCGACTGGTTCAGCGAGAAGGGCCACTGAGCCGGGTCATGCAGTAGCTCCGGCCACCGTTTCCTGCCGTGACCCCGGAGCATGACCGCCTTCGAATCGGCGCGCCCCGGAGCCGTAGCCGCGCAGACAGACACGCAGCAACGCCAGAGGGCCCTTGCTTACCCGACAAGGGCCCTCTGACCTGCTACTCAGCTGTTGGGGCGGCGGGATTTGAACCCTGGGGTGCTCGTCGGTCGGCAAGCGTCAGACTGGTTCCGACCATCCTCCACGTATACATTCGATCATGTATATTGATACACTAGTTGATGTATACGGAGGTGGGCTCGTGAGCAGAACCGTCATCGATCTCGACGACGACGCGTTGGACGCCGCAGCGAAGGAGCTGGGCACTTCCACGAAGCGGGACACCATCAACACCGCCCTACGTGAGATCGTCGCACGCAACCGTCGCTTGCGTGCCCTGCATGAGCTGCAGGATCTCGCGGATGAAGGCGCCCTCGACGCCGAATTCCTCCTGGACAAGCGCAACTATCGAGGTGGTTCCGCCCGGTGAGCGTTGCCGACTACCTCATCGATACGTCGGCCCTGGCTCGCGTTGTGCTGCGTCAGGCAACCGAAGAGTGGGAGCAGAGGATGGGCGCCGGTCTGATCGCCCTGTGCGACCTCACCGAACTGGAAGTCCTCTACTCCGCACGTTCCGCGACAGACCGCGAGGCCATCCAGGAACGGCTGAACCAGTTCACCTGGTGCCCCATGCCCGACGGCATCTACCGGCGCGCCCGCGTCGTCCAGCGCGAGCTCACCACCAAGGGTGAGCACCACAGCGCCGGAGCCGTCGACCTCCTCGTGGCCGCAGCCGCAGAGGAAGCAGGACTCATGCTGCTGCACTACGACCGCGACTTCGAAACCATCGCCCGCACCACCGGGCAGCCGGTCCGAACGATCGACCTCAAGTAGCCGCGCATCTCCCCGACCCACCGCCACCGCAGACCCCCCGACCTCCGCTATACCGATGGCCGTGCCCTCCAGGCTCTCCCACAAGATCAGGTACTTGAGGGGCTGGAGCCGCACGGGCTACCGGTTTCGCCGAGTGCCCATTCCGCGGCGGGGCCTCTGCCCGCAGTGCGTCGGCGTCGCGTCCTGGAAGCAGGGCACGCGCCTACCGGGGACGCGCCCTCGGAAGCCACGTTTCGAGTCGGCTCCCAAGATGGCCCCACAAACCACTCAGGGGCCCGACCCGCGATGCGGATCAGGCCCCTGAACTGGTACTGCACTGTCGGGGTGGCGGGATTTGAACCCACGACCTCTTCGTCCCGAACGAAGCGCGCTGCCAAGCTGCGCTACACCCCGATTGTCGCTGCTCGTCGCGGCGACGTCGTTTACTTTAGCCCACTGGTGGCTGGAGACGAAATCCGGTTTTGGTGCGGGGGCAGGTGGGGCTCGGGGAGGCGTGGTCCAGGGCGACCGAGGGTACCGGGGGCGTGCCCGGCGCCCGGCCCTGTCGGCTACTCCCGCCCCACCAACGTCAGCAGCGTGACCTCCGGTGGGCAGGCGAAGCGGACCGGCGTGTAGCGGTTGGTGCCGCAGCCCGCCGATACGTGGAGGTACGCCGTACGGCCCTGGGCCGCGTGCTTCGACAGGCCCTTCACCCGGTCCACGTCCAGGTCGCAGTTGGTGACGAAGGCGCCGTAGAAGGGGAGGCACAGCTGGCCCCCGTGGGTGTGGCCGGCCAGGATCAGCGGATAGCCGTCCGCCGTGAACGAGTCCAGGACCCGCAGGTAGGGGGCGTGGACGACGCCCATCGAGAAGTCGGCGGTGCCGGACGGGCCGCCGGCCACCTCGGGGTAGCGGTCCCGTTTGATGTGCGGGTCGTCCAGGCCCGTCAGCTCGATCGACACGCCCTCGATCTTCAGCGCGCCGCGGGTGTTGGTCAGGTTCTGCCAGCCCGCCGCGTCGAAGCCGTCACGCAGGTCCTCCCACGGGTTGTGGACGGCGTTGACGGCGGGAGCGTTGCCGTTCAGTCCGTGGCGGCCCTGGGCCTTCTCGAACAAGTACCGTGCGGGGTTGCGGAGTTTGGGGCCGTAGTAGTCGTTGGAGCCGAAGACGTACGCCCCCGGGAACTCCATCAGCGGGCCGAGGGCGTCCAGGACCTCAGGCACGCCCTCCGGGTCGGAGAGGTTGTCCCCGGTGTTGATCACGAAGTCGGGGCGCAGGCCCGCCAGCGAACGCAGCCACCGCTGCTTCTTGCGCTGGCCGCCGACCATGTGGATGTCCGAGACCTGGAGTACGCGCAGGGGGCGCATTCCGGACGGGAGGACGGGGACCGTCACTCGTCGGAGGCGGAACGAGCGGGCTTCAAAGCCCGCCGCGTACACCAGACCGGCGGCGCCGGCCGCCGCGATCGACAGAGGTACTCCGTATCGCGCTCGCATACGTCCATCGTGTCAGACCCCGACCGTACCCCGTGCGCCTACGCCCCTTAAATGAGCGGGCGTGCGGGCCGCGACACCTGCGACAATCAAACCCATGACCACGCTCAAGTCGAAGCTGCAGGACGACCTCAACTCCGCCATCAAGGAGCGCGACGAGCTCCGCTCCTCGACGCTCCGGCTGACGCTCGCCGCGATCACCAAGGAGGAGGTCGCCGGCAAGACCAAGCGCGAGCTCTCCGACGACGAGGTGCAGAAGGTGATCACCCGCGAGGCGAAGAAGCGCCGCGAGGCCGCGGACGCCTTCGCGCAGGGTGGCCGTCCGGAGAGCGCCGAGCGGGAGAAGGCGGAGGGCGAGGTCCTCGCCGCGTACCTGCCCAAGCAGCTGTCCGACGAGGAGCTGCACGAGATCGTCGCCCAGGCCGTCTCGGAGGCGAAGGCGGCCGGTGCCGAGGGGCCGCGGGCCATGGGCGCGGTCATGAAGATCGTGAACCCGAAGGTGGCCGGCCTGGCCGAGGGCGGCCGCGTGGCCGCCGCGGTCAAGAAGCTGCTGGCCGGCTGAGAGCAGATCGCTCGCTCCCGCAGGGGGAGCGGCAGAAGGTGGACGGCCCCGCTGCTTGCGTGAGGCCCGTAGGAGGAAGCGGTTTTCCGCCGCCGTGACATGAGGTCGTGACCTGAGGCCGTGACCTGAGGTCGTGACCTGAAAAGGGGCCCGGCAGATGCCGGGCCCCTTCTCATGGCGCCCCGGTGAGAACGGTCGGGGCGCGAGGACCTGTCAGCCGCGCCTTCCGCCGTTGCCGTTGCCCTGGAAGAAGCCGTCGGGGAAGCTGAAGGTGGGCGTCGGCTGGCCGCCGCCGTTCGCGCCGCCGTCGGTCAGGCCGCCGATGAGGCCGTTGCCGTCACCGTTGTCACCGTCGCCGTTCCCGTTGCCTTTTCCCTTGCCCTTGTCCCCCTTGTTGCCGTCGTTCTTCTTGGGGTCCGGGATGTTGACGAGGTTGAAGGTCTCCACCGGCTTGCCGTCCAACGCGCCGGCCATGGCGTCCCGCCAGATCGGGCCGGGGGTGTCACCGCCGTAGACCTCGGCGTGGTAGGTGCCGCCGATGGTGATGTCGGTCATCTGGACCTTCTGGGTGCCGCTGCCGACCCAGACGGCGCCCGACATGTTCGGGGTGTAGCCGACGAACCAGGCGTTCTTCCGCAGGTCCGTCGTACCCGTCTTGCCGGCGCTCTCCCGGCCCGACAGCCCGGCCAACTGGCCCGTACCGGAGTCGACCACGCCGCGCAGCAGCGTGTTTATGGTGTCCGCGGTCTTCTCGCTCATCGCGCGCGAGCACGTCGACTTGGGCACCTCGAGCGACTTCTTGTCGCCGGCGACGGTCTGGGTGATCGACTCGATCGCGACCGGGGTGCAGTACATGCCCCGGCTGGCGAAGGCCGCGTAGGCGCTCGCCATCGTCAGCGGCGACAGACCCGTCGAACCGAGCGTCATCGACGAGGGCACCTCGGGGACCTTGGTGCCGTTGCCCTGCACCACGCCGAGCGCGTCGGTCATCTTCACCACCGGGCACATGCCGATCTCGGCGAGCATCTCCACGAAGTAGGTGTTGACCGACTTGGCCATGGCCTCCTTCAGCGCGTAGGGACCGACCTCGGTCTCGCTCTCGTTCTCGAGCTTGTAGCCCTTGTCGTTGATCCAGGGCTTCCCACTGCAGGACTGCACCTTCGCCGGGTACGGCATCTGGTACGGCGCGGGGTACTCCTGCGTGGGAGGCTTGCCGTCCTCCAGCGCCGCCGCGGCCAGGAACGGCTTGAACGTCGACCCCGTCGGGAACCCGAAGTTGGAGCCGCCCATCGCCGCGTTGACCGAGAAGTTGTACTCCGTCTCGTTCTTGCCGTAGCCGAAGGGCTTGGACTGGCCCATCGCGAGGATCTTGCCGGTACCGGGCTCGACCAGCGTGGAGGCCGCGGCCACCTTGTCGCTCTTGTAGACGTGGTCCTTGATCGACTTCTCGACCGAGTCCTGAGCCTTGGGGTCGAGCGTCGTCCGTATGGTCAGACCGCCCTGGTTCCAGAGCTTGGCCCGCGCCTCCTTGGTCTTGCCGAAGGCCGGGTCGCTGAGGAACACCTTCCCGATGTACTTGCAGAAGAAGCTGGCACCCCGCACGGCCGTGATGCAGCCGTTCCTGGGCTTGCTGACCTTCAGGCTCAGCGGCTCCTTCATCGCCTTGTCGGCCTCGGCCCGGGGGACGTCGCCGACCTCTGCCATGCGCCGCAGCACGGTGTTGCGCCGCTTGGTGGCCTCGGCCTCGTCGTTGATCGGGTCGTAACGGCTCGGCGACTGCACGATGCCGGCCAGCAGCGCCGACTCGGCGAGGGTCAGGTCCTTGGCGTGCTTGGAGAAGTAGCGCTGGGCGGCGGCCTCGACGCCGTAGGCCTGCTGGCCGAAGAACGTGATGTTCAGGTAGTTCTCGAGGATCTTCTTCTTGCCGAGCTCCTCCTCCACCTGGATCGCGTACTTCAGCTCCTTGATCTTGCGGCCGAGCGTCTGCTGGGTGGCCTGCGCGACCTTCGTCGGGTCGTCACCGGCCTCCTCCACGAAGACGTTCTTCACGTACTGCTGGGTGAGCGTCGAGGCGCCCTCCGAGACGCCGCCGCTCTGCGCGTTCTTGTTGAGCGCGCGCAGCACGCCCTTCAGGTCGATCGCGCCGTGCTGGTAGAAACGCGAGTCCTCGATCGCGACGATCGCCTTCTGCATGTACGGCGAGACGTCCTTGAGCCCGACCACTGTGCGGTCGCGCGAGTAGACCGTGGCGATCTGGCCGCCGTCGGCGTCGAGGATCGTGGTGCGCTGGCTCAGCGGCGGTGTCTTCAGGTTGGCCGGGAGCTCGTCGAAGCTTTCCACCGACCCCTTGGCTGCGAGCCCCAGTGCGCCCGCCGCGGGCAGCGCGATGCCTGCCATCACGGCTCCCGCGAGGACACTGACACCGAGGAACTTCGCGGCCTGCTGCGTGGAGGACAGTCCACCGCCCGAACGCTTCTTTGGCATGGGGGCAGCCTACGTTCTCATTCGCCGGACACGCGTGCAGGCCTTGGCCTAAGCTGCTCTCAACTGTCACAGCTGTAGGGCTACGTATCAATACGTCCGGCGACCCCGAATCGTTCCGGAGGTTCCCCAACTTTTTTGGCGGGGGCGTGTCCGAATCCGCCTTGTGTGTCACCTGGTGCCCGTTGTGACGCAACATAACTGTCCCGGTTTCGCCGGGATAGTCACGTATGTCGTCAGCTCACTCCCCCGGGTGATCTGCCGCTTCCCCATAGTCCGTTCGGGCCATTCAAGATTGGGCCCGAAGGGGGTGTTGCGCTGTGCCCACCTTCCGTAACGTCCTCAACTGGCTGCGGTGAATATGCCGCTGCCGCCGTGGGGGAGCCTCGATTCGGGAGAGGACGGCGCCGGTATGGGCTGGGTAGTCGACTGGAGTGCGCAGGCGGCCTGCCGCACTACCGATCCGGATGAACTGTTTGTTCAAGGAGCAGCGCAGAACAGGGCCAAGGCGGTTTGCACCGGCTGCCCGGTGCGCACGGAGTGCCTGGCCGACGCGCTCGACAACCGCGTCGAGTTCGGTGTGTGGGGAGGGATGACGGAGCGGGAGCGCCGCGCACTGCTGCGCAGGCGACCGACCGTTACCTCCTGGCGCCGACTGCTGGAGACCGCGCGTACGGAGTACGAGCGGGGGGCGGGCATCCTGCCTCTCGACGACGACGAGGTCTACGAGCACTACGCGGCGGTGAGCTGAGGCCCCCCGCCTCAGGTGTCTGCCCCGGTCTCGGGCAGTTCCGGCCGCTTGGCCGCGAGTCTGTCGCCGATGTCCCGCAGCCCCGTGAGGTCGTGGACGTCGCCGGGCAGTGCGGCCACTTCGGCCACCGCCACCTCGGGGTGGCGCGCGGTGAAGCGGTCACGGGTGCGCTGCTCGCGGGAGAGCAGCCGCATGCGCTCGGCGTGCAGTCTCAGCAGGCCTGCGGTCAGTTGTTCGACGGATCGTTCCTGGTCATGCTTCGGGTGGTCCTGCGGTGCGGGTTCTTGCCCTGGGGCGTCCTGAACCGTGGTGTCCTCAACCGTGGCGGCCGGGTTCGTGTCGTCCTGGTCCGTGGCTGTGGGGGAGCCTTCGGCGGGAGCAGGAGGTTCTGAACTGCCGGACGTGTCGGGAGAGTTACGAACTGCTTTCCCGTCCCCCTGATCCACAATGCGGGGCTCTTCAAGATTTTCCGCGGCGGCGAGTGCCCGTTCGGCCGACAGGTGGGTGGCGCCGCTGCCGTGGACACGGTTGAGCACCAAGCCGGCCAGCGGCATGTCCTCGGCGGCCAGCCGCTCCACGAAGTACGCGGCCTCCCGCAGCGCGTCCCGCTCCGGCGCCGCGACCACCAGGAACGCCGTCCCGGGCGCCTGGAGCAGCTTGTACGTCGCGTCCGCGCGGGTGCGGAAGCCGCCGAAGGTGGTGTCCATCGCGGCCACGAACGTCTGGACGTCCTTGAGGAGCTGGCCGCCGAGCAGCTTGCCGAGGGTGCCGGTCATCATCGACATTCCGACGTTCAGGAACTTCATCCCGGCGCGGCCGCCCAGCTTCGCCGGGGCCGTCAGCAGCCGGATCAGCCGGCCGTCCAGGAAGGACCCCAGGCGCTTCGGGGCGTCCAGGAAGTCGAGCGCCGAGCGGGACGGGGGCGTGTCGACGACGATCAGGTCCCAGGTGTCCCTGGAGCGCAGCTGCCCCAGCTTCTCCATCGCCATGTACTCCTGCGTGCCTGCGAAGCCCGCCGAGAGCGACTGGTAGAAGGGGTTGTTCAGGATCGCGGCGGCCCGCTCCGGATCCGCGTGCGCCTCGACGATCTCGTCGAAGGTGCGCTTCATGTCCAGCATCATCGCGTGCAGTTCGCCGTTCGCGGCGTCGTTGACGCCCTTCACTCGGCGGGGGACGTTGTCGAGCGAGTCGATGCCCATCGACTGGGCGAGGCGGCGGGCCGGGTCGATGGTGAGGACTACTACCTTCCGGCCGCGCTCGGCCGCCCTGAGGCCCAGCGCGGCGGCGGTGGTGGTCTTTCCGACGCCGCCGGAGCCGCAGCACACCACGATGCGGGTCTCCGGGTCGTCGAGGAGGGGATCGATGTCGAGGACGCGGGTGGGGGAGAGGTGGTGGCGGGGGGCGTCTTGAGCGTGCGGGACGTTTTGACGGGGCGGGGTGTCTTGAGCGTGCGGGGCGTGGGCTGGGTCTTGTGGGTGGGGGGTGCTCTGCGGGTGTGTGTTCGGGCTCATGACATCCCCTGTTCCCGCAGGTCGGTGGCCAGTTCGTAGAGGCCCGCCAAGTCCATCCCCTCGGCGAACAGTGGCAGTTCGTGCAGTGGCAGGTCCAGCTCGCCGAGCACCACCCGCTGCTCGTGCTCCAGCGCGTACCGTTCGGCGTACTCGTCGGCCTGCGCCACCAGCGGATCGATCAGCCGCTCGGCGTTCCCGCCACGTCGTGCGCCGCCGAGCCCGGCTGCCGACAGAGAGCGGGCGACGGCCGTCCGCGGGGCCTTCCGTACGAGTTCCAGGTCGGCCGCGTCCAACACCTCCGGCCGCACCATGTTCACGATGATCCGCCCCACCGGCAGCCTCGCGGACCGCAGCTCGGCGATCCCGTCCACCGTCTCCTGGACGGGCATCTCCTCCAGCAGCGTCACCAGGTGCACCGACGTCTCCGCCGACTTCAGCACCCGCATCACGGCCTGCGCCTGATTGTGTATCGGGCCGATCTTGGCGAGTCCCGCGACCTCGTCGTTCACGTTGAGGAAGCGGGTGATACGGCCGGTGGGGGGTGCGTCCATCACGACGTAGTCGTAGGCGAACCGGCCGCTCTTGTCCTTGCGGCGCACTGCCTCGCAGGCCTTGCCTGTGAGGAGTACGTCTCTCAGGCCGGGCGCGACGGTGGTGGCGAAGTCGATCGCGCCGAGCTTCTTCAGGGCTCGGCCCGCGCTCCCCAGTTTGTAGAACATCTGGAGGTAGTCCAGAAGGGCCAGTTCGGGGTCGATGGCCAGGGCATACACCTCCCCGCCCCCGGGCGCGACGGCGATCTTGCGCTCCTCATAGGGAAGCGCTTCCGTCTCGAAGAGCTGCGCGATGCCCTGCCGACCCTCGACCTCGACGAGAAGCGTCCGCTTCCCCTCGGTGGCGAGGGCCAGCGCTAGGGCTGCGGCGACCGTGGTCTTTCCGGTCCCGCCCTTGCCGCTGACGACCTGGAGCCTGCTCACGTATTCGAGCCTAACCAGTCCGCGCGCGGGCTACGCCGGAGGCTGTGGACAAACGTGGCTGCGGATGCGGAGTGGGCAGCGGCTACAGTCGGCCGCATGACCAAGTGGGAATATGCAACCGTGCCACTGCTCGTCCACGCCACGAAGCAGATTCTGGACACCTGGGGCGAGGACGGCTGGGAGCTTGTCCAGGTCGTGCCCGGGCCGAACAACCCCGAGCAGTTGGTGGCCTACCTGAAGCGGGAGAAGGCGTGAGCGCGGTCGAGGCTCGGTTGGCCGAGCTGGGCCTTCGTCTTCCTGATGTCGTGCCGCCGCTGGCCGCGTACCAGCCGGCCGTGCAGTCGGGCGTGTACGTGTACACGTCCGGCCAGCTTCCGATGGTGGACGGGAAGCTTCCGGTCACCGGGAAGGTGGGTGCGGAGGTTACGGCCGAGGAGGCGAAGGAGCTGGCGCGTACGTGTGCGCTGAACGCGCTGGCCGCGGTGAAGTCCGTGGCCGGTGACCTCGACCGTGTCGCGCGTGTCGTGAAGGTGGTCGGGTTCGTGGCCTCGGCGTCGGACTTCACGGGGCAGCCGGGTGTGGTGAACGGCGCGAGTGAGTTGCTGGGTGAGGTGCTGGGCGACAAGGGCGTGCACGCGCGGAGTGCGGTGGGGGTGGCGGTGCTGCCGTTGGATGCGCCGGTGGAGGTTGAGGTGCAGGTGGAGTTGACCGGGGCGTAGGTGCGGGTGCGTGGTGCGCCTGCCGTTCGGGGGTGGGTCGGGGCCGGGTCGGGGGTGTCCGTCCTCGGAACGTCGCGGAATCGGTTTCAGTTCTCGCGCCCCTTGCCCCTCTCTGTTCGATCCACACGC